>NZ_CP197470.1:2751038-3056709 GCF_052180235.1 Microbacterium sp. F51-2R | reverse complement strand
GCCCCGGATGCCTCGTTCCCGCACCTGGCCGAGAACCGTGGACTCGAACGACTCGACGACGAGCGGCAGCTCTCCCGCGGCCCACCCGGCGGCCCGGAGCTCGTCCGCGACGAGGGCCGCGACATCCCATCCCAGTCCTGCGAAGTAGGTCGCGTGCTTGATCTCGAGCACGACGCCGATCTCGCGGCCGTACGTGAGCGATGCCTCGCGGACGAGATCGAGCAGGTCGCGCAGCCGCAGGACGGGCTGCAGGTCGTCGAAGGTCGCACTCGTCGTGCGGATCTTCGGCAGACGTTCGCGGCAGCGCAGCGTCGCGAGCTCGTCCCACGTGAAGTCCTCGGTGAACCAGCCCGTGATCTCGGACCCGTCGACGGTCTTCGTCGTGCGCCGGGCGGCGAACTCGGGGCGGGACGCGACATCCGTCGTCGAACCGATCTCGTTCTCGTGCCGCACGACGAGCACGCCGTCGCGCGAGACGACGACATCGGGTTCGACGGCGTCCACGCCCATCGCGAGCGCGAGGTCGTACGACGACCGCGAATGCTCGGGCCGGTAGCCCGGCGCACCGCGGTGCCCGACGACGAGAGGGGGGCGGCGCGGCATGCCATCCACGGTATCCGCGCCGTGCTGCAGCATCCGTCCCCTGCCCAGTCTCAAAGACCCTTCACAGCACCGATCCGCGGCGTGTCGCACCCCATCCGATATCGTGGATCAACAGCACCGTGCTGCTAACAACCACTGGAGTGTGATCGAGCATGGCCTCGGCAAACCCCGCATTCAACAACCCCGCCTTCCAGGACCCGCGCGCAGTCAAGAGCTACCCGGGCGGTCCCCAGGCGGCGAACATCGGCGGTCCCACGCAGTACGCCTCGACGGCGCACGCGGGTGTGGATGCCGCCGCCAACGCACGGCTCGAGGGCGCGTTCGCCGCTCCCCCCGCCGGTGCGGTCGAGACGGGCCGTATGACGGTCGAGGACACGGTCCTCAAGACCCTCGGTCTGTTCGTCGTGCTGCTGGTCGGCGCGGTCGCGGGCTGGCTCTGGACGATGGCTCCGGTCACCGTGCAGAACCCGAACCCGTCGGTCGCCCCCTGGCTCATCGGCGCGCTCGGCGGCTTCGTGCTCGCGATGGTCGTCGCGTTCACGTCGCGCAAGAAGGTCCGCCCCGCGCTGATCTTCGGCTACGCCGCGTTCGAGGGCCTCTTCGTCGGCGGCATCTCGGCCTTCTTCGAGTTCCTCTGGCCCGGCATCGTCATCCAGGCGACGCTGGCGACCCTCGCGGTGGTCGGCGTGACGCTGGCCCTCTTCGCGAGCGGCAAGGTCCGCGCGTCCAAGCGCGCCACGAAGGTCTTCATGATCGCGATGATCGGGTACCTCGTGTTCTCGCTCATCAACGTGGGCCTCATGCTGTTCAACGTCCCGATCGCCGGCGGACCCTTCGGCATCCTGAGCCAGGAGGTCTTCGGCATCCCGCTCGGCCTCATCATCGGCGTGCTCGTGGTCATCATGGCGGCGTACTCGCTCGTGCTCGACTTCGACTCGATCCAGCAGGGTGTGCGCAACGGCGCTCCCCGTCAGTACGGCTGGGTCGGCGGTTTCGGCATCATGGTGACGGTCGTCTGGCTGTACATCGAGATCCTTCGGATCCTCGCGATCCTGCGCGGCAGCAACTAACCCCGCGCCGTCGCACGAAGGGCCGTCCCATTCGGGGCGGCCCTTCGTCGTCGGTACCGGGTGCCTGCGGGGTTTGGCGCGGCGCGGAGTTCATAACTCCGGAGAAATGCCTGCCGCGCGCTCCAAAAAGGCCGAAGCGGCCCCCGCCCGGCCGGTTTCTCCGGAGCTATGAACACAGCCCGCCCCGCACACGGCCCCGGCTGCGCCTCGCACAGCCGAACCCGACCCCCGCAGTTACCGCCCGGCTCCCGTTCATAACTCCGGAGAAACCCCTCCCCGACCGCGCAAAAAGGCCGAAACGGCCCCCGCCCGGCCGGTTTCTCCGGAGTTATGAACACAGCCCGCCCCGCACACCGCCCCGGCTGCCCCTCGGCCGGCCCAAGCCGAGGAGCGGGCCGGCGGGCGGCGCAACCCCTGGCCGAGGCATCCGTCGCCGACCTAACGTGAGAGGCATGAGCCCTTCGAAGTCCTCCGAGACCTTCCTCGAGGCGGCCGGGAGCGAGGTGCGCGTCTCGAGCCCCGACAAGATCGTCTTCCCCGAGCCGGGCATCACCAAGCTCGAACTCGTCGAGTACTATCTCGCCGTCGCCGAGGGCGCGCTGCGGGGCGCGGGCGGCCGGCCGATGGTGCTGAAGCGGTTCCCGAAGGGCATCGACACCGAGCCGTTCTTCCAGAAGCGCGTGCCCGAGAATCACCCCGACTACATCGAGACCGCGACGCTCCACTATGCGTCGGGGCGCTCCGCCGAGGAGGCGGTGATCCGGGATGCCGCGGGCCTTGCCTGGGTCGTGAATCTCGGATGCCTCGACCTCAACCCCCACGCCGTGCGCGCCGAGGATCTCGACCACCCCGACGAGCTGCGCATCGATCTCGACCCGATGCCCGGCGTCGACTGGTCGCAGATCGTCGATGTCGCGATGGTGGCGCGGGAGGTGCTCGACGACTGCGGGCTCGTCGGCTGGCCGAAGACCAGCGGGTCACGCGGGCTGCACATCCTCGTGCGGATCGCTCCGGACTGGGACTTCCGCGACGTGCGACTGGCCGCCGAGACGCTCGGCCGCGAGGTCGAGAACCGGGCGCCCGGACTCGCCACGGCACGGTGGTGGAAGGAGGAGCGGGGCGAGAGCGTGTTCGTCGACTTCAACCAGAACGCGAAAGACCGGACCGTGGCATCCGCGTACTCGGTGCGCCCCCTGCCCGATGCGCGCGTCTCGACCCCGCTCGACTGGGACGAGGTGCACGAGCGGCGCCCCGAGGAGTTCACGGTGCGGACGGTGCTCGCGCGTTTCGCCGAGCGGGGCGATCCGCACGCGGGGATCGACGATGCCGTCGGCACCCTCGACGGTCTGCTGCAGCTCGCGAAGGACCTCGGCCCTGCCGAGAAGCCGCCGCGCGCCGGCGACGGATCAGGACGCCGCGTGTCGACGATGCCCCTCATCGAGATCGCCCGGACGAAGCTGAAGTCCGAGGCGCTCGCGGCGCTGCAGACCTGGAACGAGGGGCACCGCGACGTCGTGCCGCACCTGCACCCCGCCGACGTGATGATCGACGGCATGCGCGGGTCGAGCTCGCTGTGGTACCGCGTGCGCATCAACCTCCAGCACGTGCCCGAGGCCGAGCGGCCCGCGCAGGAGGCGCTCATCGCCGACTACGACCCGTGGGCCGGCAAGGTCTGGCCGGGGGCGCCCGGGGCCTGACCCGATTCGCGAGGATCGGCGCCGGGCGGCGGACCGCGACGCACGCATCGGCCGTCGTCCGCGCCCGAGTCGCCTCGCACCCACAGCTGTCGGATCGCGCGGCCACTCCGCCGCCGCCGTCGTCAGCGCCCTGGACGCACCGCGGGCTCGTCAAGGGCAGCCCGCACGGCCTCGCCCATCGCGCGCATCGAGGCCGCGGCATCCATCGTCCTGGCAGCCGCGCGGCCCTCGGCCGACAGCCGGTCCCGCAGATCCCGATCGCCGATGACCTCGGCCAGGGTCGCGGCGAGCGCTTCGACATCGCCGTCGGGCACGAGCCGGCCGCCGCCCCGAGCGAGGGTGTCGCGCGGCCCGTACGGCATGTCGTAACTCACCACCGGCACGCCCGCGCCAAGCGCCTCGAGCACGACGAGCGGCTGCCCCTCGTTCGTGCTCGCCAGCCCGAAGACGTCGGCCTCGGCCCACGCGCGGGACGGGTCGGCGGTGTGCCCCATGAACGCGACGGCATCCGCGACGCCGAGGTCGCGCGCGAGCTGCTCGAGTTCGGGGCGCTGCGCGCCGTCGCCGTACACGTGCAGGTGTGCGGCGGGAACCGTCGTGCGCAACGTCGCGAGCGCACGGATCGCATGGTCGACCCGCTTGCGCGCGATGAGCGAGTTGAGCATGACGATGCGTCCCGGCACGGTTGCGTCATCGAGATCGGTCGGCTGCGGCGCGGGGTGCGGGACGACGAATGAGCGGATGCCGCGTCCCACGCGGCGCTCGACATCCGCCTGCTGACTCGGGGTGAGCCAGAGGACGGCATCGAACCGATCGGCCACGGCGAACCAGCGCTCCCACGCGGCATCCATCGGCGAATCCCACGCGAACGGCGCGAGGACGTGGCAGGCGTGCGTCGTGTGGACGATGCGCACGTCGGGGTCGAGGAGGGGCTCTCCCTGGGCGACGAGTGCTTCGCCGACCTGCCGAGCCTCGCAGACAAGCACGACCGGCTCGTCGCTGCGGGCCGCGAGCGCGTTGATCCACGCACGGTAGAGCCCCGCGTAGCCGGGGAGCCAGCCGATTGGTTCGCCGTCCGCCCAGATGCGCACGGGCGCCTCGGTGAGGTGCCACGCGGGGTCGCCGCTCACGACGGGGAGTTCGAGGACCGTGGCGCCGGCGGCATCCGTGATCGCGCGGTACGGCCACTCCGAGTCCGGGATGGAGCCTGGCAGGGCAGCCTCTCGCAGCCAGCCGGCGTCGGCGCGGGCGTCGTCGAAGAGGTTGCGCAGCGCGGCGTGCTCGCCGAGCAGCCCGCGTCGCCGCCACTCCTCGCGGTGGGCGTCGTGGTCGGCGGAGTCGCCGGGATCGATCGTCAGGAGCACCGGCTCGGCGCCTGCATCGGCCATGTCGAGGGCGCGGCGCAGGACCGAGATCGTGAATCCGCCGTCACGGTCGGGGAGCAGCCTGCTGGCGAGCACGAGATACGTCGCGGCGGGCAGGAGGTCGGTCACGCGTCCATCCTCCCCCACGCCACCGCGCTCGTCGTCACGGGCGAGCCCGCCGCCCCACCCTCCCCTCCCCTCCCCGATCACACGCCGCCGCCGTACCTAACTCAGGACGAGCGCGCGCGGCCGCCGGGCAAGGCCGCGCGTTTCCGCGGGCGGCCCGGGGTGCGTCGAACTCTCGTCCTGAGTTCGGTACGCGGGCGGGGCCGCAACGACCCCGTCACACACCCCGACCCCGTCACACACCCAGACCCCGCCCCCGCCACACAACCAGGCGCCGACCCGGCCACGCACCCGAGCCCCGGCGCCTCCCCTGCCCGCTCACACCCCCGCGCCGTACCTAACGCAGGACGAGCGCGCGCGGCCGCCGGGCGAAGCCGGAGCCTGACCCGCTTTCCCGGACACCAACTTTGAGGCGATGATCGTCTCGGAAGGAGTCCGTGAGATGCCTGCCCCACATTCGCCGGAGTTCCGGCGTCGAGCCCTGGACCTGGTCGCACAGGGCAACCCGGTCGCGCAGACCGCCCGCGATCTCGGGATCAGCGAGTCGTGCCTTCGCAACTGGATGAACCGCGACGCGATCGACTCCGGCCGCAAGCCGGGGATCACGACCGATGAGCACAAAGAGCTCGTCGAGCTGCGCCGCCGGAACCGAGTGCTGGAGATGGAGAACGAGATCCTCAAGCGCGCGTCGGCGTACTTCGCCAGGGAGAACGTGCTCCCAAAATAGGGTTCCGGCTGGTCCAGGAGCTCGCCGCCGACGGGGTGCCCGTCGCGGTGGCCTGCCGGTTCCTGAACATCTCAAGCTCCGGCTACTACGACTGGGCCAGCCGGCCACCATCAGCGCGAGCTGTCGCGGACGCAGAGCTGACCACCACGATCCGACGCATCCACGCCGACTCCCGAGCGACCTATGGCGCGCCACGGGTGCTCGCCGAGCTGCGCCTCGGGCTCGGCGTCCACGTCGGCCGCAAGCGCGTCGCCCGGCTGATGCGGCAGGACGGGCTGGTCGGCGTGTCGCACCGCCGCAAGCGGCGAGGCTGGAAGCCGGACACGGCTACGCATGACGACCTTGTGAAGCGGCAGTTCCACGCTGATGCCCCGAACCGGCTCTGGTTCTGCGACATCACGCAGCACCGCGCCCGTGACGGATGGGTCTACTGCGCGGCCGTGATCGACGCGTACTCGCGACGGATCGTGGGCTGGTCGATCTCGGATCGGATCACCGCGGAGATCGTCGTCGACGCACTCGAGATGGCCCGCTGGCGCCGCCGCCCCGAACCCGGAACCGTGGTGCATGCGGACCGAGGAGCGCAATACACCAGCTGGCTCTTCGGGCACCGGCTGCGCCAAGCCGGGCTGCTCGGCTCGATGGGCAGGGTCGCGTCCAGCGTCGACAACGCGCTCATCGAGTCGTTCTGGTCGACCATGCAGCGCGAACTCCTGGACCGCACCAACTGGGACTCCCGCGCGCAACTCGCGTCGGCGATGTTCGAGTGGATCGAGGGCTTCTACAACCCCCGCCGCCGGCACACCAGCCTCGACAACCTCAGCCCCGCCGACTACGAAGCCCTTCACACCGCCGCCGAGATCGCGGCATGATCAACACACAACAACCGTCCGGGAAACCGGGTCAGGCTCCGCCGCGCTTTTCCGCGGGCGCGCCGGGGTGCGTCGAACTCTCGTCCTGAGTTCGGTACTCGGGCGGGGCCGCAGCACACCCCGACCCCGTCACACACCCCGACCCCGTCACACACCCAAAGCCCGAGCCCGCCACACAGCCCGACCCCGCCACACACCCAGACCCGCCCGGCATCAAGCCCACAAAAGGAGGAGGGACCGGATGCCTCGGCATCCGGTCCCTCAGGTCACTCCCACTCGATGGTCCCCGGCGGCTTGGAGGTCACGTCGAGCACGACGCGGTTGATGTCGCGCACCTCGTTGGTGATGCGGTTCGAGATCTTCGACAGCACGTCGTAGGGCAGGCGCGTCCAGTCGGCCGTCATCGCGTCTTCCGAAGAGACCGGACGCAGCACGATGGGGTGCCCGTAGGTGCGGCCGTCGCCCTGCACACCGACAGAGCGCACGTTGGCCAGCAGCACGACCGGGCACTGCCAGATGTCGACGTCGAGGCCTGCCTTGGTCAGCTCCTCGCGGGCGATGGCGTCGGCGTCCTGCAGAATCGCGAGGCGGTCAGCGGTGACCTCACCCACGATCCGGATGCCGAGGCCGGGACCCGGAAACGGCTGGCGCGCGACGATCACCTCGGGCAGGCCCAGCTCACGGCCGATGGCGCGGACCTCGTCCTTGAAGAGCGTCCGCAGCGGCTCGACGAGCTCGAACTGCAGGTCTTCGGGCAGGCCGCCCACGTTGTGGTGCGACTTGATGTTCGCCGTGCCGGTGCCCCCGCCCGACTCGACGACGTCGGGGTAGAGCGTGCCCTGCACGAGGAAGCGGATCGGCTCGCCGTCGGCGGCCGCTTCGGCCACGAGGTCGCGCTCGGCGGCCTCGAAGGTGCGGATGAACTCGCGCCCGATGATCTTGCGCTTCTCCTCGGGATCGCTCACACCCGCGAGCGCCGTGAGGAACTGCTCCCGCGCGTCGATCGTGACGAGCCGCACGCCGGTCGAGGCGACGTAGTCGTTCTCGACCTGCTCGCGCTCACCCTTGCGCAGGAGGCCGTGGTCGACGAAGACGCAGACGAGCTGATCGCCGACGGCTTCGTGCACGAGCGCCGCCGCGACGGCCGAGTCGACGCCGCCCGAGAGCGCGCACAGCACGCGGCCGGTGCCGACCTGCTCGCGGATCCGCTCGACCTGCTCGGCGATGACGTTGCCGCTGTTCCAGTCGGCCGGGAGTCCGGCCGCCTTGTGCAGGAAGTTCTCGATGACGCGCTGGCCGTGGTCGGAGTGCTTGACCTCCGGATGCCACTGCACGCCGTACAGGCGTCGCTCGTCGCTCCCGAAAGCCGCGACGGGCGTCGCCGAGGTCGACGCCAGCACGTCGAAGCCCTCGGGGGCCCGCGAGACCTGATCGCCGTGGCTCATCCAGACGTTCTGCTCGGCCGGCTGCCCGCCGAGGAGCACTCCTCCATCGCCCGAGAGCGAGGCATCCGTCGCCCCGTACTCGCGCAGTCCCGTGTTGGCGACCTCCCCGCCGAGTGCCTGCGCCATCACCTGGAAGCCGTAGCAGATGCCGAGGGTCGGCACGCCGAGGTCGAAGACGCCCTCGTCGAGCGCGGGCGCGCCCTCTTCGTAGACCGACGAGGGTCCGCCCGAGAGGATGATGCCGACGGGGTTCTTCGCGGCGATGTCGGACGCGGATGCCGTGTGCGGCACGATCTCGCTGTAGACGCCTGCTTCGCGGACGCGTCGGGCGATGAGCTGCGCGTACTGGGCGCCGAAGTCGACGACGAGGACGGGGCGCTGGGAGGTCTCGGTCTGCTCGGTCAACGGGTGCTTTCTGTCAGAGGAGCGGCTTGTCGCGCTGCTCGGTGGGAACCGCCTGCGTGAGGGTCGAGTGGGCGGCGAGGTCGTGCGTGGCGGCGTCGCCCTCGCTCGCCTCGCGCTCGGCGAGGTAGCGCTTCACCTCGCGGGCGACGCGCGCCTCGAGGAAGAACGAGAGGAACGGCACGATGCCGCCGGCCGCGAGAAGGAGGAAGCGCCAGAACTGCCAGCGCATGAGGCTCCACACGCGGAAGCAGGAGAAGAGGTACACGACGTAGAACCAGCCGTGTGCGACGAGGATGCCCAGCGACAGGTTGAACCCGTCGCCGGTCGACTCGTGACCGTTCGGGCCCTCGACGACCGGGGCGAACCACAGGAAACCGCCCGATCCGCCGAGGAAGAGCTCGTAGCCGAGCGCGTACTTGACGAGCATCTCGGCGCACAGGAGCAGCAGCATCGTGCCCGTGATGATCGAGCAGATCTGGTAGAACCGCAGCGCACCGCGGATCGCCGGGAAAGAGGCGAGTTTGGGAGCGGCGGGCATGGACTCCAGTTTAGCGGCCGGATCCGGCGTGCTCGCTCGGGACGGAAGGGGTGGAGGGGTGACCGCCCCCACGACCTCTCCCACGACCCTTCCCGCGCCGCTACGCGTCGCGCGGAGCCTCGGGCCGCGTCGCCGCGGCTTGGGCTTGGGCTTCGGCTTCGGCTTCGGCTTCGGCCTCGGCCGCGGCATCCTGGATCTCTTCGACTTCCTTCTCCCAGGCATCCTTCGCCAGGCGGTACCAGAGGTAGAAGGCGAAGCCCGCGAAGACGGCCCATTCGATCGCGTAGAAGATGTTGAGCCAGTTGACCCGCGATCCCTCGTCGGGCGCCGGGGAGTGGATGTCGAGGAGCAGCGACGGCGCGACCTGCGAGGCGATGTACTGGCGATAGACGTCGAGTCCCTCGATGTCGTGCCACTGGCTCAGCAGAGCGGCGGGCGACATGCGCGTCATGGTCTGCGGGTCGCTCCCCCGCGGCGGGGGCAGCGGACCCTCGTCGGCGATGAGCCGGCCCTCGACGCGCACGGGCGCGGGGCTCGGGGCCGAGGCGTCGAAGTCGAGGCGGTCGATCGCGTTCTGGGCCTCTTGACGCGTGGACGCCCATCCGAGCGCGACGGCGACCGACGTCGGGGTGGCGGTGCCCGCGAGACGCAGCTGACCGGTGACCCAGTACCCCTCGACGCCCTCGTTGAAGCGCGACTCGACGATGAGGAAGTCACCCGGGACCCACTGCCCCGTCGCCTCGACGAGCTGCCCGACGAGGGGCTCGGGGAGGTACTCCCCCGGCCCCGTGACATCTTCCAGCGGCCGCAGCACCTCGGTCGCGCCGGGAGCCGTGGGGTTGGTGTCGACCGCGCGCCCGAGCTGCCACTGGCCGAGCCACGCGAAGACCCCGGCGACGACGAGGCACAGCCCGAGCATCGCGATCCACCGCGGCCGGAGCATGACTTCGCGGAGGGTCGGCGGGAAGACCTCGGGCTCGGCGTCCGGGGTCACTGCCGCGCGCGCGTCGGGAGGGAGCGGGCTCATCCGCCGCTGTAGGGCGCGACGACGACCTCGACGCGCTGGAACTCCTTGAGGTCGGAGTAGCCCGTCGTCGCCATCGACTTGCGCAGCGCCCCGATGAGGTTCGCGGTCCCGTCGGCGACGGGTGCGGGGCCGTAGAGCACCGACTCGAGGTCGACGAGCTGCTCGACCCGGATGCGGTGCCCACGCGGGAGCTTGGCGTGGTGCGCCTCGGGCCCCCAGTGGAAGCCGCGGCCCGGGGCATCCGTCGCCCGCGCGAGCGCGACGCCGAGCATGACGGCGTCGGCGCCCATCGCGAGCGCCTTGACGATGTCGCCCGAGGTGCCCACGCCTCCGTCGGCGATGACGTGCACGTAGCGCCCACCCGACTCGTCGAGGTAGTCGCGGCGCGCGCCGGCGACGTCGGCGACGGCGGTCGCCATGGGCGCGTGAAGGCCGAGGGTCGCACGGGTGGTGGATGCCGCGCCCCCGCCGAACCCGACGAGCACGCCTGCGGCGCCCGTGCGCATGAGGTGCAGCGCCGCCGTGTAGGTGGCGGCACCGCCGACGATGACCGGCACGTCGAGGTCGTAGATGAACTTCTTGAGGTTGAGCGGCTGGTCGACCGACGAGACGTGCTCGGCCGAGACGGTGGTGCCGCGGATGACGAAGAGGTCGACGCCGGCCGCGACGACGGTCTCGTAGAGCTCCTGGGTGCGCTGCGGCGTGAGCGACCCGGCGACGGTGACGCCGGCCGCGCGGATCTCGGCGAGCCGGTCGCGCACGAGCTCGATCTTGATCGGCTCGGAGTACAGCTCCTGCATGCGGGCGGTCGCGGCCGCCTCGGGGAGCGACGAGATCTCGGCCAGCAGCGGCTCGGGGTCGTCGTAGCGCGTCCACAGGCCCTCGAGGTCGAGCACGCCGAGCCCGCCGAGCTGGCCGAGCATGATGGCCGTCCGCGGGCTCATGACCGAGTCCATCGGCGCGCCGAGCACGGGGATCGCGAACTGGAAGGCGTCGATCGACCAGGCCGTCGAGACGTCCTCCGGATTGCGCGTGCGCCGCGAGGGCACCACCGCGATGTCGTCGAACGCGTAGGCCCGACGGGCGCGCTTGGCGCGGCCGAGCTCGATGTCCATGCTCACCCCTCCAGCCTACTCGGCGCCCCTCGGCCCCCGTCTCGCGGGCCTAACGCAGGACGGCCGCGGTCAGCGGCGCCCGTGGGCCGCGTTTTCACGCGCCCTCCCTGCCGGTCGGGCTCAGTGCATCCTGCGTTGGGCCCGTGCGGCGGGCCCTCCCCGGACTCTCCCAGCGCACGCCGCACGCCGACCCTGAAGCGGGTGTCAGGCGGCGGGGACGCCGTATCGGCCGGACCGCTCAGGCGGCGGGGACGCCGTATCGGCCGAACCGCTCAGGCGGCGGGGACGCCGTATCGGCCGGACCGCACCGCCCGGGCGCGCGCCTTCTCGGCCTCGACCTCGCGGTTCTTCGGCGGCACCGCCGCGACGAGGTCGTTCAGCAGGTGCTGCGTGATGTGCTCGATCTCGTGCACGGCGCGGTCGAAGGCCTCCTGGTTCGCCTTGGACGGCTTCGTCGTGCCCGCGATCTTGCGGACGTACTGGAGCGCGGCGGCGTGCACCTCTTCATCGGTGGCGGCCGGCTCGAAGTTGTGGAGGGTGTGGATGCTGCGGCACATGGCCCCGACGATACGCCGGCCTCCGGCATCCGTCTCCCCTGACTCAGGGACGCGGGGGCGCAGGCCGGGGACGCGCCCGGCCCCGGCGCAGCAGAGCGGTGAAGGGCCCGTCGAGGAGGAAGAGCAGGAACGCGAGCGACCCGATGAACGGCGCGAGCACGACGACGAGCACCGAGATGACGAGCGCGCTGAGCGATCCGCGCCCGTAGAGCCTCGCGTCCTCCTCGCCGACGTCGGGCATCATGACATCCCGGTGGCTCAGCGCCCACAGATACTGCAGCCAGCTCGCGAAGATGGCGAAGAAGAACGCCACCGGCATCGCGAGGCGGCCGGCCAGCCACTCCGAGTACTCGGTCGTGAGGCTGGTCGCGAACGGCACGAGCACGATGAACAGCAGCCGCACGTTGTTGAGCCAGATCATGACCGAATCGACCCGCGGGATGCTCTCGAACTGCTGCACATGCGTCATCCACAGCAGGCACAGCAGCACGAAGCTCAGCGCGAAGTTCGCGAACTGCGGCCACATCTCGCCGAGCGCGGCCCACAGCTGCGCGTCGGAGTCGACCTTGCCGAGCGAATAGCTCGTCAGATCGAGCACGAGCAGAGTCGCCGCGATCGCGAAGACCCCGTCGGTGAACGCCTCGAGCCGCCGCGTGGACTCGGTCGCCAACGGATGCTTCGCACGCCGGATCACCCGCTCAGGCTAGCGAACGGATGCCGCGCCCGACCACGCCCGCACACCGCCCGAGCCCGCGGTCGGCCCGCAGCCCAAAGCAGCTCAGCGCTTGTAGTTCGGCGCCTCGACGACGATCTGCACGTCGTGGGGGTGGGACTCCTTGAGCCCCGCCGCCGTGATGCGCACGAACTTGCCCTTGGCCTTGAGCTCCTCGACGGTGCGCGCGCCCACATAGAACATCGATTGACGCAGGCCCCCGACGAGCTGGTAGGCGACGGCCGAGACCGGCCCGCGGTAAGCGACCTGCCCCTCGATGCCCTCCGGGATCAGCTTGTCGTCGCTCGGGACGTCGGCCTGGAAGTACCGGTCCTTCGAGTACGAGGTCTTCTTGCCGCGCGTCTGCAGCGCACCGAGCGAGCCCATGCCGCGGTACTGCTTGAACTGCTTGCCGCCCTGGAAGACGATCTCGCCCGGCGACTCGTCGGTGCCCGCGAGGAGCGAGCCCAGCATGACCGTGTCGGCACCGGCGACGAGCGCCTTGGCGATGTCGCCCGAGTACTGCAGCCCGCCGTCGGCGATGACCGGGATGCCGGCCTCGCGCGCCGCGAGCGACGCCTCGTAGATCGCGGTGACCTGCGGCACACCGACGCCGGCCACGACGCGCGTCGTGCAGATCGAGCCCGGCCCGACGCCGACCTTCACGGCATCCACCCCCGCGTCGATGAGCGCCTGCGCGCCCTCGCGCGTGGCGACGTTGCCGCCGATGACGTCGATGTGGGCGAAGGACGCATCGCCCTTGAGGCGGCGGACCATGTCGATCACGCCCGCCGACTGGCCGTTGGCCGTGTCGACGACGATGACGTCGACGCCCGCGTCGCGGAGCGCCTCGGCGCGCTGCCAGGCATCGCCGAAGAAGCCGATCGCGGCGCCGACGCGGAGCCGGCCGTGCTCGTCCTTCGTCGCGAGGGGGTACTTCTCGCTCTTGTCGAAGTCCTTGATCGTGATGAGGCCCGCGAGGGTGCCGTCCTCGTCGATGAGCGGCAGCTTCTCGACGCGGTGGCGCGCGAACAGCGCGATGACCTCGCCGGCGCTGATGCCGACGCGGCCCGTCACCAGGTTCTCGGTCGTCATGACGTCGCGGACCGTCGTGGTCTGACGCTCGAAGCCCGAGACGAAGCGCATGTCGCGGTTGGTCACGATGCCCACGAGGTGGTTCTGCTCGTCGATGACCGGGAGGCCCGAGATGCGGTACTGCGCGCAGAGCGCGTCGACCTCTTCGATCGTGGCGTCGGGGGTCGTCGTGATCGGGTCGGTGATCATGCCCGACTCGCTGCGCTTGACCCGGTCGACCATCGACGCCTGGTCTTCGATCGAGAGATTGCGGTGGATGATGCCGATGCCACCCTCGCGCGCGATCGCGATCGCGAGGCGCGCTTCGGTGACGGTGTCCATGGCGGCGGACAGGAGCGGCGTCGCGACGGTGATGCGCCGCGTCACGCGGGACGACGTGTCGGCCTCACTGGGGATGACGTCAGTGTGCCCGGGCAGCAGCAGCACGTCGTCGTACGTGAGTCCGACGAAGCCGAAGGGGTCGTTTTGCTCCATGGGTTCTCCTGCGCGCGCGGCGCGTTGCTCGATGTGGACGACGACGGCCGGTGCGCGGGGACGCGCCGTACTCGATTCTAAACGGCGAGCGCCGCGAAACATTCCCGTGAATTGGCGGTCGAGGCACCAGCCGTCGCGATTCGGTCACGTCTGCGTGAGCGCCTCTGCGCGAAACACCCGCGACACATTACGCTCGTACCGTCGTTCATCACGGCCGATGCGACCCGGAAGCTTCGGTGCGCCGTGCCTGACAGGAGGTTCTGTGGGTCCTACGACTGCGACCGCGAGGCGTTCGGTGCGTTGGGTGGTGGTCCTCGCCGGTGCGCTGCTCGCCGCCGCGATGATCTTCTTCTCCTCGCCGACGGGCGCCTTCGCGGCAGAAGCTCCCGACACACCGGGCGGTGATCAAGAGGCCACCGACTTCTACTTCGGCGGCCGCATCGAGTTCGACGGCAAGCCCGTCAACGACGTGGTCATCGCCGTCAAGGGCAACGGGTTCGAGGCGGAGACGGTGACGGATGCCGAGGGCCGCTGGCGCCTCTACGTCCCGAAGAAGGCGGACTACGTCATCTCGGTCGACGAGGAGACGCTGCCCAAGGGCGTCATCGTCGACCCCGCGCAGCTTCCGCCGAGCATGAAGCCGGTGTCGGGGACGACGGCGTCCTTCGACGTGAAGTTCGGCCTCACGAACTCCACGATCATCAACCTCTTCCTCGGCGAGGGCGAGCGCGTGACGCAGTCGTTCGCGGATCAGCTGATCGTGCGCTTCGTCAACGGTCTCAACTTCGGTCTGCTGCTCGCGCTCGCGGCGATGGGCGCCGCCCTCATCTACGGCACGACGGGCCTGTCGAACTTCGCGCACGGCGAGATGGTGACATGGGGCGCGCTCACGGCGCTCGTCTTCACCTCGTTCTGGTCGCTCCCCTTCTGGCTCGGCATCATCCTGGCCGTGGCCGCCGGAGCGCTGCTGGGCCTCGCGCTCGATGCGGGTCTGTGGAGACCGCTCCGAAGAAAGGGCCTGGGCATCATCCAGCTCATGATCGTGAGCATCGGCCTGTCGCTCGCCCTGCGATACACCTTCCAGTTCTTCATCGGCGGTCGCACGTACCAGCTGCCGGGCGCCAGCCCCGCGCCCATCCAGCTCGGGCCGATCCAGCTGTCGTACATCGACCTCATCAGCATGGGCGTCTCGATCATCGTGATCCTGGGCGTGGCCTACTTCCTCCTCGGCACGAGGGTCGGCAAGGCGACGCGCGCGATCTCGGACAACCCGCAGCTCGCCTCGGCCTCCGGCATCAACGTCGACCGCGTCATCCGGATCGTCTGGATCCTGGCGGGCGCGCTCGCGGCGCTCTCCGGCATCCTGTGGGCCTACTTCCGCCCCGGCGTGAAGTGGGACATGGGCACGCAGATGCTGCTGCTCATCTTCGCGGCGATCACGCTCGGCGGCCTCGGCACGGCGTTCGGAGCCCTCCTCGGCTCGCTCATCGTCGGCCTCGTCGTCGAGATGTCGACCCTCTGGATCCCGTCCGACCTCAAGTACGCCGGAGCCCTCATCGTGCTGATCCTGATCCTGCTGGTCAGACCTCAAGGTCTGCTCGGACGCAAAGAGAGGTTGGGCTAGCCATGGATTGGGGATCCATCCTCAGCAACACGCTGGGCTACCTCATCAGCCCGGTCACGATCGCCTACGCCCTCGCGGCGACCGGCCTCGCCGTCCACTTCGGCTTCGCGGGCCTGCTCAACTTCGGCATGGCGGGCTTCATGGCCCTCGGCGGCTACGGCTACGCCATCTCGATCCTGACCTTCGGCGCCCCGTGGTGGCTCGCCATGATCGTCGGCATGATCATGGCGGCGCTGTTCGCCGTGCTCCTCGGCATCCCGACGCTGCGACTGCGCGCCGACTACCTCGCCATCGTGACGATCGCGGCCGCCGAGATCGTGCGCCTCCTGTTCACGACGCAGGTGTTCGACCAGTGGACGAACTCCGCCGACGGCCTCGGCGGGTACCACGACAGCTTCCGCGCGGCGAACCCCTTCCCGCCGGGCACGTATGGGTTCGGCCCGTGGACTTTCAACGAAGTCGGCCTGTGGGTGCGCCTGTTCGGCCTCATCCTCCTCGGCCTGTCGGTCCTGCTGGTGTGGTCCCTCATGCGGAGCCCCTGGGGCCGCGTGCTCAAGGGCATCCGCGAAGACGAGGACGCCGTCCGCTCGCTCGGAAAGAACGTCTTCGCCTACAAGATGCAGGCCCTCGTCGTCGGTGGTGTCATCGGCGCCCTCGGCGGCATCGTCTACGTCCTGCCCTCGGCGGTCGTCCCCTCCAGCTACACGACGGCCCTCACGTTCTTCGTGTGGACGTGTCTCCTGCTGGGCGGCGCCGCCACAATCCTCGGTCCGTCGCTCGGCGCCGTGATCTTCTGGCTCGTGATGGCGCTCCTGGGCAACCTGCTCCCCGATCTCGCGACGGCCGGCATCCTGCCGATCAGCGACATCCAGGCGGGCACGCTGCGCTTCATCCTGGTGGGAGTCGCGCTCATGCTCCTCGTGATCTTCCGTCCCCAGGGCATCCTCGGCGACAAGAGGGAGATGACCTTTGTCAAGTAACGACGTCCCCACCCCCGGTCAGGATCCGGATGCCGCGGCCGCGGCCACGCCCGAGCCTGCACCGGTGACCGGCAGCATCCGTCGCCCCAAGACCGAGGGCCTCGCCAAGGGCGAGCCGGTCCCCGGGGTCGCGAAGGTCGACCCCATCATGATCGTCGACAACGTGACCCGCCGGTTCGGCGGCCTCACCGCCGTCGACGTGCACCACCTCGAGATCCCGCGCAACGCCATCACGGCGCTCATCGGGCCCAACGGGGCCGGCAAGACCACGCTGTTCAACCTGCTGTGCGGCTTCGACAAGCCGAACTCGGGCACGTGGGAGTTCAATGGCACGCGACTGTCGGGCATCCCGGCGTTCAAGGTGGCCCGCATGGGCCAGGTGCGCACGTTCCAGCTCACCAAGGCGCTGTCGCTCCTTACGGTGCTGGAGAACATGAAGCTCGGGGCGACCGATCAGCGCGGCGAGAGGTTCTGGACGAGCTTCGTCCCCGGCTTCTGGCGGTCGCAGGAGCGCGAGAACGAGGCGAAGGCCCGCGATCTGCTCGCCCGGTTCAAGCTCGACGCCAAGGCCGACGACTTCGCCGCATCGCTCTCGGGCGGTCAGCGCAAGCTCCTCGAGATGGCGCGCGCCCTCATGAGCGATCCGTCGTTCGTCATGCTCGACGAGCCGATGGCGGGCGTGAACCCGGCGCTGACGGAGTCGCTCCTCGACCACATCCTCGACCTCAAAGACCTCGGCATGACCGTGCTCTTCGTCGAGCACGACATGCACATGGTGCGTCACATCGCCGACTGGGTCGTCGTCATGGCCGAAGGAAAGGTCGTCGCCGAGGGCCCGCCCGACAGCGTCATGCGGGATCGGGCGGTCATCGACGCCTACCTCGGCAGCCACCAGGACGTCGATCTCGGCGTCGTGACGGGGCGTATCGAGGGCGAGCTCGGTTCCGAGGCCGAAGAGCTGCTCGAAGAGATCCACGAGGAGCAGGAGCACTCCATCGAAGAGGCTGACAAGGAGACCCGATGAGCATGCCTCAGGCCGCCCCCGCTGCGCCGGCGAAGTCCGATGAGATGGTCGTCGAGGTCAAAGACCTCCTCGCCGGCTACCTCCCCGGCATCAACATCATCAACGGCGCCAACCTCGTCGCCCGCAAGGGCGAGCTCATCGGCATCATCGGGCCGAACGGCGCGGGCAAGTCGACGCTGCTCAAGGCGATCTTCGGTCTCGTGAAGGTGCGCGGCGGCGACATCCTCGTCAACGGCGAGTCGATCGTGGGCCTCAAGGCCGACAAGCTCGTCAACCGCGGCGTGGCGTTCGTCCCGCAGACCAACAACGTCTTCCCCTCGCTGTCGATCGAGGAGAACCTGCAGATGGGGCTCTACCAGAACCCCCGGATCTACCGCGAGCGCCTCGAGTTCGTCACGGGCATCTTCGCCGAGCTCGGCAAGCGCCTCAAGCAGCGCGCCGGATCGCTCTCGGGCGGCGAGCGCCAGATGGTGGCGATGTCGCGCGCGCTCATGATGGACCCGTCGGTGATCCTCCTCGACGAGCCGTCGGCGGGCCTCAGCCCCGTCCGTCAGGACGACGCGTTCATCCGCGTCTCCGACATCAACAAGGCGGGCGTCACGACGATCATGGTCGAGCAGAACGCGCGCCGTTGCCTGCAGATCTGCGACCGCGGCTACGTCCTCGACCAGGGCCGGGACGCCTACGAGGGCACGGGACGCGATCTGCTCAACGACCCCAAGGTCATCGGCCTCTACCTCGGCACGCTGGGGGCGGACGGGGTCTGAACCCGGGCTGTTCCTCCGAGAAGCGCGGATGCCTCGGCATCCGCGCTTCTCTTATGCCGACGCCCTTGCCGCCTTCGGGGACGCTTGTGGCTGCCACGCGCGCCGGGTAGCAGCCACACGCGCCCCCGATTCTCGAGCACGACGCGGAAACGACCGAGGGCCCTGGATCGCTCCAGGGCCCTCGGCCTACGTCAGCTGAACGGTGTCAGTTGATGCGCTTGTACATGTTGTCGGCGCCGTACTGGTAGATGCCGATCGTGGCCTCGGTCGGGTCGCCGTTCTCGTCGAACGTGATGGGGCCCGAGTAGCCGTCGTAGTCGGCCACGCCACCGCCGTTGATGATGTCGGCGCACTCGGCGAAGGTCTTGCACTTCTTGCCGTCGCCCGAACCGCCCGAGACCTCCTGCAGCTTCGCCGCGATGTCGGCCGCGTCGGTCGAGCCGGCCGCGAGCGAGGCGAGTGCCAGGAGCACGACGGCGTCGTAGGACTCACCCGCGTACGAGTAGTCCTCGAGCTTCGCGTTGCCCTCGGAGACCCAGTTGTCGTTGACGCGCTTCTGGAAGTCGTCGTCGAGCTTGGGGCCGGGGAGCGTTCCCTTGGCGCCCTCGAGCGAGACGGAGACGTCGGAGCCCCAGTTCTTGAGGTTGCCGTCGACGAGGTACATCGTCGCGGGGTCGATGCCGCCGTTGGCCAGCAGCGGCGCGATGGTCGCGAACTGGTCGAAGGTGATGAGCACGACCGCGTCGGGGTTCGAGGCGAGGACCGTCTGGACCTGCGCGTCGAACGACGAGTCGCCGTCGTTGTACGAGGCCTCGGCGACGACCTTGCCGCCGGTGGACTCGAAGACGTCCTTCACGACGCCGTAGAGGCCCGTGCCGTAGGCGTCGTTCTGGTAGATGATGCCGATGTTCTCGTGGCCGTCCTCGGCGATCGTGTTCGCGAGGACCTCACCCTGGAGCAGGTCGCTCGGAGCGGTGCGCCAGTAGAGGTTGTTGTCGTCCCACGTGGTGAAGTCGGGGGACGTGTTGGCCGGCGAGAACGTGATGATGCCCGCGCTGACGTTGCTGTCGAGGAACAGCTTGGTCACGCCCGACGCCGCGGCGCCGATCATGGCCGAGACGCCCTCGCTCTGCAGCTTCGGGACCGTGGTCTCGAACGCCTTGTTGTCGGCGTCGCCGGAGTCGCCGAAGGTGACATCGACGGTGACGCCCTTGGCGGCATCGTTGACCTCGGCGACGGCGAGTGCCACGCCGGCCTCCTCGGGCGGGCCGAGGAAGGCGAGGCTGCCGGTCTGCGGAAGTACCGTGCCGATCTTCAGGGTCTGCTCCTCCGCGGGGCCCGAGGGCGCTGCGGACGAAGCACTACCCGTCCCACCACCGGCGCAACCGGCGAGGACGAGGGCGCTTGCACCTGCGATTGCGAGTCCGGTGAGGACTCCGAGGGTGCGCGAGCGGGTCAGGACGCTCATGTTGCTCCTTGCTGTGAATGAACGCGGGCACGGCTCGGGCGCCGCCCCAGTGCCATAAACCTAATGGGGGGCGGGTCTCTTGTGTGTTGCCGTTCGTTAACGGTTTGTAACGGGGTCGATCGTGACGCGACAGCCCTCGAGTACCCGCAAGGGGTATACCTTGGAGGCATGTACCCCAAGGGGGTATGCGTATCGACGAAAGGCGCTTCCCATGACGACGAACGAGTTCCAGGTGACGGGCATGACCTGCGGGCACTGCGAGGCCTCGGTGCGAGAGCACGTGTCGCAGGTCGAAGGCGTGCAGGGCGTCGAGGTCAGCGCGGCGAGCGGCCGCCTTATCGTGATGGCGGATGCCGTGAGCGACGACGCTGTCATCGCCGCCGTCGACGAGGCCGGCTACGAGGCGGTGCGCGTCTGATGGACGACCCGCGCGCGGGGCACCGCTCCGCGGTCCGGGGTGCGGCCGGCGACACGATCGAGCTCGAGATCACGGGCATGACGTGCGCGTCCTGCGCCGCGCGCGTCGAGAAGCGGCTGAACCGGCTCGACGGGGTCGAGGCATCCGTCAACTTCGCCACGGAGAAGGCGCACGTCGTGGCGCCCCGCGGCTACGACCCCGGCGCGCTCATCGCGGAGGTGGAGAAGACCGGATACGGCGCCTCCGTCCCCCGGCCCGTCCACGAGCACCACGTCGAGCCCGAGCTGGGGTCCCTCCGCCGGCGGCTCATCGCGGCGATCGTGCTCGCGGTCCCCGTGATCCTCCTGGCGATGATCCCGGCCCTCCAGTTCCCGGGGTGGCAGTGGGTGTCGCTGGCCCTCGCGACCCCCGTCGTGACGTGGGGGGCGTGGCCGTTCCACCAGGCGGCGTGGGTCAATCTCCGGCACGGGGCCGTGACGATGGACACCCTCATCTCGGTCGGCGTCGGCGCCGCCTACCTGTGGTCGCTCTACGCCCTCTTCTTCGGGGGCGCGGGCATGATCGGCATGACCCACGCCTTCGAGTGGTCGATCTCGCCGAGCGACGCCGGCGGCAACCTCTATCTCGAGGTCGCGTCGGGCGTCACGATGTTCGTGCTCGCGGGCCGCTACTTCGAGGTGCGCTCCAAGCGCCAGGCGGGGGCCGCGCTGCGGGCGCTCCTCGAGCTCGGCGCGAAGGACGTCGCCGTGCTCCACGACGACCTCCTCACCGGCACGCGCACCGAGGTGCGCATCCCTGTCGAGCAGCTGCGCGTCGGCGACGAGTTCGTCGTGCGGCCGGGCGAGAAGATCGCGACCGACGGCGTCGTGGTGTCGGGGACGTCGGCGGTGGATGCCTCGACCGTCACTGGCGAGTCTGTCCCCGCCGAGGTCGCCGTGGGCGACGGCGTCATCGGCGCGACGGTCAACGTCGGCGGCCGGCTCGTCGTGCGCGCGACGCGTGTCGGCTCCGACACGCAGCTCGCGCAGATGGCGAAGCTCGTCGAACAGGCCCAGTCCGGAAAGGCTGCCGCCCAGCGGCTCGCCGACCGCATCTCGGCCGTGTTCGTTCCGATCGTCATCGCGATCGCCCTCGTGACCCTCGCGGTCTGGCTCCTCCTCGGCTTCCCGCCGGCGGCGGCGTTCGGCGCGGCCGTCGCGGTGCTCATCATCGCGTGCCCCTGTGCGCTCGGCCTCGCCACGCCGATCGCGCTCCTGGTGGGCACGGGGCGCGGCGCGCAGCTCGGCATCCTGATCCGCGGACCCGAGGTGCTCGAATCGACCCGCGCCGTCGACACCGTTGTGCTCGACAAGACCGGCACGGTGACCACGGGACGGATGTCGCTCGCCGACGTGGCCGTGGCCGGCGGCAGCGATCGCGCCGACGTGCTGCGCCTGGCCGGAGCCCTCGAGCACGCTTCCGAGCACCCCGTCGCGCAGGCGATCGCGCGGGCCGCGGCCGCCGAGACCGGGCCCCTGCCCGAGCCGGAGTCCTTCCAGAACCTCCCCGGCCTGGGGGTGTCCGGAGTGATCGAGGGGCACGCCGTCGTGGTCGGCCGCACCTCGGTGCTGGACGGCTGGGCGCTGCGGCTCGAGGGAGCGCTGGCCGAGGCATCCGCCCGCTACGAAGCGGAGGGCAAGACGACCGTCGTCGTCGCGTGGGACGGCCAGGTGCGCGGCGTCTTCGCCGTCGCCGACGCGGTCAAGCCCACGAGCGCCGAGGCCATCGCGCAGCTGCGCGGCCTGGGTCTTGACCCGGTGCTGCTGACCGGCGACAACGACACCGTCGCGCGGCGGATCGCCGCCGAGGTGGGGATCGAGCGCGTCATCTCACAGGTGCTGCCCGCCGAGAAGGTCGCGGTCGTCACGGCCCTGCAGGCCGAGGGCAAGGTGGTCGCGATGGTCGGCGACGGCGTGAACGATGCCGCGGCTCTCGCGCAGTCCGACCTGGGCCTTGCGATGGGAACGGGGACGGATGCCGCGATCCAGGCCTCCGACCTCACCCTCGTGCGCGGCGACCTCCGCAGCGTCGGCGACGCCATCCGGCTGTCGCGCGCGACGCTCGGCACGATCAAGGTCAACCTCTTCTGGGCCTTCGCCTACAACGTCGCGGCGATCCCGCTCGCGGCGCTGGGCCTTCTGAACCCGATGATCGCGGGAGCGGCGATGGCGTTCTCGAGCGCCTTCGTCGTCGGCAACAGCCTGAGGCTGCGGCGGTTCCGCAGCACCGCGGATGTCGCGGGTTCGGGCGCGGCTGGTCGGCCCGGCCACACTCAGCACGACGCAGAGCACCTCGTGAAGGAGGAACGATGACCCTCGCCCAGACGCCGGCAGCGGCATCCGTCGACGCCCCCGACGGCCACGACCACGCCCACCACGGGTACATCACCGACAAGGACAAGTACCTCAACCGCATGAAGCGGATCGAGGGTCAGGCGCGTGGCATCCACAAGATGGTCGAGGAGGAGAAGTACTGCATCGACATCCTCACGCAGATCAGCGCGCTGACCAGTGCGCTCGAGGCGGTGGCCATCGGCCTGCTCGACGACCACCTCAAGCACTGCGTGCTGGATGCCGCGAGGCTCGGCGGCCCCGAGGCCGATGCCAAGATCGCCGAGGCGACGCAGGCGATCGCCCGCCTCGTGCGCTGACCGGGCGCTTCCGCCGTGCCCGTGCGCGGGGGCGGCTCAGGTGAGCTCGGCGACGTCCGAGACGCCGTCGTCCGCGCGCGAAGACGTCCGCGCCCGGCGCGCCGCGACGACCGAGTCGACCGTGAGCAGGATGAGCGCGACCCACACCAGGGCGAAGCCGATCCAGCGCTCGAGCGACATCGGCTCGCCGAGCAGCCACACGCCGATGATGAACTGCAGGATCGGCGCGATGAACTGCAGCATGCCCATCAGCGTGAGCGGAGCGCGGCGCGCGCCCGCGGCGAAGAGCAGCAGCGGCACGGCGGTCACGACCCCCGCGAGAAGCAGCAGCACGGTGTGGAGCGTCGAGCCCTGCCCCATCGACAGGCCGCCTGCGGCGGCGATCACGATGAGCTGCACCGCCGCGACCGGCGCGAGCCACAGCGACTCGAGGGTCAGGCCGCTGATGGCGTCGACCGAGGGGCCGATCTGCTTCTTGACCAGGCCGTAGAAGCCGAACGAGAACGCGAGGGTCAGGGCGATCCACGGGAAGGCGCCGTATCCGATCACGATGACGAGCACGGCGGCCGCGGCGATCGCGATCGCGATCCACTGCGTGATCCGCAGGCGCTCGCGCAGCACGACGACGCCGAGCAGCACCGTCACGATCGGGTTGATGAAGTAGCCGAGGCTCGTCTCGACGACGTGCCCGGTGAGCGTTCCGATGAGGTACGTCTGCCAGTTGACGTAGATGAGGGCGCCCGCCACGATCGTCCAGCCGACGAGGCGGCGGTTGCGCAGAATCGCGATCAGCTTCGGCCACGTGCGCGTCACCGTCAGCAGCAGGGCGCAGAAGACGAGGGAGAGGATGATCCGCCACGCGACGATCTCGAACGCCCCGGTCGGCGCCAGCGCGAGGAAGTACAGCGGCAGGAATCCCCACAGCAGGTACGCGGCGAACGCGTAGATCCCGCCGAGGAGGTGCTCGCGGGCCGGGTCGGCCGCCTTCGCCGCACCTGCCGGGCGAGAGGGCGCGGCGGAGGGGGACGAAGAGTCGGGATTCACCAGACAAGCCTAGGACGGCGGGCGACGAGGTCGGCGGGACGCGGCATCCGTCCCCTGCCGTGTGTGGGCGCAATCCTGCCAGCCGTCGCACAGACCCGTCCGCCGACGCGTCTCGCATGGCCGGACCGACATGCCGCCGGGCATGCGTAAGGGCCCGGATGCCGAAGCATCCGAGCCCCTTACGGAAGAACTGTCGTCAGCGGACGACGACCGCCAGCACGTCGCGAGCCGACAGGACGAGGAACTCGTCACCGCCGAACTTCACCTCGGTGCCGCCGTACTTGCTGTAGATCACGCGGTCGCCGACGGCGACGTCGAGCGGGATGCGGTTGCCGTTGTCGTCGATGCGGCCCGGGCCCACGGCCACGACCTCGCCCTCCTGGGGCTTCTCCTTGGCGGTGTCAGGGATGACCAGACCGCTGGAGGTGGTCTGCTCGGCCTCGACCTGCTTGATGACGATACGGTCCTCGAGCGGCTTGATGGAAACCGACACGGGTCTACCTCTTCTTTCCTTGAGACTCAAGACTCGTTAGCACTCACCTGGTGAGAGTGCTGATCCAGTTTAGGCAGTCGGCTGGCACTCACGCAACGTGAGTGCCAAAGATGACTTCGCCGATCTCGGCCTTCCGGACGCGTCCCGCGGGTGGTAGACAGGTGTGGGGGTGCGTCGATTTCAGGGTCCTGGGGGGATCTGAAAATGACATCGTTGTCGTATTTCGTCGCCGTGGACGTGGGTACGAGCAGGACGGGGGCGTCGACCGCGCGCGTCGGGCCGGACGGATCGGTGGTGACGGCGCCGTTCGGACTGGGCCGCAGCTCCGACACCGCGCCGAGCGCGATCTTCGCGGCGGACGGAGAACTGCTCTTCGGCGAGGCCGCCGAACGCCGTGGCCTGGCTCATCCCGAGCGGCTCATCCGCGAGTTCAAACGTCGGGTGGGTGATGACGTCCCGATCCTCGCGGGCGACCAGCGGTTCGCCCCGGAAGAGCTGTACGCCCGCATGGTCGAGTGGGTCGTCGAGGCGGTGTCCGAGCGTGAGGGCCGGCCTCCGGCCGGCGTCTCGATCGCGGTCCCGGTGACGTGGGGCGGATACCGTTGCGGCCTGATCCGCGCAGCACTCGCGCAGCGGCTCGCCGCGGATGTCGAACTCATCAGCGAGCCGGAGGCCGCGGCGCGACACTACGAGTCGACCTCCCCTCTCGCAGCGGATCGGGCGCTGGCCGTCTACGACCTCGGCGGCGGGACGTTCGACGCTGTGGTGCTCCGCGCTGCGGGCGACGGCGAGATGCGCATAGTCGGCGCGCCCTTCGGGCTCGACGACTTCGGCGGCGCCGACCTCGACGACGTCGTGGTGCGCCACACCGTCGCCGCCGCCGGCCTGTCGACCTCACACCTTGCGGACGACCCGTCCGCACGCGTCGCCCTGGCGACGCTCCGACGCGAATGCATCGAGGCCAAGGAGGCGCTGTCGTTCGACTCGGAAGCGGTCATCCCGGTGCTGGTGGGCGGAGCTCAGACGACCGTCCGTCTCACGCGCTCCGAATTCGAAGAGCTGATCGAGGGCGGAATCGAGCGGACGATCGACCTGCTCGATGAGGCGCTCGAGGCCGCCGATGTGCCGCGGGCCGACCTCGACGCGATTCTGCTGACCGGAGGGTCGTCGCGCATTCCTCGTGTCGCCGAGCTCCTGTCGGAGCGCCTGGACCTGCCCCTCGCGGTCGACGCGGATCCGAAGGCGGTCGTCTCCCTCGGAGCTGCGCGGGCTCTGATCGACGCCCGCACCGCGGCCGCGCGGGCGGATCTGCGCGCGCTGCCGGCCGCATCGGCTGCCGCCGCGGACGAGCTCGACTCGGGCGCGGCGCCGCTCGCCGTCATCACCGCAGAAGGCGGCGGAACCGCCGTGGCAACGCGGCGGCGGTGGCTCTCGCGGCTGCCCGCGGCGACCGCGATGGCCACCAGTGCGGTCGTCCTCGCGGCAGGCATCATGCTCGCATCCGCCACCAGCCTCCGGTCCAGCTCGCTGGAAGATCCCAAGTCGCAGTCGTCGGCCCTCACTGACTGGCTCGCGCTGTTCCCGTTCGACCCGTCCGCCTCTGCCGCACTGGAGCAGGTCGCCGAAGGCGAGGCCGGCTCTCCACCGATCACGGAGGCGACCGACGACGAGCCGCAGCGATCAGCTCCGAAGGCGTCGAATCCTCGCAACAAGATCGTGAAGTCGGCAGAGAACGCGCGCCGCGAGTCGGCAGCCGGCGGTGGCGGCTCCGCTTCGTCGAGCACCAAGCCCCCCGCGACGGAGTCGTCCACACCGCGGTCGGGCCCCGCACAGAATGGTCCGGTTCTGACCGGTGAGCCGTCGCCGGGTCCGACGGGCGAGCCGGCCCCCGACCCGACGAGCGAGCCGGCGCCGGATCCGGCGGGCGAGCCGACGCCCGAGCCCACGACCGAACCGACAACCGAGCCGGCCCCCGAGCCGACGAGCGAGCCGCCGGCCGAGCCGGCTCCGGAGCCGACCGGTGAGCCCGCACCCGGGCCGACCGGTGACCCCGCACCCGGGCCGACCGGTGAGCCCGCACCCGGGCCGACCGGTGACCCCGTGCCCGAGCCGAGCCCGTCGCCCACCGACCCCGTCTGAACGAGAGACCGCACCGAACATGCTGACGATGCACCAGAGCACGTCGTCCGTGCCTCGCACGCACGCGCCGCACCTGTGGGAGCGGCAGGCGCGCCCGGTTCTCGAGGCGATCGCCGCGGCCTCCGACCTCGAGCCGACGCGCGTGGTCGTCGTGGGGAACGCCGGCTCGGGCAAGTCGACGATGCTCCGAGAGCTGCACCGGATCCTCGCCGACCGGACCGCGGTCAGTCTGCTGACCGATGCGATCGACCCCGCGGGCGTGCCGTCGTCGCACATCCTGCTCGTCGACGATCTGCACCTCCTGAGCGCGGCGCAGGTCGACGCACTGGTGGCCCGATCCGAAGATCCGGACGCATCGCTCGTCGTCGCGAGCCGCCCGTTCCCGCGGCGAGAGGAGCTCGCCGCCATCACGCGCAGTCTCGAACGCAGCCGCCCCGCGATCGTGCTCGGTCACGTTTCGCGCTCCGATGTCCTGACGTATCTGGGGGGCCGGGATCGCGCCATCTCGGGGCCGTGCGTCGATCACATCCTGGAGTTCACGGGAGGCGTGTCGTGGCTCGCGTGCGAAACGCTCGCCCTTCACGACGACCGGGACTGCGCGGACGACAGCACGCATCGCGCGCTCAGGCGCGACGTCGAGGAGCGAGTCGTCCACCGCCTGGACACGATCCCACCGTCCTTGCGGCACGCGATCGAGGCGCTGTGCGTCGTCGACCCCGGACACGGGCTGGCGCGGACGGACGAAGACGACGTGAGCGTCCAGGGCTACGCCGAGGGGCTGCTGGCTCCCAGCGGGCACCCTGTCCCCCTCGTTCGCGCTGCGGTGCGCCACACCCTCCCCGCACGCCGTCTCATCGATCTCAGCGCGAGTATCGCCGACTGCATCGCGCACTCCACCGACGACGGCACGGGCGCCCTCGACTGGCTCGGGGTGCACGACAGCACGATGAGTTCCGCGCTCGTCGAACAGGCCGACCGCCTTCTGGAGCGCGATCCACGGCGAGCGCTCGCGCTCTATGACGCTGCGCTCGAATGCGGCGCGGACGAGGCCGACCTCGCCGGGCGACGAGCGCAGTCCGCCTGGGCCTCGGGTCGCCCCGAAGTGGTCGGCGAGATCCTCGAGATCGCGTCGAGGACTCCGGCCTCGCGCGATGCGCAGCGGGTCGTCGACGCGTCGGCAGCGCTGTGGTCACAGCGCGGGATGATGCGCATGAGCGAGGCGACCTACCTCGCGGTGCCGCCCGTGAGCCCCGAGTCGCACACCCGCGCCGCCATCGCTGCCGTCGGCGTCGGCACTCCCCCCTCGTGGGACAACCCGTCGGCCGGCGGGCTCCCCTCGACGACTCGTGTCGCGATGGATCTGCTCGACCGGGGCTTGCGCGGGACGCTCTCTCCGGCAGGTGTCGAATCGGCCGTGGGCGATCTGGTCCGCGCGTCCGACATGTATACCTCCGCGGGCTCGTCGGCGCCGACGCCGGAACTGCCCGCGGTGATCGCCGCGGCCGCCGCGATCGGGGTGGGCGATCTCGACACCGCCGACACGATCATCCGCAGCGCGATCCACGGCGGACAGGCCGGCGAGTGGGCCCGCACGCGGCTCCTCCTGTGGGAGGCCTGGATCGCCGTGCAGCGGTCGCGCCCGCTCGAGGCGCGTGCCGCACTGGATCACGCGGTGCAGACGGCACCGTCGCTGCCGGCTCGCGAGGAGTTCCTCGCGCAGGCGGTGCGGGTGTCGATCACGCGTCGCTATGAGGATGTCGCCCTCCTGGAGGCGCGATGGAAGGAGGCGGCGGACAGCATCCGCCACATCGAGGTCGATCTGTATCTCCTGCTGCCACTGACCGAGCTGGTCACCGCATCCGCGCGGGTCGGCGACACAGCGCGACTCGACCCGCACTTCACCCGTGCGCTCGAGATCGTCCAGTCGCTCGGCGCGCCCCCCGTATGGTCTGTGCACCTCAACTGGGCAGGCATTCAGCGGGGCATTCTGATCAACCGGCCCGACGAGCTCACACCGCACGCACACGCTCTGGTCGCGGCATCCCATCACAGTCCCATCGCGGCCGTCATGGCGCAGGCGGGGCGGGTCTGGACTTCCACGCTGGCAGGCTCCGTCGACCCGGACGCCGTCGAGGCGGCGGCACACGGACTGTCGGCGGCGGGTCTCGCGTGGGACGGCGCCCGCCTCGCGGGGCACGGGGCGAGCCGCTCGAGCGACCGCAAGGTGTCCGCACGACTGCTCTCGTGCGCCCGCGAGCTCCACCCGATCGAAAGCGTCCGTCGATCAGCAGACAGTGAGGAAGAGGATGCCGCATCCGCGCCGGAAGGGTCGGCGCTCAGTGAGCGCGAGCGCGACGTCGCCCGACTCGTCCTGCAGGGCAAGACCTATGCGGAGATCGGCCAGACGATCTTCATCTCGCCCCGCACGGCCGAGCACCATATCGCCCACATCCGCCGGCGGCTGGGTGCGACCTCACGGTCGGATCTGATCGCGAAGCTCCGGATCGTCGTGGAGCAGGCAGGGTGAGGCGGCCCGAGGGTGACCGTCCGACCGGAGCCGGGAACCCAACCCCCCTCCCCTCGCTACGGGGAATCGGGGGAACCCCCGATTCCCCGCCACCGACAACTCAATAGCCTGACCCGTACCACGCTTGTCCTGCGCGACATCCATGTTCTCCGACCCTGAGGAGTCGAACGATGAGTACACCGATCGCGACCGTCGCCGATGCGCTGATCGCCTTCATTCTGAGCCTGTTGCGCGACCCGTCCGCAGCGGAGGAGTTCGACGCAGCGCCGAAGCAGATGATGGTGAACAAGGGTCTCGGAGATGTCTGCGTCGCCGACGTGCAGGCGGTGAAACCCGTCGTCGTGGACAACCCGAGCGTCATCGTGAAGCCGGTGATCCCGCCGCCGCCTCCCCCGCACGACAAGCCTGATGCCGTGATCAAGGAGATCAAGAACATCGTCAATCAGTTCACCACGGTCGACGCACGATCGACGATCGTCGATCAGTCCACCAACCAGAACATCTGGACCAACGGTGGCGATGTGACCCAGATCTTCGACCAGGAGGCCGTCGTGGCCTCCGGCGACGGCTCCATCGCCGCAGGGGATGACGCGACGACCGTCGACTCGGACGTCGATGTCACGGTGGGTGACGTCTCGGTGGGCAACTCGACGAACGTCGACAGCTACAACAACACCGGGACCATCCCGCCCCCGGAACCGACTTCGGCGACGGACGACCAGGAAGCACCCGCGGACGTCGACGGCGTGGCCGACATCGCGGGCGGGGCTGTTGCGACCGCGATCGACACCGCGGTGGACACTGCGGTCGACGCGACGGATCCGGCGGTCGACGCGACGGATCCGGCGGTCGACAGCGCGGCGCCGGCCGCAGAGGAGGTCAGCGCCGCGGCATCCGATCCTCTCGCCGATGACCTGACCTCGGACGCCGCTGACGACGGCGGAGACGCCGGACTCGTCGTGGACGACGCGTACTTCGAGGAGCCGGTCGAGGAGCAGTGACGATCGGCTCGTGATGAACACGCCACGTCCCCCGCAGCCGGCGGCCGCCGCCGCCGAGGAGACCGCGGGGAGGGATGCGACGCCACCTTCCCCGCGGCGTCAGGCGCCGGCCCGTCCCTCGACGAGCAGCAGGAACACCGCACCCGTGCTGGTGAAGCTTCCACCGCCCTTCTCGGTGCGGACGAGCCAGTTCTTCTGGATCATCAGCTTCGCGGTGGGGGGTTTCACGGCGGTCTACTACTTCGTCATCCGCCAGGAGCTGCTTCCTCTGATCTCCGACCGCGCGCGAGCGGTCGTCGACGGGCGCAGCGACGAGACCTATGACGCCGCCTCCGACATCGTCTTCTGGAGCGTCTTCGCCGTGTTGGTCGCGATCCTGCTCATCCAGATCACGCTGCTCGTGTCGTTCATGAGCCGCCGGCCGAAGATGCGCTGGTGGCAGCTGGCGACCTTCGGTGTTCAGCTGCTGCTGGTCATGCTGTCAACGGAGTGGGTGGCGCTGGGTGAGCGACGCGAATCGCTTCTTCTTCTTCTCGCCGCGCAGGCGGGGCTCGTCCTCCTCGCGCTGTTGTGCAGCATCATGCCCAAGGCCATCGCCTGGACGGCGCGAAAGGTCGATGTGCGGGGCGGCAGCGAGGGCGTCGTCGGCGACGGAGCCTCCTGAGCCGTCGCCGTCGCTCTTGCTGTCGCCCTCGCTCTCGGTCTTCGCTGGAGGGAGAAGGCGGCGGGGTTCGGCGCGAGCCAGGTCCGCTGCGATCTCGTCGAGGCTCCGGATGACGACGAGGCACACGTCCACGGCCGCACGCTCGGTGAGCGGCGACTCCGCCACCGCCCGCCAGTGCGCGAGCTTCTCCTCCGCCCGCGCTCGCAGGGTGGCGGCGTCGGCGTCGTCGGCCAGGCCGAGTCTTACGGCGGCCGAGGTTCCCGCGGCACCGAGGACGATCTGCGCGTCCGCGGTGTCTTCGTCGGACAGCGGCAGCCCCTCGGACCGCGCACGGGCGAGCATCGTGAGTTCGCGCAGACCGTGGACCCTGGCGTGGATCTGCTCGATGCCGGCCACGATCGCCTCGTCGCCGTTCCGCGGGTTCTCGCGGACGAGCTTCTGCAGACCCAGCAGCACGCCACGGACTTTCAAGGTCGTCGAACGGGTGCGGAACTGCCTGCCGATGAAGTGGCGCAGCGTGACGAGACCGCTCTGAGCCACCATCGCCTCGGACAGCTCTGAGGAGCTCGCCGCGCCGCCCCGGATGAGTGCGGTGCCGAGACGGATGCCGAAGATGCCGAACCTGGCGAGGAGATCCCGCCGCTCAGCAGAGTTGAGGCTGGTCGTCGTCGACGCCCCCGTGAAGCGGTCGGCCGAGATGAGGAGTCGCTCTCGATCCGCGCGGTCGAGGGAGGCGAGTTCACGGAAGGCGGCGTACTCCGACTCGCGCAGGGTGCGGGCGCCCTCGGCGACCAGCCCCGCGACCGGGATGACCCCCAGCACGAGCGACGCGAGATCGGCGTCGCGCTCGTACCGTCGCGCGACCTTGGCCGCCGAGAGGATCGAGTCGATACGGCCCGACCCGATCTCGTCGGAGCGCGAGAGCACGCCGACGGCGCAGACCGTCTGCGCCACGCCGGCCGCAGTGTCGCGGAACGCCTCGAGGAACTTGAGGTCCGACGCGTGCATGTGCCGCATGAGGTACACGACCGCGTCGGCTGACGAGGGCGTCTCCTCCGGGAGGAGGAAGCGCGTGGTCCGAGCGGATGTCTCTTCCGACAGCGACGCGATGCCCGGCGTGTCGATGAGGATCATCGATCGCAAGACCTCGATCGGCCACCCGATGTCGATGAACTCGACATCTGCCGGCGGCACGCCTCCCAGATCGATCACGACTCGGCCCTGATCGCGTCGCACAGGCAGACGGCGCGTTCCGCCCGCGTGCAGATGCAGGGTGATGGTCGGGGTGGCCGAATAGCGATACCAGGTCACGAGCCGCGTGCACTCGCCGGCATCCGTCGGCGCGATCCGCTCGCCCAGCAGGGCGTTCAGCAGCGTGGACTTCCCGGCCTTCACCATCCCGGCGATCGCGAGGCGAAGGGGCTCCCGCAGTCGCTGCTCGAGCTCTTCGATCGTGCGCTGCGCCTCGGGGTCGCCCTGGTAGACGAGAGCCGCGGTGTGCAGGAGACTCTCCGCGTCGGCGCGCACCTGCCCGTTCATCGCGTGATGGCGTTCTCAGGCGCGGTCGGCAGGGCGGGCAGCTCATTCTTTATGGTCTCGAGCCGGCGAAGCTGCGCCTGCAGCTGCGCGACGCGTTCGTCGCGCTTCGCGGTGTACGTGGTGGCCGTCTGCTGCGCCGCCTTGAGCGCCTCCGACAGCGAGCGGTGCAGCTCTTCGGCCATCGACCCGAAGTGATCGCGCGCCGAGCGCTGCACCAGGCGAAGGCGGTCTTTGAGCTGCTTGCCGACTTGGAAGATCACCTCGTCGATGTAGCGGCGGACCAGGAGCTTGGCTTCGTGCTGGCGCCGCGTGAGACGGCTGTTCATGTCCTCCCGGTACGCCCGCCGGCCCACGAAGACGCCGGCCAGGAGCGACAGCGGATTGATGAGCGACATCCCGATCAAGCTCGTGGCCAGGCCGACCATCAGCACGCCGCCGTATGAGCCGCGGACTCCGATGTAGATCCTCTCGACGGCGCTCAGCCGACCGGTGTCGAGAACCGAGATCTGCTCCACGGGATCCAGCACGCCCTGGGTGTCGCCGACGTCGATGACGGGCAGATCCGCCTCGCCCTCGCTGAACAGCTGTGCCACCTCCTCCGACAGCCAGCGCGAGCGCTCGTCGGTCCACACGAAGGTCTCCGAGACGGCGCTTGCCACGCTCTGGTCGAGCCACTCGGTGATCTGATCCCAGATCGGCCCGGGGTCGCCCTCGTCGATCGAGTCCTCGGCCTCGCGCTGAACCTTGCGGAGCCGATCGCGCAGGTCGTGCTCCATGTCGGCGATGAGGTCGGCGATGCCGTCGGTGAGAGTGACCCGCCAGCGTGCGGAGCGACCGCGGAATTCGTCGGCGCGGGCCTTCGCCTCCGAGAGCTCCGCGATCATCCGTGGCGTGTCCTCGGGGTGCAGGATCGCGTTGAGCTCGGACCGAAGCGACACGCTGAGCTGCTCGGCGACCGAGGCGAGGTCGTGCACTGCGCTGCGCTCGCGGATGAGCTCGGCGCGTCCGAGCACCTCGCGGCGCAAGTGGGCGACGAGCGCGGGGAATCCCGACTCGTCGTTGAGGTCGCGATCCTGGAGTTCGGCGGCGAGGAGCCGAAGGTCGCTCGAGACCGAGAAGATCGGCACCTCGCCCGCGTTGAGCAGGTGCGCGCGGTCGAGCTGCTCGATATGACGCCAGTCCGGGTAGAGATCTGTCTTCGCGAGGACTGCGGCCACGTTGGGCGAGATACGCATCGCGTGCTTGAGGAACTGCACCTCCGGCTCGGTGTACTCCTGCGAGGCGTCTGAGACGAGCAGCACCGCGTGCGCGGCGGAAAGCGCAGACAGAGTGGCGACGGCATTCGACGAGTCGAGACCCCCCACTCCCGGGGAGTCGACGAGCTTGAGTCCGCCCTTGAGTATCTCCCTCGGCAACCGCACCTCGGCCGAGACGATCTGCCGCTCGTTGCCGGGGTTGCCCCGCTCGGACACATAGTCCGACAGCTCTTCGATCGGCACCTCGCGTCGCTCAAGCTGCGGGCCGGACGGGGCGGGAGCGGCATCCTCCTTGCGCACCACGACCCACGCCGACGTCTGTTCGGCATAGCCGACAGCCGTCGGCACGCGAGTGGCGATGTCATCGTCGACGGGGCACGCGGGCGCGTTCACGAGCGCGTTGATCAGCTTGCTCTTGCCCTGCTTGAACTCGCCGACGACGATGACGCGCACATCAGGATCGAGCAGCCGCTCCCGCGTCTGCTCCAGCCGCTTCGCGAGGTCCGCGCGGCCGGCGTCGGCCGCGACCATGCCCATCGAGCCCACGAGGTCGGTCATATCTGGCGACATCGGCGTCGATGGGCCGTCTCCCACGGTGATCTTCTCGGTACTGCCCGTTTCCTGCACTTCTCCCCCGCCCCATGGTGACAGTTCCACCGGCCCTGCCCTCCCGCGATCCTCGCGACCACCGCCCGGGATCCGGGCGGGAACCGCTCAGAGCGGGAAATCGAACCCGCTCTCGCCGCCCGCTTCGGCGCCCCCGTAACCGCCGTCGCCGCCCCAGAGCTCCGTCGTATCGATGTCCCAGTCCGAGGCGCTCACGTTCTCCAACTCGGCCGAGAACCAATCGCCCGTGTCGGCGAAGGCGTCGTCCACACCGGGACCCACACCGGGACCGACATCGAGATCTACGTCGAGATCGTCATCGACATCCCGTGACCTGTGCTCGCCGGCGCCGTCCATCGCCGACGGGACCACTCGTTGCTCGTCGCCGAGCGACGCGTCATCCGAAGACTTGTCTGCGCTGGTGGACATGGCGGGCACCTTCAGGCTGGTTGATCGAGCTCAGTCTTGCATCCCGGTGCGCCGACCGGACCGAAGCCCGACCGCCCGCTCCACGGTGGAGAGGGCGGCCGGGCGTCGTCGTGCGTCGGCGTCAGAAGCTGACGTCGTTGAACGAGTCGTCGATCTCGACCTCGACCTCGAAGTCCTCGTCGACCGAGTTGTCGGAGTTGTCGGTCCAGGAGTGGTCGGAGTTGTCGGTCCACGAGTTGTCGGAGTTGTCCGTGTTGAACGAGTCCGTGTTCCACGTGTTGTCGGTCCAGACGTCGCCCATCTCGAAGTCGACGTCGATCTCGGTGACCGTCGCGTCGTCGCCGGCCGCGATGGCGCCGTCGCCCGAGGCGACCACCGCGTGGTTGCCGATCCACTGCGTCACGTTGCCGCCCTCGGCATCGCCGCCGTCCGCGTCGGCTTCACCGCCGGCACCGCCGTAGGCTCCGCCGCCCGCGGCTCCCGCGCCGCCCGCGCCCGCTGCGCCGGCCGCACCGCCGGCCGCACCGGTGCCGGCCCCGCCGTTCGCCTCCGCGTTGGCGTCGGCGCCGAGTCCCACCGTCGAGGTGGCCACGCCGCCCGCGCCGCCGGATCCCGCGCCGCCGGAGCCGCCCGAGCCGCTTCCGCCGCCCGCACCGCCGGCGCCACCGAGGCCGCCCACGCCGCCGTCCGCGGCTCCGCCGACCGCGAGCGCTGCGCCGCCGCTGCCCGACGCGGTCGAGATGTTCTGGTTGACGGACTGGTCGGTCGTCGTCGAGCGCGCGTCGATCTCGACGTCGAGGTCTCCGCCGCCGCCGTGGCCGAAGAGCCCGGCTCCGCCTCCGCCGCCGGCTCCCTCGCTCGCGTCGATGATGTTGAACTCACCGATGCCCGAGTTGTACTGACGGACGCCGGCGTTGATCGAGTGGTCGTTGAAGGAGTCGTCGTTGTTCGAGTACAGGTCGTTGTACGAGTCAGTGTTGAACGACTCGTCGTTGTTCGAGTGGTCGTCCGAGTTGTCGTTGAACGAGTCCTCCCAGTCGTTGTCCACCGAGTTGTCGGTGTTGAACGAGTCGTCCGCGTTCGCCTGATCGTTGTCGGAGTTGTCGTTGAACGAATCCTCCGCCTCGTTCTCGACCGAGTTGTCGGTGTTGTTCGACAGGAAGTCGTTGTCGGAGTTGTCGTTCAGCGAGTCCTCGACTTCGACATCGACGTCGACCGAGTTGTCGGTGTTGAGGGAATCCTCGAGATTCGCCTGCAGCCCGAGCAGGTTGATGTTGTCTTCCACAGCCATGATCTTTCCTCTGTTCGTAGAGTGCCCAACGGCGCGTTGGTATGAGTGTGGAACCGGTGCGTCGGGACGGCATCGGGGGTCCCCCCGAGTGATGAGGGGGACCCGCCAGGGGTTCGGTGGGGGCGATAGGGGTTCGAAAAGGGGGCGCGCCTAGGCTGGCGGGGTGGACTCCCGGGAACTGACTGCACTGCTGACGCCCGAGGGGCTCCGGCTGCTCGACGAGCTCGGACCGGTCGCGTCGGCCGACGACGTCGCGCGCACCGTGTCGCGCCTGCGGGCGGCAGGGCACTCCCCCGACCTCGTGTCGGCGGTCGTGGGTCAGGCGCGGCTGCGCGCGCGGGCCGAGGCGAAGTTCGGCCCGTTCGCCGACCGGATGCTGTTCACCCGCGCCGGCCTCGAGCAGGCGACGCGCCTGTCGATCGGGGGGCGCCACGCCGCGCGCTTCCGCGCCGCGGGCATGACGTCGGTCGCCGACCTCGGCTGCGGCATCGGGGGCGACGCGATGGGATTCGCCGCCCTCGGGCTACGGGTCGTCGCCGTCGATGCCGACGACGTCACGGCCGCGATCGCGGCATACAACCTCGCGCCCTTCGGATCCGACGTCGCCGTGCGTCAGGGCCTCGCCGAGGACGTGGTCGAGGAGGGCGTCGACGTCGATGCCTACTGGCTCGACCCCGCACGGCGCACGGCGGGTCACACCGAGACCTCGCGCACGCGCCCCGAGGACTGGTCGCCGTCGCTCGACTGGGTCTTCGACCTTGCGGCGCGGCATCCGATCGGGGTGAAACTCGGCCCGGGGCTCGACCGCGCCCTCATCCCCGACGGCGTCGAGGCGCAGTGGGTCAGCGCCGACGGGTCGACGATCGAGCTCGTGCTCTGGTCGGGCGCGCTCGCGCGGCCGGGCGTGCGGCGGGCCGCCCTCGTCGTGCGCGGCGAGTCGGCGATGGAGCTCACGGCAGCGACGGATGCCGCGGACGAACCGGTCCGCCCCCTCGGCGAGTTCGTGCATGAGCCGGATGGAGCGGTCATCCGCGCGCGGCTGATCGGCGATGTCGCGCGGTCGCTGCAGGCCGGCATGCTGGACGAGCACATCGCCTATCTGACCTCGGACGCGGCCCTCACAAGCCCCTTCGTCTCGTCGTTCCGGGTGCGCGAGCAGCTTCCCGCCGACACGAAGAAGCTCGCGAAGGCGCTGCGAGAGCGCGGCATCGGGCGTCTCGAGATCAAGAAGCGGGGGGTGGATGTCGATCCCGCCGCACTGCGGAAGGCCCTCTCCCTCAAGGGCGATGCGTCGGCGACGCTCCTCCTGACGCGCGTCGGCTCGAAGCGCCTGGCGCTCCTCGCCGACCGCGTGGGCTGAGCCTGCCCGCGGCGCCGCGGTGGCCCGGCCGTGCGGTCGGGTCTCACCCACCCCACCCGTGCCGACCTCCCCGGCGTGGTCGGGCCTCACCCCTCCCCACGCGGACCTCCGCCGCGATCGGGCCCCCACTCCTTCACCGCCCGGGCTCGACCTCCGCCGCGCCGACCGGCCCTACCCCGGGCCAACCTCCGCCGAGCGGAGGGCCTCACCGGACGGGAGGTCGATCCCGCGCCGAACCGCCCTCCCGTCCGGTGAGAACCTCCGCCGAGCGGAGGTCGGCGCGACGAAGACCCCAGGAACGTCGGCGCGACGAAGACCCCGAGAACGGATGCCGCGGCCGGCGTCAGCCCGCAAGACCCGACGTGAACGCGGCGAAGACGAGCCAGCCCGCGCTGTAGAGGAGCGAGACGCCGCCGAGCACGATGGCCCAGATCGCGATTCCTCGGCTCTCGAGGGGACGGCGCAGGGCGAGGATCGCGGCGACGATGCCCGCGATGCCGAGGGGGAAGCCCCAGCCGACGAAGATCGAGACGACGAGACCCACGACCGAGAAGCCGAGCGCCCAGCCGGCGAGGAAGCCCCTCGGCTTGGGCACCGGCATCGCCCATTGCACGAGCGGCTCGCTCTGCTCGCCGTCGGGGTCGGGGGGCGCGGACTGCGACGTGATGCCGACGGGTCCCGTGGGAAGCCGCTGGAATCCGCCGCGATGCGCCCCCGGCAGGACGGGCTCCGAGCCGGCCGGGTCGACGGCCTGCGCGGATGGCGGAGCCGGCGTGGGGTCGAGAGAGGGTGCAGCGCTGCGAGCCTCGGTGGGCGCGGCCTCCGGGTTCGACACAGGAAGCACGCGCGTCGGCGGCGGAGGCTTCAGGATCGGCGGATGCGCCGGCGGGCGACCCGAGGGCTCGGGCTCAAGCCCGCCGCGCCGCTCGAGCCCATCACCCCCGCGCGACTCGACCCCGCCCCCCACGCCGTCGCCAGACCCGCTCACGCGGCCGCCTCGGCCGCCGCCTCGGCGACCTGGATCTCGGTCACGGGAAGCGTCGAGTCCGCGCCGAACTCGAGCGTCGACGGACGCCGGCCGGACATGATGAGCTCCGACGCGAGGGCCGCGATCATCGCGCCGTTGTCGGTGCACAGCGACAGTGGCGGTATCCGCACCGTCACGCCCGCGGCATCCGCCCTCTCCATCGCGACATCGCGCAGACGGCGGTTCGCGATGACACCCCCGCCGAGGAGCAGCCGCGGCACACCGTGATCGCGGCACGCGGCGAGGGCCTTGGTCACCAGCACGTCGACGACCGCCTCGCGGAAGCTCGCCGCCACATCCGCGACGGGCACCGGCTCGCCGGTGGCCTCCCGCTGCTCGACCCACCGCGCGACGGCGGTCTTGAGCCCCGAGAACGAGAAGTCGTAGCGGTGCGCGGCCATGTCGGATGCGCGCGACAGCCCACGCGGGAACGGGATGGCGGCGGGATCACCGGATGCCGCGGCCCGGTCGATCTGCGGACCCCCGGGGTAAGGCAGGCCGAGCACGCGGGCGATCTTGTCGAAGGCCTCGCCCGCGGCGTCGTCCATGGTCTCGCCGAGGAGCTCGACGTCGGTCGTGAGGTCTCGCACCAGGAGCAGCGACGTGTGCCCGCCGCTGACCAGCAGAGCCACGGTCGGATACTCCAGCGGCGGCGCATCGGCGTCGAGGATGTCGGCGGCGATGTGCCCGACGAGGTGATTGACGGCGTAGAGCGGCTTGCCGAGCGACACGGCGAGCGCCTTGGCCGCGCCGACGCCGACCATGAGGGCGCCGGCCAGACCCGGTCCGGAGGTGACCGCGACGGCGTCGACCTCGCTCAGCGTGACTCCCGCCTCGGCGAGCGCGGCCTCGATCGACGGCTGCAGGGCCTCGAGGTGCGCGCGGGCGGCGACCTCGGGCACGACGCCGCCGTAGCGGGCGTGCTCGTCCATGCTCGAGGCGATCGTGTTGCTGAGGAGCGTGCGGCCGCGCACGATCCCGATGCCGGTCTCGTCGCAGCTCGTCTCGATCCCGAGCACCAGCGGGCCCTGATCGGTCATGTGCACACCCCCGTCTCGTCGGAATCCGCCACGCGCGCGGCGGCCCATCCGGCCACGTCGAGGCGCATCACGACGGCGTCGACGTCGTCGGGCTGGTAGTACCGCGGGCGGCGTCCGACCTCGGCGAATCCCTCCGAGGCGTACAGCGCCTGCGCGACGGGGTTGTCGGCGCGAACCTCGAGGAACACCTCACGAACGCCACGAGCGGATGCCTCGGCCAGCAGAGCCTCGAGGATCGTCCGGCCACGACCCCGGCCCCGGGCTGACTCGGCGATCGCGATCGTCTGGATGTCGGCATCCTTCCCGCCCTTCGGAGCGCGAAGACCCGCGTAGCCGACGAGGCGGCCGGCCTCCTCGGCGACGAGGTAGTAGCCGTGCGGCGAGGAGAGCTCCTCGCGCATCATCGCGTCGGACCACGCATCGGTCGGGAACGACGCCCGCTCGAGCGCCATGATGGCGTCGAGATCGTCGACCGTGGCGGGGCGGAGGTTCATGCCGGGCCTCGGGCCGAGACGCGCTTGGGCCCGGCCGACGGGGTCACGTCGGGCGAGCGCAGGTAGAGCGCGTCGGCGGGGCCGATCGTGCGCCCGGCGGCGACGGCACGGGCCGCCGCGACGGCGAGCATGACGGCGGGGATCCGGTCGGCGTCGCGGCGGAGGATGCCGGCGCCGTGGAGCACGGCGTCGAGGTCGTCGCGCGGCGAGAGCGCCGGGCCGTCGATGCGGATCGGCAGGCCGTCGTCGTCGATCCCGCGGTAGACGGTGTAGGCGAACTCGCGCCGGCGCGCATCGGTCACGACGGCGAAGGCGTCGTCGTCGGTGTTGTCGCGGCCGCCCGTGAGCGCGCTGTGCAGCAGCAGCTCGAGCGCGACGGCGTCGTGACTCACGACCGGCACGACCGGGAGGCCCCGGCCGAGCGCGAACGCCCGCGCCGCGGCGATGCCGACCCGCAGGCCCGTGAAGGGGCCGGGTCCCATGCCCGCGGCGACATGCGTGACGTCGGAGGGGTGGACGGATGCCTCGGCCAGCGCCCGCTCGATGAGAGTGCCGATCACCTCGGCGTGGCCGCGCGGGTCGACGCTCTCGATCTGCGAGCGCACGACGCCGTCGGGCTCGACGACGGCGACGGCCGTGCCGAGGGACGTGTCGATGCCGAGGATCACGCCTTCCAGGCTAGTCGGCGATGTCCGAGCCCCGGCGACCCCGCGTCGCGCACTGCCTCATCCTCATCCCGAGGCCTCGATGCCCCGCGAACCGCGCGCGCGAGCCGACCGCGCCCGCACGCGAACCGACCGCGCGCGAGCCGACCGCGCGAGGCGCGCCCGACCTACGGGTGGCGGGTGAGGGTGAGGATCCGCGGAGCGTCGGCGTCCATCTGCGCCGCCGCGGGGCCGCTCGTGCCGCACGCGGAGTCCACGCCCGCACCGCCCCACTCCCGCTCGAGCTCGATGTCCCACCACGAGTCGGCGATCTTGTCGACGAGGCCCCTCCCCCACTCCACGACCACGACGGAGTCGTCGAAGTCGATATCGAGGTCTTCGAGCTCGGCGGCCGACCCCAGGCGGTACGCGTCCACGTGCACGAGCGGCGCTCCCCCGACGAGCGAGGGGTGCGTGCGCGCGATGACGAAGGTCGGGCTCTGCACCGGGCCGCGCACGCCGAGACCGGCCGCGATGCCGCGCGTCAGGGTCGTCTTGCCCGCGCCGAGCGGACCCGTCAGCACCACGAGGTCGCCGGGCCGCAGCATCCGTCCGATCCGCTCGCCGAACTGCTCCATGTCTGACGGACTCTCGATCTCGCGGCGTCCGGCCAGGGTCGCGAGTCCGTTCGTGGCGGTGTCCATGTCGTGCTCAACGCCGGCGGCGGCGTCGGCGTTCCCGCTCATGACGAGACCTGCCGGCGCGGGACGCGGGGCCCGATGCGCGTGACGATCTCGTAGTTGATGGTGGACGCGGCATCCGCCCACTCGCCCGCGGAGGGGACGCCCAGCGTCGGATCGCCGAAGAGCACGGCCTCGTCGCCGACGCGTACGGGCTGGTCGCCGACGTCGACGATGAACTGGTCCATCGCGATGCGCCCGGCGACGCGGTGGCGGGCGCCGTCGATCGAGACCGGCCCCCAGCCCGACGCATTGCGCGGCACGCCGTCGGCGTAGCCGAGCGGCACGAGGGCGAGGGTCGTCTCGCGGTCGGTGCGGTAGTCGTATCCGTACGAGACGCCGTGGCCCGCGGGCACGCGGCGCACCGCGGCGACAGGGGCGCGGAGCGTCATGGCGGGACGGAGGCCGAGGTCGCCCGAGTCCCGGTCGGAGAACGGCGACAGGCCGTAGATCGAGATGCCCAGGCGCACGCATCCGAGCCGCGACTCGGGGAGGGCGATGGCGGCGTGGCTCGCGGCGATGTGCCGGAGGGGCGGGGCGAGGCCCGCCGCGGCCGCGGTGCCCAGCGCATCGTGGAACACGCGCAGCGCCGCGCGGTCGTCGTCGGCCGAGGCGTTGGAGAGGTGGCTGAAGATCCCGACGACGCGCAGCTTGCCGATGCGCTCCAGCCGCGCGGCCTCCGAGAACACGACGCGGTAGTCGTCGGGGGCGACGCCGTTGCGTCCGAGACCCGTCTCGAGCTTGAGGTGCACCGAGACGGGACGGTCGACGGATGCCGCGGCCGACGCCTGCAGCAGCTGGTCGAAGCTCGAGATGCCGAGCTCGATGCTCGCGGCGGCCGCCTCGCGGAAGTTGGCGCCGGGAGGGTGCAACCACGCGAGGATCGGGGCATCCACTCCCGCGCGCCGGAGTGCGAGCGCCTCGCCGACGTCGGCGACGCCGAGCCGGCTCGCCCCGCCCTCGAGGGCCGCGACGGCGCTGCGGACCGCGCCGTGCCCGTAGCCGTCGGCCTTGACGACCGCGATGACCTCGGACTCGGTCAGCCGGCGCAGGTGCCGCACGTTCGCCGTGATCGCTCCGACGTCGATCGTCGCCTCGCGCAGGACGCCGTCGGGCAGGCGGCTCATGGGGCATCCTCTCGGGGTGCGGGGTCGGGTGTGGGCGCAGGCCGCGGATTGGGTGCGGGGTCGGGCCGGGGTGCGGGGTCGGGCCGGGGTCTGGGTGCGGGCCGCGGTCTGGGTGCGGGGTCGGGTGTGGGTGTGGGGTCGGGTGTGGGTGTGGGGTCGGGCCGGGGTGCGGACTCGGCGATGACGTAGGCCGTGGCGAGGTTGGCGTCGTGCGACATCGACAGGTGCATCATCGTGATGCCCCGCTCGGCGACGACCGCGGCGGTCGAACCGGTGAGGACGAACACAGGACGACCGGATGCCTCGGACGCGACCTCGATCTCGCTCCAGTGAACGCCGTCCGACCCGCCGAGCGCCTTGATGAGCGCCTCCTTGGCCGCGTAGCGCGCCGCGAGCGATCGCGGCGGGCGTACGCGCTCCGACGGGGAGAACAGCCGTTCGAGGAGCCTCGGCGTGCGCTGGAGGGTGCGCTCGAACCGGGGGATGTCGACGAGATCGACGCCGATTCCGACGATCATCGACCCTCCCCTCGCGCCGCGGGCGCGGCATCCGTCACCCTACCGCGGCCCACCGCGTACCCAACTCAGGAAAAGCGCGCGGCCGAACCCCGACACGCCGCCTTTCCGGCCTCAAGGCGTCTGCTCATCCTGAGTTAGGTACAGGGGCGGACCGGACCGGACCCGGGCGGGGGCGGTCCGGGGGCGGTCCGGGGGCGGGCCGGGGGCGGGCCGGACCGGGACGCCCGCTCGGACCACACGGACTCGGACCGGGACGCCGGCTCGGACCGGGACGCCGGCCGGACCGGCCAGCCGGCTCGGACCACGCCGACCGGTCCCCGCCCGGCGTTCACAACTCCGGAGAAACCCGCGCCGACCCCGCCGACACGCCGCGGCACAGCCCCGACCCCGGCCGATCCTCCGGAGTTATGAACGCGCCGCAGACCGTAACGGCGCGCGAATCCGGCCGGAAGCGCCCGCCGCTACTCGACCGTGACGGACTTGGCGAGGTTGCGCGGCTGGTCGACGTCGAGGCCCTTGGCCGTGGCGAGGCCCATCGCGAAGATGTGCAGCGGCACGACCGCCAGGAGCGGCTCCATGAGCGGCGAGGCGAGCGGGATGTGCAGCACCTCGTCGGCGAAGGGCAGGACAGCCGCATCGCCCTCCTCGGCGATCGCGATGACGCGCGCGCCGCGCGCGCGGATCTCCTGGATGTTCGACACGACCTTGGAGTGCAGCACCGGCGACTCGCGCGGCGAGGGCACGATGACGAACACGGGCTGTCCGGGCTCGATGAGCGCGATCGGACCGTGCTTGAGCTCGCCGGCGGCGAAGCCCTCGGCGTGGATGTAGGAGATCTCCTTGAGCTTGAGCGCGCCCTCGAGCGCGATCGGGTAGCCCACGTGACGGCCGAGGAAGAGCACCGAGCGGGTGTCGGCCATCCATCCGGCGAACTCCTCGATGTGCTTCTGCGAGCGGTCGAGGATGCGCTGGATCTTGTCGGGCACCGCCTCGAGCTCGAGCACGTGCTGCTCGATCTCGGTCGGAGTGAGCGAACCCCGCACCCCGCCGATGTGCAGCGCGAGGAGGTAGAGCGCGGTGATCTGCGCGACGAAGGCCTTCGTCGAGGCGACGGCGACCTCGGGGCCGGCGTGCGTGTAGACGATCGCGTCGGACTCCCGCGGGATGGTCGCGCCCTGCGTGTTGCAGATCGACACCGTCTTGGCGCCGGCCTCGCGGGCGTACTTGACGGCCATGAGGGTGTCCATCGTCTCGCCCGACTGGCTGATCGAGACGACGAGGGTGTCGGGGCCGATCACCGGGTCGCGGTAGCGGAACTCGTGCGCGAGCTCGACGTCGACGGGCACGCGCGCCCACTGCTCCAGCGCGTACTTCCCGACCATACCGGCATAGGCGGCGGTGCCGCACGCGATGACGATGATGCGGTTGATCCCGGCGAAGAGATCGTCGAGTCCGTCGAGCTCGGGGATCGAGACGACCCCGTCACGGATGCGGCCGCGCAGCGTGTTCGCGACGGCCTCGGGCTCCTCCGACACCTCCTTGGCCATGAACGACGACCAGCCGCCCTTGTCGGCGGCCGCGGCATCCCACAGCACTTCGAACGGCTCGACCTCGACGGTCTCACCCGAGAAGTCGGTCACCTCGACGCCGGCGGGCGTGATGGCGACGATCTCGTCCTGGCCGATCGCGAGGGCGTGGCGGGTGTGCTCGACGAAGGCCGCCACGTCGGACGCGAGGAAGTTCTCGCCGTCGCCCAGGCCGATGACCAGCGGCGAATTGCGGCGAGCGCCCACGACGAGGCCGGGGTGGTCTTCGTGCATCGCGAGGAGCGTGAAGGCGCCCTCGAGCTGCGAGACCGTGCCGCGGAAGGCCTCGACGAGGTCGCCGCCGTTCTTGCGGTACTCGCGGCCGAGCAGCACCGCGGCGACCTCGGTGTCGGTCTCGCTGCGGAAGGTGTAGCCCTCGGCGAGGAGTCCGGCCTTCAGGTCGGAGAAGTTCTCGATGATGCCGTTGTGGATGAGCGCGAGGTCATCGTCGTCGGCGAGGTGCGGGTGGGCGTTCGCGTCGGTGGGTCCGCCGTGCGTCGCCCAGCGGGTGTGACCGATGCCGGTCTTGCCGTCCGGGAGGGGGTGCGCGACGAGGTCGTCGCGCAGGACGCTGAGCTTGCCGGCCTTCTTGCGCATGCCGAGGCCCCCGTCGCCGTCGATCACGGCGATCCCGGCCGAGTCGTACCCGCGATACTCCAGGCGGGCGAGCCCGGAGAGGAGGATGGCCTGACTATCCCTCGGGCCGACGTATCCGACGATTCCACACATGCCCTCAATGGTAGGCGGGGGGTTTCGTGAGTTGCCTGTACAAACGACGGATGCCGCGGCATCCGCTCGATCTCCCGTGAAGGCGCCGCGGTCAGAGCTTGCGCAGAAGCACCCGCTCGACGGCGTGGTCGGCCGCCTTGTGCAGCACGAGGGTCGCGCGATGGCGCGTGGGCTTCACGTTCTCTTCGAGGTTCGGCAGGTTGATGTCGTTCCAGAACCCGAGCGCCATCGAGACGGCCTGTTCGTCGGTGAGCTCCGCGAACACCTTGAAGTACGAGGTGGGGTTGGAGAATGCCGCGCGGCGCAGCGCCAGGAACCGGTCGACGTACCACTGCGTGATGTGCTCCGTCGCGGCATCCACGTAGATCGAGAAGTCGAACAGGTCGCTCACGGCCACGTCGTTCGGCTGCGGCGGCGGCTGGAGGACGTTGAGGCCCTCGACGATCACGACGTCGGGCCGGCGCACCGTGATGTGCGCGTCGGGGACGATGTCGTACCGCAGGTGCGAGTAGAAGGGCGCGTGCGCCTCGGCCGCGCCGCTCTTGACGTCGGTGAGGAACTGCACGAGCGCGCGGCGGTCGTAGGACTCGGGGAAGCCTTTGCGACCCATGAGCCCGCGGCGCTCGAGCTCGGCGTTCGGGTAGAGGAAGCCGTCGGTCGTCACGAGCTCGACGCGCGGGGTGTCGGGCCAGCGGCTCACCAGCTCACGCAGCAGGCGCGCGATCGTGGACTTGCCGACGGCGACCGATCCGGCGACGCCGATGACGAAGGGGGTCGTCGAGTCGGGCTCCTGGAAGAACCCGGCGGTGTCGGCGCCCAGGCGCTTCGTCGCCGCGGCGTAGAGGCTGAGGAGGCGGCTGAGCGGGAGGTAGACCTCGCGCACCTCGCGGAGGTCGAGGCGGTCGCCGATTCCGCGCAGCTGCACGACCTCCGTCTCGGACAGAGGCTGCGCCAGGCCGCCGGAGAGGCGCGACCACTCGGCGCGGTCGATCTCGCGATACAGCGCGGGGCTGAGGTCGGCGTCGGCATACGAGTCGTCGGAGGCCGCGGCGGGGGCAGCGCCGTTGGCGGGGGCAGCGCCGTCGACGGGGTCAGCGCCGTCGACGTCTTCGACGGTGGCGGAGGCGTCTGGCGGGATCGCTGCTTCGGCGGACATCGCGCCCATCGTATCCACCCGGCGGCGGCCGTTGCCTTGTGCGCAGTCATGCGCGCAGGCCCGTGCGCAGTCATGTCCGCAGTCATGTGCGGATCGACACGTTTGCGCGCCTGTAACCTCGACCCGTGCGTTTGGGAGTCCTCGACATCGGTTCGAACACCGTCCACCTTCTCGTCGCGGATGCCCGGCCCGGAGGCCGCCCTCTCGCGACGACGAGTCAGCGCTCGGTGCTGCGCCTCATGCGCTACCTCGCCCCCGACGGCTCGATCACCGAGGAGGGCGTCACCGCCCTCGTCGACGCCGTGACCGGGGCGAAGAAGGTCGCGCGCGAGGAGAAGGTCGACGAGCTCCTCGCGACGGCGACGTCCGCCGTGCGCGAGGCCACGAACGGCGCCGACGTGATCGCCCGGATCGAGGAGGCGCTCGGACAGGAGCTCCAGGTGCTGGGCGGCGAGTCCGAGGCGCGCTTCACCTTCCTCGCCGTGCGGCGCTGGTTCGGCTGGGCCGCCGGCCACATCCTGCTCTTCGACATCGGCGGCGGGTCGCTCGAGCTCGCGTCGGGTGCCGACGAGCTGCCGGATGTCGCGGCATCCGTCCCCCTGGGCGCCGGCCGCATGACGATCGAGTTCCTCCCCGACGACCCGCCCGGCGAGGACGCCATCGAGGTGCTGGAGCGCCACGCGCGCAAGACGCTGCAGCCCGTCGTCGAGCAGTTCCTGGCGCAGGACCGCCCCGATCACGTCGTCGGCTCGTCGAAGGCGATCCGATCGCTCGCGAAGCTCGCGGGGCACCCGGTTCCGGGATCGTCAGGGATCGAGGGGATGCTGCTGCCCCGCGAGTCGCTCGGCTCGTGGATTCCGCGGCTCGCGCGCATTCCGGCCTCCGCGCGGCAGGAGCTGCCCGGGATCACGGCCGATCGCACGTTCCAGATCGTGGCGGGCGCGGTCGTGCTCCACACGGCGATGACGCTGCTCGAGGTGGACGAGCTCGAGGTGAGCCCCTGGGCTCTGCGCGAGGGCGTGCTTCTGCGCTACATCGAGTCGATGTCCTGGGGCTGAGCCCGGCCTGATCGACCGCAGCCGGGCGCGGCTGCGGTGCTGCGTCGCGCCGTCGCGTCTCGCGGGCGTCACGCCAGCCCGCAGACCGCCGTGTCCCAGCGGGTGGGAGTGGGGCAAATTAACACTCCCGTTACCTGTGTGACTGCTGATAAAGATGTACTCGTCTGTGGCCCCTGGGCTCGGGCTACGTCACCCCCACCTCCCCAACCGCCCCGAAGAATCGAGGACCCCCATGCGAGCACGTCATATCCTGCGAGGCGCCATCGGCGTCGGCGCCGGCCTGGCACTTGCTGTCGCCGTCGCCATCGCCCCCGCGAGCGCCGCCCCTGTGAGCACCGCCAAGCCCGCCCCTGCCGCTCCCGTCGCGCCGTCGAACAGCTGCGCGACCTTCGAGGGCCTCACCGCCACCGGACCCGGCGTGTCATACAGCGGCGTCGCGCTGCAGGCCGGCGAGTCGATCACGGCGACCGTCTCGCCGACGACGACCTACGACATCCTTCTGAGTGCGACGATCGGTCTCAACTTCTTCTTCTATGCCGCTCCCTCGGCGACCGGGCTCACCTTCACCGCTCCGGCGAGCTCGGTGTACACGCTGAGCTGGTCGCTGCAGACGAACGGCGGCACCGCTCCGGCGTTGACATGGACGTTCGACTGCTCGACGGCGAGCGGCGCAAGCGGCGGCGTGATCGCACCCGCGGATGCCGACAAGGACGGCGTTGCCGACTCGGTCGACTTCTGCAGCGGCACCGTGCTCCCCGACGCCGTCTCGCGTCCGGCCGCGGGCTCGTACTACGCCAACCGCTCCGGCCTCTTCGTCGACGGGAACCTCGCCTCGTCGGGGATCACCATCGCCGACGCCGGCGGATGCTCGGCCGCGCAGATCGCCAAGGCCGTCAACCTGAACAAGAACGTCGCGAAGGCCGGCGTGCCGCTGGCGACGCTGCAGTCCTGGGCCGCGTCGCACTGACCCGGCCTCGTAGGTCTGGCCGGGCCTGGCTGGCTGGCTGCCTGACCCTGACCTCTTGAGATCCCGGTCGTCCCCTCGTGGGGCGGCCGGGATCTCGCTTTCCCTGCCGGCCTCCCCGCATCCGCCCGCCACGAACCGAGGAACGAGCGAGGCGCCCGAAAGGCGAGGAACGAGCGAGCGGCTAGAGCGCGAGGCGCGCGCCGACGACGTCGGCCAGACGGGCGGCGGCGGCTTCGGCGGTGTCCTGATCGGATGCCTCGACCATCACGCGCACGAGAGGCTCGGTGCCGCTGGCGCGCAGCAGCACACGCCCCGTGTCGCCGAGCTCGGCCTCCACCTCGCGCACCGCCTCGAGGACGCCCTCGTCGGTGTCGGCGCGCGAGCGGTCGACGCCGCGGACGTTGACCAGCACCTGCGGATACACCGTCATGATCGATGCGAGCTCGGCGAGCGTCTTGCCCTGCCGCGCCATCTCGGCGACGAGGTGCAGGCCCGTCAGCAGACCGTCGCCGGTCGTGGCGTATTCGCTCATGATGACGTGGCCGGACTGCTCGCCGCCGAGGGCGAAGCCGCCTTCGTCCATGCGCTCGAGCACGTAGCGGTCGCCGACTCGGGTCTGTTCCAGACGGATGCCGTGATCGGCCATCGCGCGGTGGAGTCCGAGGTTGCTCATGACCGTCGCGACGAGGGTGTCGTGCGCGAGGTGCCCGCGCTCCTTCATCGACACGGCGAGGATGGCCATGATCTGGTCGCCGTCGACGATCCTTCCGGAGGCGTCGACCGCGAGGCAGCGGTCGGCGTCGCCGTCGTGGGCGATCCCGACGTCCGCGCCGACCCGCACGACATGCTCCGCCAGGAGATCGAGGTGCGTCGAACCGACGCCGTCGTTGATGTTGAGGCCGTCGGGATCGGCGCCGATGACCGTGACCCGGGCCCCCGCATCGCGGAAGGTCTCGGGCGAGACGCCGGCCGCCGCGCCGTGGGCGCAGTCGAGCACGACGTGGATGCCGTCGAGGCGATGCGGCAGCGACGCGAGCAGGTGCACGACGTAGCGGTCCTCGGCGTCGGCGAAGCGGCGGATGCGCCCGACCGCGGCGCCCGTCGGCTGAAGCTTGGGGGCGGCCATGGCGGCTTCGATGCGCTGCTCGACGATGTCGGGGAGCTTGACGCCTCCGCGCGCGAAGATCTTGATGCCGTTGTCGGGCGCCGGGTTGTGCGACGCCGAGACCATGACGCCGAAGTCGGCGTCGGTGTCGGCGATCAGGTACGCGGCAGCGGGGGTCGGCAGGACGCCGGCCTCGAGCACGTCGACGCCCGAAGACGCGAGTCCCGCGGCGACGGCGGCGGCGAGGAACTCCCCCGAGATGCGGGGGTCACGCGCGACGACGGCCGTGAGGCGCTTGCCGGCAGCGCGGCGTGCCTCGGCCGTACGGCCCTGGCCCAGGACGACGGCGGTCGCCTGGGCCAGGGTGAGAGCGAGGTCGGCGGTGAGGGGGCCGTTGGCCAGCCCCCGCACCCCGTCCGTGCCGAACAGCGGCATCGGATTGAACTCGCTTTATCGCTTCGAGTACTGAGGCGCCTTGCGCGCCTTCTTGAGACCGGCCTTCTTGCGCTCCTTGATGCGGGCGTCGCGCGAGAGGAAGCCGGCCTTCTTGAGCGTCGGGCGGTTGTTCTCGACGTCGATCTCGTTGAGCGCACGAGCGATGCCGAGACGCAGCGCGCCGGCCTGACCCGAGGGGCCACCACCCGAGATGCGCGCGATGACGTCGTACGCGTCGGTGAGGTTCAGCACCGTGAAGGGGTCGGTGACGAGCTGCTGGTGGAGCTTGTTCGGGAAGTAGTCCTCGAACGTGCGTCCGTTGATGGTGATGGTGCCGGTGCCGGGGACGAGGCGCACGCGCGCGATCGCCTCCTTGCGGCGGCCGACGGCTGCGCCGGGGACCGAGAGCACGGGGCGCTCGGCGGCGACAGCCTCCTGGTCGACCGGGGTCTCGGTCGAGTAGTTGCTGAGGTCTGCGGAATCCTGGATCTTCGCCACGAGTGTGTCCTTATTCTGGGCGGCGCTTACTGGGCGACCTGGTCGAAGGTGTACGTCTTGGGCTGCTGCGCGGCGTGCGGGTGCTCGGCACCGCGGTAGACCTTCAGCTTCGACAGCTGCTGGGCACCCAGGCTGTTCTTGGGGAGCATGCCGCGGACGGCCTTCTCGACCGCGCGGACGGGGTTCTTCTCGAGGAGCTCCGAGTAGGTGACCGACTTGAGGCCGCCCGGGTAGCCCGAGTGGCGGTAGGCCTTCTTCTGCTCGAGCTTCTGGCCCGTCAGCGCGACCTTCTCGGCGTTGACGATGATGACGAAGTCACCGGTGTCGACGTGGTTGGCGAACGTGGGCTTGTGCTTGCCGCGGAGGAGGACCGCCGCGTGCGAGGCGAGGCGGCCGAGGACGACGTCAGTCGCGTCGATGACCAGCCACTCGCGCTGGACTTCGCCAGCCTTGGGGGTGAAAGTGCGCGTCACAGTAGTGCTGCTTTCTTGATCGAACGGAGAAGTTCGTGAATCCCGCTCCGGGGTGCTTTTCCGCGCGATACGCGGCGAAAGACGCCAGTGGAGGGCTCACGTTCGTGATGACGGGTCAGCTGAGCCGACACCAAAGGGTAAGTCTACGACATCCGGATGCCTCGGCCAAACCGGCTCTTCGCGAGGCCGCTCGGCAGCCCCCCCGGGAGGGCCCCCGGCCGGCTTGGGGATGCGTTGGGGAAAACGCCCGACCGGGGACCTGCGCACAGGGTACACCGAGGCATCCGTCATCCGCGCACTTCGTGGCGGGCTTCCAGGCTCGCTCATCTAAGCTGTGGTCCGTGGGACCTGGGGATGGGGACGCCCGTGGGGGAGCGTCCGGTGACGTCCCGCCTGTGACCAGGCGGGCGAGCGGTCGCGCGCGCCAAGACGAGCTCGACGATCTCTTCGAGCCGGAGGACGATGGCGAGGCTCCCCGGCGCAAACGGCGGATCTGGCCGTGGGTGCTGCTCGTCCTCTTCCTGCTGCTGATCGCCGCGGCCGTGGCGACGGCGTTCGCCGTCAAGAACATCGCCGACCGCGCCTTCACCGTGCGCGACGAGCTGACCGCGGCGCGCAGCGTCGTGGCGACCCTCCCCGGCCTTGCCCAGGCGCGCGACACGGCGGGCCTCGAGGCGGCTGCGACGGAGCTCACGGCTCACGCGGACGCGGCTCTCGCGGCGACGGATGACCCGATCTGGACGCTCGTCGAACAGGTGCCGGTCTTCGGCGAGAACCTGTCGGCGGTGCGCAAGACGACGGCTGCGACCCACATCCTGGTGGAGGACGCGCTGCCGCCCGCTATCCAGCTCCTCGGCGTCGTCGACATCAACCAGCTGGGCCTGAAGGACGGTCGCATCGACCTCGCGGCGTTCCAGGCGGCGCTGCCGACGATCCCGGCCCTCCGCGACGCGGTCGCCAAGGCGCAGGGCGAGGTCGCCGACATCAACCGGGCGAACCTCGTGCCGCAGGTCGACGATGCGATCGGCGAGCTCGTCGACGTGCTCGATCAGGCCGCGCCCGCCCTCAACGAGGCCGAGCACATCCTTCCTGTCGCGCTGCGCGTGCTCGGACAGAACGAGCCGCGCAACTACCTCCTGATGTTCCAGAACAACGCCGAGACGCGCGCGACCGGCGGGATCCCGGCATCCCTCGCCCTTCTCCACATCGAGAACGGGGCGATCTCGCTCCCCCGCCTGAGCAACTCGACCGAGCTCGAGAATGCCGGCGCCGGCATGGATCCCGGCATGCCCGCCGAGGCGCTTGGCCTCTATGAGGGCGACACGATCCGCAGCATGCAGAACTACACGCGCACGCCGAACTTCCCGACGAGCGCCGACCTCATGACGCGGCTCTGGCAGAAGGAGATCGGCGGCCCGATCGACGGCGTCATCTCGCTCGACCCCGTCGCGCTGCAGTACCTGCTCGCCGCGACCGGCCCGGTCGAGCTCGCCGACGGCAGTCAGCTCGACTCCGGCAACGCGTCGCAGGTGCTGCTCGAGCAGGTCTACGACCGCTTCACCGATCCGATGCAGATGGACGTCTTCTTCGGGGATGCCGTGAACCGCGTCTTCTCGAAGGTCGTGTCGGGCGCCGGCACGCCGCTGGCGCTCCTCGACGCGATGAAGACCGGCGTCGACACGAAGCACGTCATGGTGTGGTTCACGCGCGAGGACGAGCAGGCGATGTCGGTCGAGTACGGCGCCTCCGGCACGTTCGAGCCCGACAACTCCCAGACCGCGCAGGTCGGGATCTTCCTCAACGACTCGGGCTACAGCAAGCTCGACTACTACCTCTCCAGCAGCATCCACGTGACCTCCGACACGTGCGCGGCCGGCGACGGCCCCGCGACGATCACGACCGCGATCACGCTGAAGTCCGACGTGCCGAGCACGGGGGTGAGCGACTACGCGCTCAACATCCGCGGGCCGAGGTTCGGGGTGCCGCGCGACACGATCGTCATGGACGTGCTCTTCTTCGGGCCCGTGGGCGGGCAGATCGCGTCGAGCGACCCGCAGAACGGCGACTTCCGCAGCCTCGTGCGCACGGGCACCGAGCAGAACCGGCCGGGCAAGACGATCACGGTCGGGGTTCCGCGCGGCGGCTCGCGCACGGTGACCTTCACCTCGACCGTCGACCGGGCTTCGCTCGGCACGCCCGGTTCTCCCGTCGCGGTGCGCACGACGCCGATGCTCAGCAGCACGCCCGTCACCTTCGAGGAGAAGGCCTGCGGCTGAGCCCGCCGTCCTGACCGGGTCCTGCCGGGCTGGTTCTGACCGGGCGCCGTCGCGGCGGGCTTGCCTCGCGCCTGCCCCGCCACAACGTCGGGGATAACCACAACGTCGGAGCGATCCGGCGGTTCGGCTCCGACGACGTGGCGATCTCCGACGCTGAGGCCCGCGGCATCCCCTCGATCCCGCCGTCTCCCCCGGCCCGCCCGCCCCGCTCGCGCGGCGCGGCGCCCCCGACCTCGACCTCGACCCCGACCCCGCTCGCGCGGCGCGGCCCGCCCGCCCCGCTCGCGCGGCGCGGCGCCCCCGACCTCGACCTCGACCCCGCGACCTCGACCCCGCGACCTCGACCTCGACCCCGACCCCGACCCCGACCCCGACCCGTGAGCCTCCATCTCCGCGCCGAGAGCGTGGGTGCGCCCCACGGTCTCGGCGTTCAGGTGGAGGCTCACGGTTTCGGGGCGCCGCGCGGGGCGGGCTCACGGTTTTGGGGCGCGGGGCTCAGGCATCCCGCTGGCCCGCCACAACGTGTGGGATAACCACAACGTCGGAGCGATCCGGCACTTCGGCTCCGACGCTGTGGCGATCTCCGACGACGTGGCGATCTCCGACACTGTGGCGATCTCCGACGACGTGGCGATCTCCGACGCTGCGGCCGACAGTGGCGGCCGACAACGGCGGCCGACAGCGGTCGCCGCGCGGCATACCCCTTGACCCGGCGATGCCCGCGGCTCCACGATGGTGCCGGGGACGAGGACGAAGCGACAGCAAGGGGGCTGCGTTGTCCGACGATGCGATTGCGGCCGGGGAACCACGACCGCCGGCGGTCTCGATCGGCGCGGGGGTGGTGCTGCTCGCGCTCGCGGTCGCGGTGCTGCTGTCGGCAGTGTTGTTCGCGGATGCCGCGGCCCGCGCCCCCGGCGGAGGCACACCCGGTCAGAGCCCCTCCGCGACGGCGAGCCCCTCCCCGACCCTGCGCGCGACGCCCGCGCCGACGCGCACGCTGCCGCCCGGCCCTACCCCCGACGCCTCGACCACGTCCGCTCAAACCCCCGCCCAGACCGCGCCCGCGTCGCCTTCGCCTGGCGTGACGGTCGGCCTCAACGGCGGAACCACGATCGTCGTGCAGCCGCCGTGTGCGGCGACCTGCCCCGTGCCGACTCCCACGCCGACGGACGGGGAGACGGATGCCGAGGCCGCCGCCGCGGCTCCGGCGTCCGTCCCGACGCCGACCCCCACCTCGGCGGTCGGCGCCTTCGGCGAAGGGTGGGACAAGTGGTTCGCCCGGGCCATCGCGCCCCTTGCGGGCGCGGCCGGGTTCGTCGCCGGCGGCGTGCTCGCCCTCTTCGTCGTCGCGCGGCTGCTGGTCGAAGTCCCCGCCATCCGCAACCGCACCTCGTCGGTCACCGATCGGCGCGTGCTCGCGGGCGCCGGCTGGACTCTCCTCGTCGGCGCACCGATCGCGCTCTGCGTCGCGGGCTACCAGATCAACGCCGGCCGGATGGCCGAGAGCATCCCACTGCTCCTCCTCCTCGCCGCGGCGGGCCTCATGGGCGCGTACGGGGTGAGCCTCTGGCTCGCCTCCGGCATGCGCGTGCAGGTCACGGTCAACACGAAAGACGACGCGACCGGGCTCACCTCCGCCGACGTCGTGTACCGCATCCGAAAGATCGCGGGCTCGGGCGGGCGCACCGTCGAGGTGCCGGCGGGGGCCGACCTCCCCTCGGTCGCGACGGCGCTCACGGCGCTCTCGAACACGGGCTGGGTGTCGGCGCTGCAGGGGATCGTGCTCTACCTCGTCGGCTTCGCGCCCTGGACTGTGACGCTCGACCAGCAGTCCGACCGAGAGGCGTCGCTCGTCATCGCGCGGCACGGACGCGCGAAGAAGTCCGAACGGATCGCGCTCGACCAGTCGCCCTACGGCTCGGTGCCGCCGATCGCCGCGCTCCTGGCCGAGCCTGAGAAGGAGCCTGAGAAGTCGCCCGAGGCCGAAGCCGCCGGAGGCTCGACGGCCGGTTCGGGAGCCGGAGGTTCGCCGGCCGGTTCGGCGCCCGGTTCGGCGGCGCCCGGTTCGCCGGCCGGTTCGACGCCCGGTTCGGCGGCGGCCGGTTCGGCGGCGGCTGGTTCGACGGCTGGTTCGGCTGCGGCCGGTTCCCCCACAGCAGCCGCCGCGAGTCCGAGCCAGGGCACCCACCCCCACTCCCACGCCTCGCGGCCTGAATACCGGCGTCGGTACGACCGAGACCGCGAGCGCCACGGCTATATCCCCCGCGGATTGCGGATCGACCGTGTACGCGACGTGCCTCCCGTCGCGGAGGAGGCCGTCAGTGAGCCGCCGCTCCCCCGCGATGTGCTCGCGGTCGTCGCGGCCGCGCACGCCGTCGCGACGTTCCGCGAGCTGCAGGCACACGACTACGACCGCGCGATGCTCGGCGCGACGGTTCCCGCGAGCATCGCACTGACCAACATCGCGACGACCTGGTACGCGAAGAACCCGCGCAGCAAGTCCGACGCGGTCGAGCTCCTGCGCACCGCGGCGAGATCCGACCCGTTCAACCGCCTCGCCCGGTGGACGCTCGACTGGGCGCTCCACCGCGACAGCACGAATGCCGGCGAGCTGCGCGACTACCTCGACCGCCTGTTCCAGCGGGTCACCGACCGCGTCGACGAGGTCGGGCTGCGCGAGGCATCCGACGATCCCGCGTTCGTCTCGCTCACCATGACCGCCGCGGCCATCACCCGCAATCTCGCGGCGCTCCGGCCACTCCCCGAGGTGCATGGGCGCGTCGTCCGCACACGCGACCACCTGCGGCAGTGGCTCGGGCTCGTGACCCCCACCGACGAGAACCGCGCGACGCGCGCCCGCGCCGCGATCGACCTGCTCGCCCTCGACGCGATCGCGGCGGGACGCACCGATCCCGCCGCCGAGAAGCGGTTCCTCGAGTCGCCTGCCGTCGCCGTCTCGCCGGGCCTGGCGTATTCGCTCGCGTGCTACCTCGTGCGCTGGGGCGGCCGCCTGTTCGCCGATTCCACGGTGACGGCTCTGCTCGAGACGGGAGTGACGGATGCCTTCCAGAAAGACTTCGCCGCACGTGACCCCGAGCTCAGCACGGCGCCCGATCGAAAGGGTTTCGCCGACCTGATGCAGGGTCCGAAAGCGAAGAAGAAGACACTTACGCATACTGGTTTGAGATGAGAAGGGCCTCATACGGTCCGGACCATGTATGCGAGGCAACTACGGTTGTTGTGGGCCCATTGAAGTGTTCCGGCACCGGTTCCCCCAGACCGGTTCGAACCCGCAGAGCTCTATCGGCTTCGATGCGGTCCAGATCCCCCTCGGCCTTCGGCAGTTCCCCCAGACTCGCCGTGTTCCGAGGGGGATCGCCTTTTCCCGGCATCCTGATCACGCATCCGTGGCCGGCATCCGTGACCCGCCAGCCGGCATCCGTGATCCGTCACTTCCGACGCACTGTTAGCGAATCGTGTCGTCGCGATACGCCGTCGTAACCGCCGCTTCATGAGAAGTCCCTAATCTCGATGGCATGAGCCATCGATCTATCAAGGCCGTGATCCCTGCCGCGGGTCTCGGTACGCGCTTCCTTCCGGCGACCAAGGCGATGCCGAAGGAAATGCTCCCGGTCGTCGACAAGCCGGCGATCCAGTACGTCGTGGAAGAGGCCGTCGCCGCGGGCATCGACGACGTCCTGGTCATCATCGGCCGCAACAAGAACGCGCTCGCCAACCACTTCGACCGTGTCACCGAACTCGAGCACACGCTCGAGCAGAAGGGCGACACCAGCAAGCTCGAGCGCGTCATGCACTCCAGCTCGCTCGCCGACATCCACTTCGTGCGCCAGGGCGACCCCAAGGGCCTGGGACACGCGGTGCTGCGCGCGAAGAAGCACGTGGGCAACGAGACGTTCGCGGTGCTGCTGGGCGACGACCTCATCGACGCGCGCGACCCGCTGCTGTCGCGCATGATCGACGTGTCGCAGGCGCAGTCGGCGACGGTCGTGGCACTCATGGAGGTGGATTCGAGCCAGATCCACCTCTACGGCTGCGCCGACGTCGTGCCGACGGGCGAGCCGGACGTCGTGCGCATCAAGGCGCTCGTCGAGAAGCCGTCGGCCGCCGAGGCGCCGAGCAACCTCGCCATCATCGGGCGATATGTGCTCAAGCCCGAGATCTTCGAGGTGCTCGAGACGACCGAGCCGGGCAAGGGCGGCGAGATCCAGCTGACCGACGCCCTGCAGGAGCTCGCGGGCGACGAGCAGATCGCGGGCCCCGTGCTCGGCGTCGTGTTCCGCGGCCGCCGCTACGACACGGGCGACCGCCTCGACTACTTGAAGTCGACCATCCAGCTCGCCCTCGACCGCGACGACCTCGGCCCCGAGCTCGCCGCATGGATCAAGGACGAGCTGACCCCGACCCTCGTCTGAACCCCCGCTTCCGGGGGTCGGCGCTCGTGCCGCCGCATCCTCCGGACCCTGGTCGTCGGGCGCTCGTGCCGCCGGTCGACCGGACCCCCAGGACCGGGAAGCGTGTCGCCTCCCGGTCGTACCCGGCGGGCAAGTCAGGTCTCGGTCGTCGAGCTGGTGTTCCCCTCTCGGCGGCCGGGGCCGGCCCGCGGCATCCGTCCCCCTCCGGCAACGGCCTGCGAAAGGCGACAGACGAGCACGGGCGCCTCAGCCCCAGACGGTGCCGGCCAGCGCGAGCAGCACGAAGGTGCCGTTGTAGACGACGTGGGTCAGCACGGCTCCCCAGACGCGGCCGGTCAGCAGCACGAGCACCGAGCACACGAGCCCGAGGAGGCCCAGCGAGATGAGCTCGTCGATCGTGAGGCTCGCGGTGAGCGCGTGCACGAGGACGAACAGCGCCGAGCTGCCGATGGCGGCGGCGATGCCCGCGGTGAGCTTGCCGAACGGGCGGCGCAGCAGCGTGTACAGGCACACGAGGATCACGGCGCGGAAGAACAGCTCCTCGAGCACCGGCGCGATGACGACGGGGCTCACGACCTCGGTGAAGAGGAATTCGGTGCCGAGCTGTCCGCCGATCGTCGGGTACGAGGGCAGTGCCCCCGAGCCGCCGGCGCCGATCTCGAGCCAGCCCTGGACGAAGCGGAGCAGGATGCCGAGAGCCAGCCCGAAGATGACGTCGGCCGGCGCGAGCCTGAGGAGGCCGATGGGTCGCGACCGGCTGAACGCCCACACGATGCCGGCGAGGAATCCCGCCCACAGCACGATGGTCGCGGCCAGTCCCGCCCAGGCGGCGGGGACGAACACCGTGATCGCTGTGCCGATGAGGATCGCCGCGCCGAGCGAGACGATCGCGACACCTAGGGTGCGCTCGCGCCACTTGGCGACGGTGCGTCCGCCCAGACGCCAGTCGCGGCGACCCTTGCGGCGGCGAGCGCCGGAGGCCGCGGCATCCGTTCCCGATTCGTCGCGGGTGTCGGTCGCATCCGTGCCGATCTCGCCCGTGTCGGCGCCGCTCGTCGCGCCCTCCGCGCCCGCGGGCACCTCGGGATCGGCGGTCGGCGGGGTCGTCACGGCGTCGGTAGAGTTGTCCGGCACGCGCCCCACGCTACCGTTCCGAAGGGATACGCCGTGTTCGAGGTTCTGACGGTCTGCACGGGCAACATCTGCAGATCGCCCCTGGCCGCCGAGCTCCTGCGCGCACGTCTCGCGCCGCTCGAGGTCGCCGTCAACAGCGCCGGCACGCGCGGGCTGTCCGAGGCGCCGATGACGTCGGAGGCTCAGCTGATCGCGGTGCAGTACGGCGTGACGGCGGATGCCGCGGCATCCCATCGCTCCCGGTACCTGCTGGAGCGGCACCTGTCGTCGCCCGATCTCATCCTCACGATGACGCGCGATCATCGCCGCCACGTGGCCGAGCTCGCGCCCTCGCGGCTGCGGTGGACGTTCACCGCGCGCGAGTTCGCCCGGCTCGCCGCGGACGTGTCGGACGACGAGATCCGCGCGGCGACCGAGAATGCTCCGGATGCCTCTGCCCGCGTGCGCGCCGCGACTCTCGTGGTGGCTTCCCGCCGTGGCATGGGGATGCCTCCGACCAACCCTGACGACGACGACGTCGTCGACCCGTACGGCCGCTCGTGGGAGACGTATGAGCGCTCCGCGGCCCAGCTCGTACCGGCGATCGACGCCGTGGTACGGGTTCTGCGGGTCGCAGCCCAGTGACACTGGTTAACACGCTGGACACGTTCGAGCGGGACTCTGGAAACGGTCCTGTGGCACGATCGAAGTCACCTCGGGGTCCCCAACCGGGATCTGCGCACCTCGATCCCGGCCTCTGAGGGAAAGGCGTCATGGAGCTCACCGACTACATCCGAATACTTCGCAAGAACTGGATTCTCATCGTCATCGCGACGCTCCTCGGAGTCGGCGCGGCGGCGGGATACTCCCTGACCCGCACGCCCATGTACGAGGCGAGCAGCACGGTCTTCGTCTCGACGCAGGCGGGCACCTCTATCGCCGAGCTGCAGCAGGGCTCGAACTTCTCGCAGTCCCGTGTGACGACGTACGCGAACCTCGTGGCGACGCCGATCGTCATGAACCCCGTGATCGCGAAGCTCAACCTCGACACGACCGTGTCGCAGCTGTCGGGCTCGGTCACGTCGTCGACGCCCCTCAATACGACGCTCATCACGATCACGGTCGAGAACGCCGATCCCGTGCTCGCGGCCGACATCGCCAACGCCCTCGCGGCGAGCCTGACGACGGCGGTCGAGTCGATCGAGACGCCCAACGGCTCCGACACGAGCCCCGTGCGCCTCACGCGGGTGAAAGACGCCCAGCCGGCGCTCACGCCGTCGAGCCCGAACGTGACGCTGAACCTCATCCTCGGCGGCCTCATCGGCCTCGCGATCGGCATCGGCGCAGCGGTGCTCCGCTCCGTGCTCGACACGCGCATCCGCAACCCGCGCGACGTCGAGCTCGTCACCGACCGCCCGCTCATCGGCGCGATCGCCTTCGACCCGCGCGCCAAGGAGCGGCCGCTCATCCTGCAGGATGACCCCCGCAGCCCCCGCGCCGAGTCGTTCCGCGCGCTTCGCACCAACCTCCAATTCCTCGACATGGGCGGGCGCGCGAGCTTCGTCATCACGTCGGCGCTGCCGAGCGAGGGCAAGTCGACCTCGACGATCAACCTCGCGATCGCCCTCGCCGACGCAGGCAAGCGCGTCGCGCTCATCGACACCGATCTGCGCAAGCCCAAGGTCGCCGAGTACCTCGGCATCGAGGGCGGCGCGGGCCTGACCGATGTGCTCATCGGCCGTACCCACGTCGAAGACGTCATGCTGCCGTGGGGTGGCCGAAGCCTGTACGTGCTCCCCGCCGGCAAGATCCCGCCGAACCCGAGCGAGCTGCTCGGCTCGGCGCAGATGCACGCGCTCCTCGAGTCGCTCGAGCGCGACTTCGACGTCGTGCTCTGCGACGCTCCCCCGCTCCTCCCCGTCACCGACGGCGCGATCCTCGCGAAGGCGACGAGCGGCGCCATCGTCATCGTCTCGGCGGGCCGCACGAGCCGTCCGCAGCTGGCCGGCGCGATCGATGCTCTGCAGACGGTCGACGCGAAGGTCGCCGGTGTCGTGCTCACGATGGTGCCGACGCGGGGTCCGGATGCCTACGTCTACGGATACGGCTATGGCTACGGGTACGGCTACGGCCACAGCTCGGGTCCGGCCTCCGGGGCGGGGTCGCGTCGAGACCGCCGGGGTGGTCGCAAGGGCTCCGTGCCGCCGCCTGCGCCGCTCGCCGGCAGCGAGGTGTCGCAGCGTCCGAAGATAGATTCCACCTCCGTCGGATAGGGGCCCCGTGCGAGGCGGCAGAAGTGCAGCGTCGTGGGTCGGAATCTCAGCGGTCGTCCTGATCGCGGCTGTCGTCGGCGCCCTCGCGCTGGCGGCGATACAGCACGCGAGGCCGGACGCAACCGTGGGTGCGGCAGCGCCCATTCCGACCTTCAGTCTTCGCCCGGAGGCGTCTGAGTCGACCGCAGGATCGGGGGTGGATTCGGCTCCCGGTGCGACCCCCGCGCCGGGCGCGACTCCGGCGGCCGGGGCGACCCCGTCGCCGACGGCGTCGGGTTCGTCGTCCGCCGCGTCGGTCGATCTCTCCACCCAGCGGTTCCTCGCGGTCGGCGGGGGCGCGTGGTGGCGGGCGACCGCGGGCGCGTGCGCGCCCACCGGCGGGTCTTCGCGCGCGGGTGCGGGCGCGGGTGCGTCCGTCGCGCCTGTCATCGAGCGGTCGACGAATGCCGGGGCCTCCTGGTCGGATGTCACTCCTCTCTATCGGGGCATCGGCCAGGTGGCCGGCCTCGATGCGCTGTCCGACGGTCAGTCCGGTGTCGTCGCCGCGGTCGGTCCGTCGTGCGCCGCGCAGTATCTGCGGACTTTCACCGAGGGCGAGTTCTGGGAGTCGTATCCCGACCTGCTCGCGCGGTCGCGCTTCGTCGATCTCGCCGACCCGCGGTCCGTCGTGCTGCCCTCGGGCACGGTCGACGCTCCCTGTTCGACGGCCCGCGGTCTTCACGCCGCGCGTCAGGTCGTCGCTCTCGTGTGCGACGGCCGGGCATTCGTCCGGACCGGTAATGCGTGGTCTCCTCTCCCCATCGACTCGGTCTCGGCTGTCGCGATCCACGGTTCGGATGTCGTGATCGCTCATGCTCCGGATGCCTCCTCCACCGCCGGCTCGAGCGCCTCGTCGGGCTCGACTTCGGGGTCGACTTCGGGCTCGACGTGCCGCGGGCTCGCGGTGTCTCGTGTCAACGTCTCCTCTCCGGATGTCGTCACCTTCCTCGGTTGCGCCGCGGTGACGGATGCCTCGGCCCCCGCCGCCGTCGCCGCCACCCCCTCCGGGGTCGTCGTGTGGTCGGGCGATCGTCTGTTCCCCGCTCGCTGATCCGTCCGCCCCGCACCTACACGTCCGCACCCACCCCGGCGCCGCCCGACCTGCCCCGGCCACCCCGCACCCACCGCGGCACTCCCCGGCACCCCCGCACCCACCCCGGGCCGCCGCACCCACCCCGGCACCTCCGACCACCCATACCCACCGCGCCACCGCACCCGGCCCCACCCGGCCCCGCCCGGGCCCGCCCGGGCCCGCCCGGCATCAGGCCGCGCGCGGCCCGATACGCCAGCCGGGAATCTCGGGCAGAGGCGGCGGGTCCCATGCCCACGACCACGGGGCCTTCGTCGCGAGCACGACCGGCCCACCACTCCCGGGCGGCGGATGAAGCACGAAGCATGCATCACCGTCGCGGGTGATCCGCCAATGATTGTTGTGCAGCAGCAGGTGATGGAAGCGGCACAGCAGCACGCCCCGACCGGTGTCGGTGCGGCCCTTGTGCTCCCACCAGTGGTCGCAGTGGTGTGCTTCGCAGTAGGAGGCGGGGACGCGGCATCCGGGCCATACACATCCGCCGTCGCGAACTGCCAGTGCAAGCTTCTGCCGGGTCGTGAAGAGCCGCTGCTCCCGCCCGACGTCGAGCGGATTGCCGCAGTCGTCGACCGTGACCTCGCGGTAGCCGTTCTCGCAGAGGGTCTTCTCGAGCAGCGATCCGGCGATGGCGTCGCCGCCGTCTTCGAGATGACCGGTCACGAGCAGCCGGCCCCACGGATCACGCGGACCGACCGCGCCCTCGCCCTTGATGACCACCACGCGAACGCCGGGCTGGCGTGCCCCGAAGACGTCGTCGGCTGTAGCGACCGCGCCCGCGCGTAAGAGGTCCATCACGAGGTCGTAGGTCAGCTGCTCGAGCGTGCGGGGATCCTGCTCGAGTTCGCTCGCCGCCGCCGCAGCCTCGGAATCGACGAACCGCGGTCCCCCACGCCTCGGACGCAGCGCTGCATAGAGGGCGGCGTCGGTCCAGGCATCCATCTCGTCTTCATAGGTGATGTGCGCGTGCCGCACTCCCTCGGAGTCGCGCCACCTCCGGAACGACCGCCCCTCGAACCGCCGCGCGAACCGCTCCTCAGCACCGGCCGGATCGAGCGTCTCGCGCATCTGGCGAGCGCGCCGCAGAAGGTCGTCGACCGTCAGCTCGGCCGCGAGGCGCGCGAGCTCTTCGCCCGCGCGCCGCCACACTTCTGCCCCTGCCGCGATGTGCTCCGCCGCCTCGCTCTCGTCCGCCGTCGACGGCGGCGCCGGCGGCTCTCCGAGCCCTCTGCGAATCGCATCGTGCTGCGCGGCATTGAGCGAACCGCGCAGCAGAGCGCCACGCAGCTGCGCGTGCCACGGCTCGGCAGCCGGCGCACCCGCATCACGCTCCCCCGCGCTGTCGCGCTGCGGCCCAAGCGTGGCATAGATGAGCGACTGCCCCACCCGCACTGCCCGCGCGGCCTCGGCACGAGTCGTGCCGCCGATGCTCTGCACGAGGTCGACGGCATTGCGATGCCCCCGCTCGGCGGCGAGCCCCGCATGCCCGTGCTCGCGCGCCGACCGTTCGGACACAACACCCGCGGCGGCAGCGACGATGCGCTCGACGCCGTGCATCACCCGCGCACCCTCGGCGACCGATGCGACGAGGTCATCGTCGCCGCACAGGCGCAGGGCGCGCACCAGGTCGTCGGCCTCGAGATCAGCCGGGAAGCGCGCGAGGAACGCGTCGATCCCGTCTCTAAGGTCGGACATGAATGCCATGCTTCATCATGGCATAGACCGCTGACATTCGAATCTATGTTCCCCTCATCTGTGGAGAACTTCGAACGAACGGATGCCGGGGAGAAGCGCCCGCCGCACGTCACCCCATCCGAAGCCACCTACGGCACCACCACCGGATCGGTCGGCGACGGCTGGGGCGCCGGCACAGTCGGCTCAGGCGCCGGCGCCGGCGCCGGAGAAGTCGGCGTCGGCGTCGGCGAGGGCGACGGAGACCCACCCGACCCACCCGAACCCCCCGACGACCGCCGCGACGAGCGAGCCCGCTCCTCCGCCTGCGTCGCCTGGCTCTCCCGCAGCGCCGCGACGGCCCGCGCATACGCGATGAGCTCCGCCGCGCCCGTTCCCCCGCTGTTCTGAGCGTCGGCGACCTGCCCCGCGGCGGCGGGCACGGCATCCTGAATCTCCTTCTCAGCCAGCGGATTCTCACTCAACAGCCCGTCAGCGGCCGCAGGCAGCGCAGCGCCGAGCGTGATGAGGGCCGCGAGAAGCGTCGTGCGCGCGCCCTCGATCTTCGCGTCGGCAGAGGTGACATCGGTGGCTGCGAGCGAGACCGCCGACGCGTGCTCGCGTGCGGTCTGCGCCGCCCGTCGCGCCTCGGCGATGTCGCGCGGAACCGCGACCGCCTTGTACGCCTCGGGCGGCTCACCGAGCGTGGGCGCGAGGGCCACCCGCAGATCCGCGAGGGCCGCGCGCGCGGCGGCGAGCTGATCGGCGGGCGCCGCCCCCTCCACCGCATCGAGCGCGGGGCTCACCTCTTCGGCGGTCTTGGTCGCGGAGTCGACGGATGCCGCGAGCTTCGCCTGCGCGTCGGCCGCGAGCTCGTCGGCGCTGGCCGCGTCGGCCTGCGCGGTCGCGAGCTGCGACTGCGCCTGCGCGAGCTCCCGCTGGTCGGCGTAGGCACGCACTCCGAGATAGGCCCCGCCCGCGACGAGCGCGATCACGAGCACGGCGACCGACGCCGACACGACAGCGCGGGCCCGCGAGCCGAAGAGGCGCGCGCCCACCCTCGCGCGGCGCGACGATGCCACCGGAATCGGCGCCGACTCCACGGAGACCGACGACTCGCCCGGCCGCTCCGCATCCGCCGCGGCCAACTCCTTGACGGGTCGGGCCGCACCGTCCGACCGCCGGGCCGCATCATCCGACGCCCGCGCCGCCACAACGCCAGAACCCGCGGCAACGCCGACCCCCGCAGCCACGCCAGCCCCCGCCGCCGCAACATGCGCTTCCCGGCCAGCCGCGGCATCCTGAACCGGCTTCGCCGTAGCCACCTCCCACCAGGCGCCCTCCGCGACAGGACGAGTCGGCACCGGCTCGGGCCGACGCGCGAACAGCGCGGCCAACGCGCTATCGTCCGTGGCCTCCGCGCCCCGCTCACGCCCGCCCGGCCCGACAGCACCCGAACCAGCCCGCGCTACACCGCCCGACCCAGCCCCGAACAGCTGCGCCAGATCCGAAGCACCGGCAGCGGCACCTGGCCCCGCGCCCGCCCCGCGCGCACGCCGCGGATCGACGCGCTGCTGCTCGTCGTTCGCTGGCTGCTCTTCGGGTTTCGACGCCATGCACCCTTCTCCGATCATCGGCAGGGCGGGGTCATTTTACACTGCGGCACCCGTGCACTCGGGCCGACTACTGGACTGTCATGTGCCGGATACGAAGAGAGTCGCCTCATTCACACGCTCGACATAATCGGCTGATAGTTTCCTGATTGGGGGAGTTCCGAGGGGGCGAAAGGGTGGTCGGTGACGTCGAACCTGCAACAGGTCGGCGCGACGACGGAGTCGCAAAGCGAATCTGAAACACACGAGAACAACGCACACGAGCACACGAGGTCATCAGTTCCGGATGCCTCGGCGCTGAGCACTGCGACGGGCACAAGTCCGATCGCTCTGCCCGCCGCACGTGACCCGTGGCGTCGACGTCTCGCGCGCGGAATCTGGATCACAGACCTCCTCGCACTGATCTGGGTCGTCTACGGCACGCAGATCCTGTGGTTCGGGCTCGGCAACGCTCAGGTCACGATGCGCGAAGACCACCGTCTCAACGACCTCTCTTATTGGATGTTCTCCGCGCTGCTCATCGCGGCGTGGATGTGGTCGCTCAGCCTCATCGATTCGCGCAACGAGCGTGTGATCGGCACCGGCCCGACGGAGTACATCCGCGTCGTCGACGTGAGCCTGCGCCTGTTCGGCGCCGTCGCGATCATCGCGTTCCTCACCCGTGTCGACGTCGCCCGCGGCTTCCTCCTCGTGAGCCTCCCCGCCGGCATCGCCGTGCTCCTCATCGAGCGCTGGCTGTGGCGGCAGTGGCTCATCTCCAAGCGCCAGCTCGGCCAATACTGTGCGCGCGTGCTGCTCGTGGGGTCAGAGGCATCCGTCGCCCAAGTCGCGCGCGAACTGCGCCGCGCACCGCATGCGGGCTATCGCGTCGTGGGAGCCTGCGTGCCGACGGGCCGCATCGCCGACACGATCGAGGGCACCGACATTCCGATCATGGGCAATGTCGACAACGTCGAGCGCGCCATGCTCGCGACCGGCGCCGACACGGTGGCCGTGACGAGCACCGACGAGCTGCCGTCCGACAAGGTCAAGCAGATCTCGTGGGGCCTCGAGGCGGGCAAGCAGCACCTGGTGCTCGCGCCGAGTATCACGGATGTCGCGGGCCCCCGCATCCACATGCGTCCGGTGTCGGGGCTGCCGCTCATTCACGTCGAGACACCGCGGTTCAGTCGCGGTCAGCGCATCGCGAAGCGCACGACCGACCTCGTCGCCTCGATCATCGGCGTCATCCTGATCAGCCCGGTGCTGCTCTTCCTCGCGATGAGCGTGCGGCTCACGAGCCAGGGGCCGGTGTTCTTCCGCCAGACCCGCATCGGCCTGGGCGGCACCGAGTTCACGATGCTCAAGTTCCGCTCGATGGTCGTGAACGCCGAAGACCTGCTCGAGCAGCTCGCGCGCGAGAAGAGGGATGCCGGCAACGAGGTGCTCTTCAAGATGAAGAACGATCCTCGGGTCACCCCCGTGGGCCGAGTGATGCGCAAGTTCAGCCTCGATGAGTTGCCCCAGCTGTTCAACGTGATCGGCGGCTCGATGTCGCTCGTGGGCCCCCGCCCGCCGCTCCCCCACGAGGTCGCGCAGTATGCCGACCACGTGCACCGGCGCTTTCTCGTGAAGCCCGGCATCACGGGCCTCTGGCAGGTGAGCGGCCGCTCGACGCTTTCATGGGAGGACAGCGTGCGACTCGACCTGTCGTATGTCGAGAACTGGTCGCTGATCGGCGACCTCGGAATTCTGGCGAAGACCGCGAAAGCGGCTCTCGTTCCCGGAGAGACGGCGCACTAAATGAGCTCCAGACCACTTCGTGTAATGCAAAGCCTCGGCGTCCAGTCGGGGCAACCAGTGCTGAATCCGTATACCAAGCTCTTCACAGACGCCATCGCCGAGCACGTGGTCGTGCTTCCGTTCTCGTGGGGCACGGCGTTGCGCGGAGAGTTCGATGTCTTTCACATCCATTGGCCCGAACACCTCATACGTGGGGCCGGAGCCAAGGGTTACGCCAAGCCGTTTCTGTTTCGGTCACTCTTGGCTCGCACACGCCGCAGGAAGATCGCCGTGGTCCGCACCGTGCACAATCTGACCCCGCACGAGCAGGGCTCCTCGCGGGAGCGGCGGCTGATGCAGAAGCTCGAGGATTCGACGACGGTCTGGATTGCGATGAATTCGGCGACGCCCACGCCAGATCAAAGCCGAACGGTCCGAATTCTCCACGGGCACTATCGAGACTGGTATCCGTCGATCGACGTGGTGCCCGAGGTTGGTCGTATCCTCTACTTCGGCGGCATCCGGGACTACAAAGGCGTCGATCAGCTGATCAAAGCTTTTACAGGAATGCGCGGCGACTTCGCTCTCGCCATCGCTGGCAAGGTGAGCCAGCCGCGGATCCAGTCGGAAATCGAATCGCTGGCAGCGTCCGACCCGCGGATTCAACCGGATCTCCGCTTTCTCAGCGATGCAGAGTTGGCCACAGCGATAGCGACAAGCGAAGTTGTTGTCCTGCCGTACAACAACCTGCACAACTCGGGCTCTGCCCTCCTTGCTTTGTCGATGAATCGGCCCGTCATAGTTCCGTCTACACCAACTACCGAGGAGTTGCGGCAAGAGTTCGGGCACGCCTGGGTGCACACATATGAAGGCAACCTGACGAGCACAATTCTCGGGGACCAGCTGGCTCGCGTGCGTGAGACCGTCCGGGACGATCATGTTGATATGTCGCGCCGGGAGTGGGCCTCCATCGCGAAAGAGACCTTGGGCGCGTACGAAGTTGCAATCGCCGTGGCGCGCGCAACGGGCGGCTCGCGCGCCGTCGCCGAGTCCCCGTCCCCCACGGGGGCGATGTGACAGCGTCACGAGAGCAGGAGGCGCCGGTGGCACCCCCCGCCCGTGGCCTGTCGGGCGCAGCTGCTCGCGGCGGGTTGATCACGTTCGGGGGGCAGATCACCCGGTTTGCGTTGCAGATCGTTTCGACAGCGGTGCTCGCACGACTCCTGGACCCCAGCGACTTCGGCATATACGCGATGGTGGTGTCGATCGTCGGGGTTGCGATGGTGGTGGGCGACTTCGGCCTCTCCATGGCGGCGATTCAGGCAGAGGAGATCACACCTCGCCAGCGAACGAACTTGTTCTGGACAAGCGCGCTTCTGGGAATCGCACTCATGCTCGTGGTGTATTTCTCAGCCCCGTTGATCGCTGCATTCTACGACCGCCCAGAGCTCGTACCTGTGACGCACGTAGTCGCTGTCACCTTCTTGTTCTACTCCTTGACAGCGCAGTTCCGCGCCGAAGTCTCACGGAAGCTCCGGTTTGGGTGGCTCGCCGCATCGGACGTCCTAAGCGCGACGCTCGGCGTGGCTACGGGCATTGCTATTGCCGCACTCGGCGGTGGCTACTGGGCCCTGGTCGGTCAACAGGTAGCTGCGGCCGCGACAACACTCCTGATTCTCATCATCGGAGCGCGCTGGCTGCCCGGACTGCCACGTCGCAAGAGCGGAATGCGTGCACTCTACCAGTTCGGGGCCAACACGCTCGGCGTTCAGTTATTCAACTACCTGAGCGCAAATGCGGACAGCGTGCTTATCGGCCGCGTTTGGGGCCCAGACGCTCTGGGTCTCTACGACCGCGCATATCAGCTGTTCCGCCTCCCACTCCAGCAGATCGGGGCACCTCTCACTCGGGTCGCTGTGCCGATTCTTTCGCGTCTGCAGAACGACCCCCGCTACGAGGCATACGTACTCCGAGCACAACTCGTCCTCTCATACACATTCGCCGGCCTCTTCTTCGTCCTAGCGGCCGTAGCGAGTCCGCTCATTGACATTCTTCTCGGACCGGGGTGGGACGGCGCTAAGCCGATATTTGTGATCCTCGCCATCGGCGGCATCTTCCAGGGCATTGGATACGTCTACTACTGGGTCTTCCTCTCTCGAGCGCTGACGGGCATCCAGCTCAAATGGACCATCATTGGCCGCTCATTCATGGTCGCGGCCATGGCGATAGGCGTGGCCTGGGGAGCAATCGGGGTTGCTATCGGTGGGACGATCGGGTTGGCCGTGAACTGGGCTTTGCTGACCGTCTTTCCAATGGCGCGGAGCAGAGTCAGCAGGCGCTCACTTGTGCTCATCGCATGTCGGCCCGTCGTACTCCTCTTACCCATGACGTTGACGGCACTGGTCGCATCTTGGACTGTCCTCCGCGGCCAAAACCAATGGGTGCAGCTCGCCCTACTGTTCGCATTCATCGCGCTCTACGGGGCAGCCCTGTTTCTTCTCCCTCCTGTCAGGCGCGACGCGCGATCCATCGGCGACGTGCTGCGTCGCATTCGTCGATAGCAGAACCTGACGTTCTAGAACGGAGACTTCGTGCCAGTGCAGGTCATTCATTACAATCCCCGTCGCCGCAGGCCCGGGCTCCTCGGCCGGGTACTCCCACGGGTCAGCTTGTCGAACTTCGGCGACATGATCGGACCGCTGCTCGTCGCGCGCATTAGAGATGAGCGAGCACTATCTGAGCCGTCTGCCCATCGCCGGCTTCTGACGGTTGGATCAATTCTGCACTTGGCCGAACCAGGCGACACGGTCTGGGGAAGTGGTGTAAACGGCAAGGTCAACGATCCTCTACGCGTGTCTCAACTGGATGTCCGATCCGTTCGCGGTCCGCTGACGCAGGAAGCGCTCACATCAAAGGGAATACCTGCACCGAGCGTCTTCGGCGATCCCGCCTTGTTATGGAGCCGATTCTGGCCGCGATCGTCCTACACGGCGGGCATGCCAGAGGAGCAGTTCAACGACGTCACCGTCATCCCGAATTTTCACGACTTTGAAGGAACGAAAACGTCTCACAATCTGGTGAATCCATTGGCTGATCCGCATGCAGTCATCGAGCAAATCGCGCGCAGTCGATTGGTGTGCGGGTCATCGCTACATGCCATCATCCTGGCGGACTCGCTCGGGGTCCCAGCGCGCTTGATCAGATCTGCGCACGAAGCGGAGTTCAAGTATCGAGATCACTATGCGGGAACGGGGCGGCCGGAGTTTCAGACAGCTGCCAGCGTCGACGAGGCCATCGAAATGGGCGGCGAAAACGCACCCCAATTCGATGCCGAGGAGCTCATTTCCGCATTCCCGGCCGATCTATGGAAGCAGACAGGCGTCGACAGATCCTAGAAGGCCGTACGCCGGCGCCGACTGGCAAGTCGAGGCGATTCGCCCGGCGCTTCCGCCAGCTCACCTACTGCGGCCGGGAGACTCGCCGCAACGCGCCGCGCTCCAAAACCGCCTGCAAGAACGAGGAGCGGCCAGAAGCTCACACGTTCGGCGAGTCCGGGGTTGAGTAGCCCGAAGCCGAGCAACGCAAGAATATACACGATGCCATACGGCGCCGCTGAGTCGCGCCTGTTGCGCCAGATCGCCACTCCCGGCACCAGGAGGAATGTGTAGTAGCACAAGGCGAAAACGATCCCCCCAATCGTCAGAACCTGCAACGGAACCGCGACGCCAATCTCGGCATCGAATCCCCCACCGACGAGAGGCTGCTCCGCAAATATCTGGAGAGCCGTCGCGTTGTATTGGACTCGACCTACGTCGCTCAGAGCCCCGCTCTCGGCAGTCAAGCGGGTTCCGGCGAGAGCGGGGAGCACGTAGAGATACGCAAGCACACCGGCAACAATCACGAAAGGCGCAACGAAGACGCGGGCGCGTCCTCGTCGAAGAGCGATGAGGATAGATAGCGCTAGCCCTGGAAAGGCTACGATCAAACCCGCTCGAGAATCTGCGAGGAATAGCGCGTTGACAGTCACCGCAATGGCGGCGATCCAACCAACGCGGCCGGCCCAGGTCGCTGAACGCGTTAAGAGCATCACCATTATGGGGAGCGCTATTGTCAGCGCTAGCGCCAGCGAGTTCGGATGGAACGCGAGGCCCGACGCTCTCCAGTCGCCAGCCGGCTGATCGATCCATCCATCCACGACCAGGAAGCCTCCGTCTATGAGCGCCGCCGCTGAAGCATTAATTGCAACCCCAGCAGCCCACCATCGCAAGGCGTACCAAACGTGTCCCTGTAGCCGGTTCGACTCTGACCAGATCAAAATCGCGAGGAGCGTCGTGCTGAACAAGAGTCGCGGCAACATCGTCGCGCCGCCGGATACAGGCTCAGAGCGAACGATGACATCAACGGCTGTGATGATGACAACACCCAGCAGAGGTGCAAGCATCCAGGACTGGACCATCATCGTGCGGCGCCCAGACAGCCAGCCCAGCATCGAGAACACTGCGGCGATGGCTAGGAAGACGTCCGTGACGTTGAGGGTGCCGAAGTTCGCGCCGGTCCAGGATGACGAAACCGCTGCGAGTGCGAGCGCGATTGCGGTCGGACCCACTCGGCGGCCGCTGGCAGCCGAGTGGGCACGTCTAGCTTCAGTTACGTATGGCCGCACCCGCGAAACTCTAACGTAACGTCGTGTCGGTAGGGTTTCGACTATGTCTCCTGACCGATACGAAGAGTTCGCGGCTACTCGCTATTGGCCACAGCTAGACGGGCTCCGGGTGGTCAGCATCGCACTTGTGCTGGTGGCTCACATGGGCGACACCTGGGTTCCACGCTTCCACGGCGCGCTCGGCGTCGTCGTCTTCTTCGTGATTAGCGGATTCCTCATCACGTCCCTGCTGATCCGAGAGGAAGCTCGAAGGGGATCTATATCTCTCACAGGCTTCTATATCCGCAGATTCTTTCGCATCGTTCCGATGTACGCACTTGCGCTAGCCGTCGCGTCGATACTGGTGCTCCAGTTCGGGTTCGGCGAGCCCGCCTCCTCCTACTTGCGCAGGTTGCCGTACCTCGCGACTTTCAACGGTGATCTGACTGTTGTCGGCACGTTCGTTCACAGCTGGTCGATCGGGGTAGAGGAGAAGTACTACATCGTGTGGCCGCTCGTCGGGTTCGCGATTTTGCCGCTTGCACGGCGTCGCCTCTGGATCGCGGGCGCGCTGCTGCTTGTGTGTTCAGTGCTGGCGTTCACCCCAGGCCTCAGCTACTTCGGGTCGTACACGGGCATCTTAGCGGGGTGCGTGTTGGCGATTCTGATGCATGATCCGCGCACCTACCCCGCGATTCGTCGAATGGCCGGGACTATCCCGGGCATCGCGTTCACGCTGTTAGCGGTCGCGATGTTCTTGATCGACGTTTATCTGCCGTGGAACTCGATTTCGGGCAACGCCCACGTACCCTTCGCATACGCAGTCGCGCTCGCGTTCCCTTTTATCGTTATCGGGTCGGGCCGGCTCCGATCGAGCCTCGCCTGGAAGCCTCTCGCATTCGTAGGCACTCGTACGTACGGCATCTATCTTTTCCATGTTTTCTGCATCGATGTGGTCAATCGCGTGTGGCCGGACGGCGAGTCCAATCCGCTCATGGGTGCGCTCAGGCTTGGCGTTGCGTGCACGCTCACCTACCTAGTCGCAGAGATCCTCTACCGGGTGTACGAGCAGCCGCTCATTCGCGTCGGACGGCGACTCACCGGTAGCAGCCGCCCAGAGCGCTCGATCCCTGCAGAACCGACAGGAGGCAGGCCTGTTGTTGATCCAGCTCATTGGCCGGAGTCCACTCGCCCGCCCGCGGAGGGTCGCCCGATTCCGGATCCGAGCTGATTCGAGCTCGCAAACGACAGACACAAGGCGTCCAGCCATCGAGAAAGCTCTTGGCCGACGTCCCGTTCACCCTATGGTTGCGGATGTCGGTCTTGCGGCCAGAGCGCGGGTAGCAATCGGGAGAGCATTCGATCGGCGACCGCTTCCCAACTCATTCCATCGAGTCGGGTGATGGCAGCCGCCCCGAGCCTTCGACGCAGCTCTCCGTCCCCAGCGAGTGCAAGTAGGCCATCGTGAATCGAGTCCACCGACTCCGCCTCCACAATCAGACCGGCATCCCCCGCGATTTCAGCAAGCGCACCACGATCGCTGACCAAGCAGGGAAGCCCATATGCAAGCGCCTCCTGTATCACTAGCCCATATGGCTCGTAGCGCGACGGGAGACAGAAGACGTCGGCTTCTCGGTAGGCCGCCCCGATAAGATCGCGATCCGTAATGAACCCGCGCCAGGCGACGCCCGTCGGAAGGGGCGTCGTCGTCGCTTCCGGGCCGATGATCTCGAGAGTCACGTCATCGCGAGATCCTCGAAGGCGTGAGAAGGCCTGGAGAAGCTCTGGTCCGCCCTTGCGATCGAAGTCCTTGCCGATGAAGAGGAATCGTGTGCCATCCGCGGTGCCGGACACCCGCACGGGCGCACGCTCGGGAGCGGTGATGTTTGTGCCCCCTCCGACAGCGACCACGCGATCTGGCGCCTGCCCGTAGAAGTCGATGACCTCGCGAGCAGCGTGTTGTCCGGCGGTCGCGACTAGCAGGGCCTGAGAGAAATACCGGCGCTCCTGAGCCACCCGGGTCTCGTAGGCACGCTCAGACATCCGCCAGTCGGGCCAGAACCGCTGACTCAGAGAGGCTGTGCCATCGATGAACACTACGTACGGCGTGTTCGCTGGCAGGTATGTGTTACGGACGTGAATGACTACATCGGGTCGTTCGATCTGGCGCGCCAATGCGCGATCGCGCTTCCGCGAGCGCGCCCACGTCGCCAGGCGCCCTTTGCGCTTCTGATTTCGCCATGCCGCCTTTTGCGGACGCCAGCTGAGTATCGATAGCGCGTAGGACTCCGCCTTCGTCGGACTGCTGTCGATCAATCCGACGACCTCGATGTCGGGACGTTGCGTGAGTGCATCGAGGAGCCCTCGCGCGACACCCGAGTTCGTCCGCGGACTGGAGGGATCTCCATCCGCAACGATGCAGACTCGCAGTGGGGCCGTCACTTGCGCAACTGCCTGTCAATGACCTCGGCCATATTGCTGGCGACGGACTGAATGCTTGGAATGTCGTTCCGAAGCGCGGGTCGTCCTCGATCCATCGCGCTGATCGACTCCACCGCGAAACCCTTCGGGTCGTCGGCGAGGTACTCGATCTCACCAGGCATTAGGAACTCGACTTCAGGCGCGTGATACCGGTAGGGCGTTGTGTGAATCGGCAGCCCGAGTGCGAGCGCATCGACGGCGACGAGCCCGACTCGCCCCGGCATCCACACAGCGCTGCTCGCGGCGCCGATTCGCGCAAGATCAGAGCCCCTCACATCCCCCACCCGTTGCACCCGCGGATCCCTCTGAGCCAGGGCGTCCACTTGATCGGCCATCGCTCCCTCACCTGCGACGACGAGGCTCATTTCTGGATCGAGCTGTACGGCGTGATCGAAGGCCTCCAACACGAAGTCCAGACGCTTCGTCGAGTCGAGCGCACCGACGAACAGGACCTGGCGACGATTGCCGTGTGCGGTGGCATCTCCGGAGTCGACCGCAGCGTTGTATGCGGACCGAAGCTCAGCGGTATCCGTGCTGTTCCCGATAGCCGTGACCTTGTCGGCCGGCAGCTTCCCCTCCGTGAGCAGGAATTCACGGCCGCCATTGGCATAAGTCATGATGTGGTCCGCCCGACGGGCGAGCGTCCATTCAATGCGATCGCCGAGCCAACTCGAGTCGTTGACATAGGACTTGCCGTGGCCCCAGAGCACAAGGGGCTGGGAGGTGAAGGACTGCCTCCATGCAATGCCGTTGAGCGCGGAGAGCTCTGACACGAGCAGATCCGCGGCGCGGAGCTCCGCTGGCGCGTTTCGCGATTCGACAGACCAGCGGGCAACGCGAATAGCTTTCACATCCAGCGGTCGATGCCAGGCGCCCGAAGCAGAGTCGCGCCGCGTAGCTTGCTCACCTTCCGGCTGACCGGAGTACACGGTTAGCTCGCGGTTCTGCTCCTTGAGCCGCTTCGCGAGTTCGTCGAAGAGGGGCACTCGATACGTCGGGACGTAGGGCTGAGTGAACGCCACCTGCTGATACATGATGATCGGTCCCCTATCGCCGTACCAAGCGGTAGGCATCCATGACATGGCTAGCCGAAGTTGACCAGAGGAAACGCTCACGCGCATAGGCGCGTCCGCGCTCGGCCACCGATCTGGCCCGACTCGGCTCTCGAACGAGGCCCGTGAGCACTTCTCCAAGCTGCCGCGAATCAAGTCGGGTCAGAATTAACGCGCCATGCTGAGCCGCCTCGGGAGCGATGCCGACTTCCTCCGACGCGACTACGCAGCACCCGGCAGCCATGGCTTCGGCTACCGCTACGCCGAAGCTCTCGTCCTCACTAGGCAAGACGAATATGTCAGCGGCAGACAGCAGCTCGGCCCGTCGTCTCGCGTCAACAGGGCCGATGAAGTCAACGCTATCCGCGACGCCCAAGCTCTCGGCCAGACGCACCGGGTCATAGTCGATGTCGTCCCCGATTGGTCCCGCAACCACAAGTCGGGGTCGCCTCGCGGGGTCGATCGTGGCAAGCGCGCGCAGCACGAGGTCGAGGCGCTTCTTCTTTGCAATGCGCCCGAGGAAGAGTGCGCTCATCGCGCCACTGGGTGGGCGATCGAGTTCGAAAAGTCCCTCATCGACGCCTAACGGCAGCTCGAAGCTTGGCGCGCTCACCACCTTTCGGGCGTCGACCCGCTCACGCGGGCTGCTTGTAAGCACCCCTGCCAGTCCCGCGAAACCGAACCGGTCGACGACAGTGTTGTAAAAGCGCTTCTTCGTGCGCCCCTCGCTCATGTGGTAGGCGTCGAAGGCGCCGTGAGGCTCGAGGACATAGGGCACATGTCGTAGCCGTGCGATGATCATGGCGATCGTAGTGGTGAAGCTGTTGACGCTGTGGATATGGAGCACCTGATAGTCACGCGCCAGTCTCCAGAGCGGGCGGATCATGCCGGGTGCGTAATTCCACGAACGAGGCTTGCGGGCCCGAACTACCGTTACTCGTCCGCTCGTCGTGAAGTCTTGGTCAGACGCGTCGATACCTTTGTCGGTGGTTAGTGTGTGAACCTCGACGCCCAACTTCTCCAGCTCAGGCACCAACCCGCGCAAGGTTTCGGAGGGGCCGCCGTCGCGTCGAGCGAACGAAGGTGTGACGTGGAGGACCTTCACGCGTCAGGCCTTCCCGGCGGACTGGAGTTCGCGGTATTTGACCCCGATCTGCCAGTAGTAGGTCGCGAGCGCCGTCGCGTAGTCGAAGCCTGCGCGTCCATCGAGGAAGCCCGCCCGCGCCAGGTACGCGTAGCCGAAGAAGAGCGCCGGCTTGAACGGCACCTGGTCGAAGATCTTGCCCTTGAGGGTGCGCTTGCTCGCGATGTCTTTGCGCAGCTCGTCGTTCATTCGCAGATGCGCCTCCCAATCGGAGTAGCGGTTGTGCCGCGCGAACCAGCTCGATACGGGGTCGCGGTCGTCGTGCACGATGCGGTTCTTGAGCTTGCCGATCGGTGCAATCGCTTCGGGCTGGTAGTGCCCCTCGACCTCGCGGATGCCGGGGGCGTTGAGATCGTCGATCACCGGGAAGCTCGCACGCTCGACGTGGACCAGCGAGCGCTTAGTCACGACGTGGCCGTAACGCAGGTACTTGCCCGCGAAGCGGTAGAGCAGGTTGATGTCGTACGCCCCGTTCTCGGTGCTGTCGAGCAAGGCCTGCAGCCCTGCGAGCTCCTTCACAAGCGACACGGAAGGGAACTCATCGGCGTCGAGGAGGAGGACCCACTTGTTCGCGACCCCCGCATTCTCGAGTGCCCACTGCTTCTTCTTCGGGTACTCGCCGTTCCAGGCGAACTCCACGACGCGGGCGCCGTGAGCTTCGGCGATCTCGACCGTGCGGTCCTCACTCAGCGAGTCGACCACGATCACGTCGTCGAAGTCGCGGAGCTTGTCGAGGGTATTGCCGAGCCCAGCCTCTTCGTTCTTGGTCAGGACGATGACGGAGATCTTCGAGATGAGTGTCACGCTGCTGCTCCTGCGAATCGGTCAGCCACATAGGCGGCCGGGTTGCCACCCCAAACCTCGCCGGCGGGGATCAGTCGGCCGTCAAGGAGCGTCAGAGGGCGAACCAGCGCCGAGCGGCCCACGCGGGTGCCTCCGAGCACGACGCAGCGAGACGTGATCCAGGCGCCGGCCTCGATGTGGATCGGGCGGGTGATGAGCGCCATGTCGCGGCGGTGTGCGTGCGAACCCGTCGTCAAGAAGGTCTCCTGTGAGATGACGACGTCGTTGGCGATATGAATGTGGTCTTGGTTATGAAACCACACGCCTTCGCCGATCCACGACCGATCGCCGATGTGCAGCTTCCAAGGAAATTTCACACGCGTGCGAGGGCGAAATACCACACCTTGGCCGATCTCCGCGCCGAAAACCCGTAGTACTTGGATTCGCAGACCAGAGCTGATCTGCCACGCATTCGTCACAAACAGTAATTCGCAGATCGCCCACAAATAGATGGTCCATTTGGGCCGATCCCACGCCGCGTGCTCTCCCGGGGCCTTCGAAAGGTCTATGACCGGAACGTGTGTCATAACGCTTCCCTTTCCCGTAACCAGACCGAAACGGCATAACCGCTAGCCTCAAACCATGTCGCATCCGTCGCCAATCGTGCTGGCACTCGGATTGAACTACCCCCCTGAGCCGACTGGCATCTCGCCGTATACCGGATCGATGGCTCGGGGCCTAGCTCGCCGAGGCTTCATCACCCGCGTCTTGACGGCGCACCCTCATTATCCCGACTGGAAAGTAAAGCCAGGTTACGGGCAGTGGTCGCGCAGCGAACACCTGGATGGGGTGGCCATCACGCGCCTCAGGCACTACATTCCCGCGGTGCCCAAGGGCCTGCGGCGACTCGCGTCGGAGATCAGCTTCGGGGCGCGGCTGGGCGGGCATCGCTGGAAGGACGTCGACGCCATCGTCGCGGTCTCGCCCGCGCTCGTCTCGTCGGCCCTCGCCGCCGTGCGGGCTCGCGTCACACACCGAAACGTTCCGTTCGTGGTGTGGGTGCAAGACCTCTACACGCTCGGCCTCTCGGAGACCGGGCAGGCCGGCGGCACCGTCGTGAAGCTCATGTCGATGGTCGAGGGGTGGCTGCTTCGGAGCGCTGACCGCGTCGTCGTGATCCACGACCGCTTCGCCACGCGCGTGTCGGAAGACTTCGGCGTGCCCCGCGACCGCATCGAGGTCGTGCGCAACTGGACGCACCTGCCCCCCGCCAAGACGGTCGACGTCGTCGCCACGAGGGCGCAGTTCGGCTGGGCCGACGACGAGGAAGTGGTGCTGCACGCCGGCAACATGGGCGTGAAGCAGGGGCTCGGCAACGTCGTCGACGCGGCGCGCCTGGCCGCCGAGCGCGGCGAGCGCGTACGGTTCGTGCTCCTCGGTGCGGGCTCAGAGCTGCAGCGCCTCAAGGAGGCGGGCAGCGGCATCCCGACCCTGCAGTTCTTGTCGCCGCTCAACGATGCCGACTTCGCCGCCGCTCTCGGGAGCGCCGACTGCCTGCTCGTCAACGAGCTGCCGGGCGTGTCTGAGATGGCCGTGCCGAGCAAGCTCACCTCGTACTTCTCTGCCGGTCGTCCCGTCATCGCCGCCACCGACGTCACGGGCATCACGGCCGAGGAGATCCGCAACGCCGATGCCGGGGTGGTCGTGCCCGCCGGCGACCCCGCGGCTCTGCTCGAGGCTGTGAGCGCGCTCGCGGCCGACCCCGAAGGCTCGCGGCGCCTGGGCGCCAACGGCCGTCATTACCGTTCCACCGTGCTCGATGAAGAGTCGGCAATCGACCAATTCACCGAGATGTTGAGGCGGCTCATCCCCACGGACGACCGCGTCGCAGTCAGCGTGCCGGACACGCTGACCACCTGAGCACGAAAGAAACGGAGCACGGCCTTGGCCAAGCGCGCACTCATCACTGGAATCACCGGACAGGACGGCTCGTACCTCGCGGAGCTGCTGCTCGCGAAGGGCTACGAGGTGCACGGCCTCATCCGCCGCGCATCGACCTTCAACACGTCCCGCATCGACCACCTCTACGTCGACCCGCACGACCCGTCGGCGAAGCTGTTCCTGCACTACGGCGACCTCAGCGACGGGGCCCGCCTCGTCACGCTGATGGCCGAGATCAACCCTGATGAGGTCTACAACCTCGCGGCGCAGTCGCACGTTCGCGTCTCGTTCGACGAGCCCGAGCACACCGCCGACACGACGGGCACCGGGTCGATCCGCCTGCTCGAGGCCGTACGGCTCTCGGGCATCAACACGCGGTTCTACCAGGCGTCGTCGTCGGAGCTGTACGGAGCCACTCCCCCACCGCAGAACGAGAACACGCCGTTCTACCCGCGGTCGCCCTATGCCGCCGCGAAGCTGTACAGCTACTGGATCACGAAGAACTACCGCGAGGCGTACGACCTGTTCGCCGTGAACGGCATCCTCTTCAACCACGAGTCGCCTCGTCGCGGCGAGACGTTCGTGACCCGCAAGATCACGCGCGCTGTAGCCCGCATCCAGGCAGGCGTGCAGAAGGATCTCTACCTCGGCAACCTCGAGTCGATCCGCGACTGGGGCTACGCGGCGGAGTACGTCGAGGGCATGTGGCGCATGCTGCAGGTCGACACGCCCGACGACTACGTGCTGGCGACCGGAATCGGCTACACGATCAAGGACTTCCTCGAGGCATCGTTCGGTCACGTCGGCCTGGAATGGCAGAAGTACGTCAAGTTCGACGAGCGCTACCTGCGCCCGACCGAGGTCGACGCGCTGATTGGCGACTCGACGAAGGCTCAGCAGGAGCTCGGCTGGGTGCCGACGATCGACGGCGCCGCGCTCGCGAAGATCATGGTCGACGCAGACGTGAAGGCCCTCGAGCACGAGGGACGTCCGTGGATCGACCAGGTGTCGCTGGACTCGTGGAAGATCGCCGCGTGACGGCATCGGACGGAGTCGACTACACACCGGGCGAGCTTGACCGTGACGCCACGTTCTACGTGGCGGGGCACCGCGGACTCGTCGGCTCGGCGATCGTGCGCAAGCTCGAGGCATCCGGATTCGAGAACATCGTCGGCAGACCCTCGGCAGAGCTGGATCTGAAGGATCGCGACGCGGTCTTCGCCTACATGGCCGAGATCAAGCCGAAGTACGTCGTGCTGGCCGCCGCGAAGGTCGGCGGGATCCTGGCGAACAGCACGTATCCGGTCGACTTCTTGAGCGATAACATGCGCATCCAGGTGAACGTGCTGGATGCGGCGCTCGCGAACGACGTCGAGCGCGTCGCCTTTCTCGGCTCGTCGTGCATCTATCCCAAGTTCGCCGAGCAGCCGATCCGCGAGGATTCGCTGCTCACGGGACACCTCGAGCCGACGAACGACGCGTATGCGATCGCCAAGATCGCCGGCATCCTGCAGACGCAGGCGGTGCGCCGCCAGTACGGGCTGCCGTGGATCTCGGCGATGCCGACGAACCTGTACGGCCCGAACGACAACTTCTCGCCGAAGGGGTCGCACGTGCTGCCCGCGCTGATCCGGCGCTACGACGAGGCCGCCGCCTCGGGCGCCGAGTCGGTGACGAACTGGGGCACCGGGTCGCCGCGCCGCGAGTTCTTGCACGCGGACGACATGGCTGATGCCGTGCTGCACCTGCTCGAGCACTACGACGGCCCCGAGCAGGTCAACGTGGGCACGGGGTCGGACGTGACGATCCGCGAGATCGCGGAGACGATCGCCGGCGTCGTGGGCTTCGAGGGCGAGACGGCATGGGACACGTCGAAGCCCGACGGCACGCCTCAGAAGCTCCTCGACGTCTCGAAGCTCGCCGAGGCGGGCTGGGCGGCGAAGATCGGGCTGGAAGAGGGTCTCGAGCGCACCGTGGCCTGGTATCGCGACCACGTCGGCGCGCTGCGGCAGTAGCGGTGACTTATCGGCACATCGTGCTGTTCCGCGCGTACGACTACGAGGTGGCGTGGAGGCGCTGGAGCAGCGTGTCACTGCCCGGCCAGATCGGCTCAGGGAGCGACGTGAGCGAGTACCACGCGAAGTCGAGGGCCTCGTTGCGCGGTGCAGGTTCGCCGTCGATCGCGACGAGGAACGACAGGCCGATGGCGTGCTTGCGCGGGTCGATGCCGTGCCCTGGCTCAGGCGAGATCTCGGGCGGAAACCACTGGTACACGTACGACGGCTGGGGGTCGGGCCCCAACACGAGTCCGACTCCGAGAGTGTCGTCGGCATGTCGGCGGAGCGCTCCCGCCACCGTCTCGCCACGCAGAATGCGACCGCCGAGGTGGCACCAGACGCGTCCGAACGGCGACTCGCGCAGGATGAGACCCACCCGTCCGGTGCGCGCATCCACCGGCACGAAATCGACGCACGCGATCGGCATCGAGCCTTCGATGGTGGCGTACAGGTCGGCGGGGAGAAGTGTCATCTCAGTATTCTCTCGGTCCGAGTCGGAGCGTCGCGCACGCGAAACATGGATCTGCTAGAGAGAGATGTCCGTCTTTTCCGGAGTGTTCCCCGCCGCCGACGCCGCCGGCATCCATCCCCTGCACCACACGAGGAGTTCCGTGCGTCTTTCCGTCATCGGATGCGGTTATCTGGGCGCGGTCCACGCCGCCGCCATGGCGTCGATCGGGCATGAGGTCGTCGGCATCGACGTCGACCAGCGCAAGATCGACAGTCTTTCACAGGGCAAGGCCCCCTTCTTCGAACCCGGACTGCAGGAGATCCTCACCGAGGGGATCGCCTCGGGGCGGCTGCGGTTCACGACCGATCTCGCTGAGGCGAAGGGCGCGAAGGTGCACTTCGTCGGCGTCGGCACCCCACAGCAGAAGGACGGGTACGCGGCCGACCTCACCTACGTCAACGCCGCGATCGACGGCCTGCTGCCCTATCTCAGCGAGGGCGACATCGTCGCGGGCAAGTCGACCGTGCCGGTCGGTACGGCGGCCGGTCTCGCGCCTCGCGTCTCGGAGACGGGCGCGACCCTCATCTGGAACCCCGAGTTCCTCCGCGAGGGGTGGGCGGTACAAGACACCGTCGATCCCGACCGCCTGGTGATCGGCATCCCGGATGCGGATGACGAGCAGCTCGTGCAGGTGGTGAAAGACGTCTACCACCCGGCGATCGCGAAGGGCACGCCCTTCATCGTGACCGACTACGCCACGGCCGAGCTCGTGAAGGTCGCGGCGAACGCGTTCCTCGCGACCAAGATCTCGTTCATCAACGCGATGGCCGAGATCGCCGAGGTCACCGGTGCCGACGTGACGCAGCTGGCCGACGCGATCGGCCACGACGCGCGCATCGGCCGCCGCTTCCTCGGCGCGGGCATCGGGTTCGGCGGCGGCTGCCTGCCGAAAGACATCCGCGCCTTCTCGGCCCGGGCCGAAGAACTCGGGCGCGGTGAGTCGGTCAACTTCTTGCGGGAGGTCGACGCCATCAACCTGCGGCGCCGCGACCGTGCCGCGCAGCTCGTGGTCGACGCGTTCGGCGGCTCGGTGTTCAAGAAGAACATCACGGTGCTCGGCGCGGCCTTCAAGCCCCACAGCGACGACATCCGCGACTCGCCCGCGCTCGACGTGGCGATCAAGCTCCGCGGTCTCGGCGCCTGGGTGACCGTGACCGACCCTGAGGCGCTCGAGAACGCCGAGCGTCTGCACCCGCAGCTCAACTACGTCGCCGACCGCGACGAGGCGCTGCGTGGTGCCGACGCGGTGATCGTCGTGACGGAGTGGGACGAGTACCGCCGCCAGCTCGACCCCGAGCACGCCGCGTCGCTCGCAGAGGGCCGCATCATCGTGGACGGGCGCAACTGCCTCGACGCTCCTGCGTGGCGGGCCGCGGGGTGGACGTACTACGGGATGGGCCGGCCCTAGCCCGAGGTCGTTGCTCGTCGCTGCCACCACTCGACGGCGGTGACGAGCAGCAGCCCGATGCATGCGCCGGTGACGTTGGCAACGATGTCCATGACGCTCGGCGTGCGCAGCGAGAGCGCGATGCCCTGCACCGACTCGATCGCGACCGTCGTGACGACGGCGATCGGCACGACGAGGAAGCGCTGGTGCAGGATCAGCGCGAGCAGCACTCCGAGCGGCACGAACAGCAGGATGTTCGCGCCGAACTCGATGCGCGCGTAGGTGAGGATCGGGAAGATCCGCGTGATGACGCCGATCGCGGGGCCCGCGCCGCGATCGACCGGCACCGGCCAGATCGCGATGAGCGTCAGCGCGACGACATATGCGGCGAGGAGAATGTGCGGCACGCGGCTGGGTGCGGACGTCTCCGTGGTGCGCGGTGACGGCTCGGCGGTACCTGGGAGCGGGGGTTTCGGCGGGATGCCGGGCACGGCTTGGTGTTTGGTCGCCGGCGCGTCGGGAGGCAGCGGTGGCTTCGGCGGGATGCCGAGATCGAGCATCGCCCGGTCGATCTCATCCAACGGTCGCGTCTCCATGGCACCTCCTACCTCGGGCGCCGCGACACTGCCGCGCGATCGTGGGCCGAGTGTACCGGACGCCTCTGCGTGACACCCGGGTCACGATCATCGGCTTGACTGGGCGTGTGCCGTCCACCTCCTCCGTTCCCGGGCTGCCGCTCGTCGACGCGGTGGAGCTCGCGGCAGCGTGGGCCGCGGCACTCGCCGAGCGACTCGGCATCCGTCTGCTCGTCATCAAGGGCGACACGCTCGCCCGCCACCGCCTGCGAGACCCTCGCGTGCCGGCCGATGTCGACCTGCTCGTCGAGCCCGCGGCGTTCGAGCGGTACTGCGCGGCGATCGCCGCGGCGGGCTGGACGGAGCGCGCGGTGCCCCGCATCAATCAGCGCGGAGCGCACTCGGTCACGTATCTGCACGACGGGTGGCCGTGCGACATCGACGTGCACCACCGGTACCCCGGGTTCCTCGCTCAGCCCTCGACGGTGTTCGAGGAGCTCTGGAGACGCCGCGACGCGCAGCCGTTCGCGCATGTGCCGGTACCGACGCCGGACCGCGTCTCGAGCCTCGCCGTCATGGCTCTGCATGCGATGCGCGACGGCGCGGTGAACGATCGCCATCGCGCCGAGCTCGACCGGGCACGCAGCGCCGCGCTGACGGACGCGGAACGCGTGGAGCTCGCCGAGCTCGCGCGAACGACGGGATGCGCCGGGCCGCTCCACGATGTGCTGACCGATCTCGGGGTCGACATCGCGGTGGAGGACTCGCCTGAGTTGCGGGAATGGCGAGCGCGCGTGGCGTCGAGCTCGCGGGGCGCGTACCCGTGGCTGCTGCTGTGGCGCGAGGCATCGTGGCGTGAGCGCCCACGGATCCTCTTCCGCGCCCTGTGGCCCACGCGGAGCGACATGCTCGCGGCGCGCCCCGAGACCCCCGACCGCGTCGGGGCGGTGGTCCTGGCGAGGGCGGCGCGGCTCGTGCGCGGCATCCGGGGACTGCCCGTCGGCATTCGCGCTCTGCGGTCACCAGGCGCCGGACCGTCGGTTACGCCGAGGTAAAACTTCGCCAGAGGAGTTGGCGGTGGGAAAACGGCTCCTGCTAGGTTGAAGGCGACGTCGATGCTCCCGAATGGATCGCCGTCGTCAGAGCAGTAGCCGCCACTCGAGGTTGTGGGAATCGCGAGTCGGCGTAAACGTTCCATCGCTCACGCGTTTCCCGATGCGTGAGATGCACGACAACCTCACCCTCCGTCACCCGGCGGGCGGTGTCGCCATTGAGCCTCCTGGGGGAAGACTCATGTCAGACGTTCTGTCGACCGTTCCTGCGTCCGCACCGAAGAACGGCGTCAGCCGCCGTCAGCTCGTCAAGGCCGGCGTCTGGGCCGCGCCCGCCGTCGCCGTCGCGATTGCTGCACCGGCCTCGGCCGTGTCGGTGAGCGGCGCCACTCTGTCAGGCACCCAGCAGGCCGGAGAGGCCGCCCGGACCTGGAACATCACTCTCACTGTCGCGGGCACGACATCACCGAAGTCGTGGAGCGTCCAGGCGATCACGAGTGGGGGGCCCGTCGCGATCACGGGCATACCCGCTGCGATCTCGGCCGCGGGCCCGAGCAACGGCGTCGCCACCCTGACGAACTGGTCGTCGAGTGCGACCGTGTTCTTCCGCCTGACGAACGGCTCGACGATCGTCGACACCAATGCGATCTCGGTGACCTCGCCGGCTCCGACCATCACGCTCGCAAGCGGGCCGACGATCACGAGCAGCACTGGGTCGAACAGGACTGTCGTCTGTACGACGACAGTCGCCCACTCGAGCCAGACGCCCACGGGGACACTGACGTGGAAGCGCGTGCAGGCCAACGGCACCACGACGACGGGCACGTCACAGGCCGTGGTGAGTGGCAGCTTCCCGACCTTCACGATGACGTTCACGTTCGATTTGAGCTCGAACGGGGGGACGAAGACCGCGACCGCCGTCCTCTCGCTCCCCGGCGCGACCCCGGTCAACGTGCCCTCGTTCTCGCTCGGCTGAATCGGGCTGAGCATCACATGGAACTCCGCGATTACCTGCGCATTCTCCGCGCGCACTGGCTCGGCATCCTGCTCCTCACCCTCCTCGGCGTCGCCGCGGCGTGGGGCTGGAGCTCGATGCAGCCGCGCGTGTACACCGCCTCGACGAGCGCGATCGTCGACGCCGCGGCCGGCGCGAGCGATGCCGGCACCCGACTCGTCGGCAACCAGCTCGCCCAGAGCGTCGTGAAGTCGTACATCGACATCGGCTCGTGGCGGTCTGTCGCCGAGTACGTCATCGACGATCTCGACCTCGCCACGACGCCGGAGGCGCTCGTCGGTCGCATCGACGTCACGAACCCGCTCGACACCGTCGTGCTGCGCGTGTCCGCCGATGCCGCCACGCCCGAAGAAGCGCGCGATCTCGCCGAGTCGTGGGTGCGCGGCATGATCCACGAGATCGAGCAGATCGAGGGCTCGGGGACGGATGCCGCGGTCACTGTCGTGCCCGGCGACTCGGCGCGCCTCCCCACGGCGCCGTCGTCGCCCAACACGCGACTCAACCTCATGCTCGGCGCGCTCATCGGCCTCGCCCTCGGCATCGGCTACGCGGTGCTGCGCTACGTGCTCGACCAGCGTGTGCGCGACCCCCGCGACATCGAGCGCGAGACCGGCGTCTCGGTGATCGGCACGCTGCCCGCCTCGCGCGAGCTGTCGGCCGAACGCAAGGTGCTGACCTTCACGGGGCGTGAAGAGTCGGCGACGCCCGTCGCCGAGGCCACGCGCGAGCTGCGCACCAACCTGCGCTTCGTCGACATCGACAACCCGCCGCGGGCGATCGTGGTGACGAGCCCGATCCCCGGCGACGGCAAGTCGACGATCGCGGCGAACCTCGCGGTGAGCATCGCGGCCTCGGGCGAACCGGTCGTGCTGATCGACGCCGACCTCCGCCGCCCCATGATCGCGTCGCTGTTCGGCCTGCCAGAAGGCGCAGGTCTCACCGACGTGCTGACCGACCGAGCCGAACTCGCCGACGTCGCGCACACGCTGCCGATGCGCGAGAACCTCGTGGTGGTGGGCGCGGGCCGCACGCCTCCGAACCCCAGTGAGGTGCTCGGCTCGCAGAAGATGCACGACCTCATCGCAGGTCTCAGCAAGCACGCGTTGGTCATCATCGACTCGCCGCCGCTTCTGCCGGTGACCGATGCCGCGGTGCTCGCCACCAACGCGGACGGCGCCGTCGTCGTCGTCTCGGCGGGCAAGACGACGTACGACATGCTGCACAAGGCGCTCGGCAACCTCGGCAAGGCGCACGCCCGGCCCCTCGGGGTCGTGCTCAACAAGGTGCCCCGCCGCGGCGCCGACGCCACGTACTACGGCTACCAGTACCGCGGCGATTACACCCCCCGGACCGAACCCACCCCCGAGCCCGCCACGGACGCCGGGCGCAAGCACTCGCGTCGCGGAGCGAAGATCGGCGCATAGCGGATGCCCCGACTCGGCGCCCGTCGCCGATTCCTGGCGCCCCATGCCGTCCACCTAGGCTGTCACGCGTGAGCGACAACCCACTGCCTCGCCCGGCCCGGATCGCCGGCAGGGTGTTCATCATCGTGCTGAGCGCGGCGGTGCTGCTCGCCATCGCCGCGCTCGTGTGGCTCGGTGTGAGGGGCGCCCTCGCGGCGAACCACCTGCTCGCAGCGCGCAGCGACGCCCAACAGGTCGTCGAACTCATCGACGATCCGGCGGCGGCCGCCGACGCCATCGCCAAGGTGGCGAACGAGACATCCGCCGCCCGTGAACTCACGAGCGATCCGGTGTGGGCGACCGCCGAGTTCGTCCCTTGGCTCGGACCGCAGCTGGCCGCCGTGTCGACGATGGCGGAGGCCGCCGACGACGTCGCCGGCGACGCCCTCACCCCGCTCACTTCGGTCGCCTCGACGCTGACCCCTGCCGCCATGAAGCCCACCGACGGGCGCATCGAGCTCTCGACGTTCGTCGGTGTGCAGGATGCCGCGGCCCAGGCGGCTGAGGGCATCGGCGCGGCAGCCGACTCGGTCGACCGCATCAACGAGGTTGCGCTGCTCGCGCCGCTTCGCGACGTGGTCGACGAGGTACGCGGCATCCTGAATCAAGCCCGCACCGGCACGGATGCGCTCGCGCGCGCCTCGGTGCTTCTCCCCGCGATGCTCGGGGCCGACGGGCCGCGCGACTACCTCGTGCTCTTCCAGAACAACGCGGAGTGGCGATCACTCGGCGGGATCACCGGTGCGCAGGCGCTCGTGCACACCGACGGCGGTGCGATGCAGCTCGTGCAGCAGGACTACGCCCAGAACTTCCCGCGATTCGATCCCCCCGCACTCGAGCTCGACCCCGAGGTCTCGGCGATCTACGGCCAGAGCCCCGCGACGTGGATGCACAACGTCACCCAGGTGCCCGACTTCACGGTGTCGGGCCCGCTCGCCCGCGCGATGTGGGCGCAGAAGCACGGCGCCGAGGTCGACGGAGTGATCGCGCTCGACCCGGTCGCGCTCTCGTACCTGCTCGAGGCCACCGGCCCGCTGACGCTCTCGACCGGCGACACGCTGACCTCCGAGAACGCCGTGCCACTGCTGCTCAACGAGGTGTACTTCCGCTATCCCGACCCGAAGGCCCAGAACGCCTTCTTCGACGAGGCATCCCGCGCGGTCTTCGAGGCCCTGTCTCGCGGACAGGCCGACCCGGCCAAGCTGATCGCGGCGCTCGGTCGCGCGGGCGATGAGCACCGGCTCTTCCTCTGGAGCGCGCACGAAGACGACCAGTCGGTGCTCGCCGACACGACGCTCGCAGGTGCCCTCCCGCACTCCGACGATCTGGTCTCGACATTCGGCGCATTCGTCAACGACGGCACCGGATCGAAGATGGACTATTACCAGAACCTCGACACTCAAGTGGGGTGGGAACAGTGTTCCGTCGATTCTTCGGGCCGAGTTATAGGTACTGCGGTACTTTCCGTCACAGTAAGCAATAACGCCCCCACGTCTGGACTGCCCGATTACATCACCGGGGGTGGCGCATATGGCGTGTCGCCGGGTTCTGCCAAGACGGTCGGGTATCTCTATCTCCCGGAGGGGTTCGAACTCGCCGACGCGACCATTTCGCCGGAATCAGGGTTCGGTGGCGGTATGCACGACGATCGCCGCGTCCTGAGTTTCGACGTGACGCTCGCTCCGGGAGAAAGCCTTACGGCTACCGTGAAGGCCAAGACGACCGTTCCCAGTGGGGCCGAATTGCGAGTGCAGGCGACGCCGACAGTTAACGCAGATGTAACGCCGCAAGTTGCTCAATGTCTGTGAACGTCCCTACAGTGAGTGAAGGGCATCGCAGCTCGGGGGTTAAGTTCCACGATCCGATCTTGTCGATGTCTTTTTGCTGTACTCCAGTCTGTTCCAACTGATTTCGGCGCCTCACGGCCTTGCACGAAAGAGTACGTTCATGAAGCACACGATCCGCAAAACCGCTGCGGTCGCCGCGATCGTTGCGGCCTCAGCGCTTGCAATGCCTGTCGCAGCGCAAGCAAGCACCATCTATCCCCCGTCCAACGCCTGCAGCGTCGTCCCCACGGTCATCACCCCTGGTGCGACGGTCACGTTCAACTGCAGCAACGGCACCTTCACGCCCGGCGAGTTCGTCTCGGTGCGCGTGACGGGCAACACCTCGGCGAAGGTCGGGTTCATCAAGTTCGCCGTCACGTCTACCGGTGGCACGAACGCGTCTGCTCAGGGCGCGATCTCGGTTCCGATCTCGTTCCCCGCCAACGCAAACGGTGGATACAACATCGAGGCCTTCTCGGAGACCTCGGCCGGTGGCGTCAGCTCGGTCTCGGTCAAGGCGGCAGGCTCGGGTGCCGGCTCGTCGTCGGACGACCTCGCCACCACGGGTGGCGACAGCGCCTCGCTCCTCGGCCTCTGGGTCGGCGGCGGCGCGCTCGTTCTCACGGGTGGCGCTCTCGCCGTGGCTGCGACTGTCCGTCGCAACCGCAAGCAGAACGCCGGCGTCTGACACAGCGACACACGCTTCTGGGAAGGGTCCCGACCGAAAGGTCGGGGCCCTTTCTGGTTCTCGGGCGCGGGAAGCCCGGTCCTCGAGGAGGGGGACGGGGTCGAGCCGCGCGCCCGCCCCGCGCGCCGCGAAACCGTGAGCCTCCACCTGAGCGCCGAGACCGTGGGGCGCACCCACGGTTTCGGCGCGGAGATGAAGGCTCACGGGTCGAGGTGAGGTCGGCCCCTCGCCTCGCTTCGCTCGCTCGGGAACCGGGTTGGCCGCGCCCGCTCGGGGACCGGGTTGGCCGCGCCCGCTCGGGGACCGGGATCAGCGCGGGGTCAGCGGGGGGAGGCGAGGGAGGCGGCGACCAGATCGGCGAGGAAGGCCGCGATCTCGGCCCAGGTCTGGTCGGAGGCGGGAGCGCCGGCCTCGACGGCGCGGGCGACGAGCTGCGTCAGGGTCGAGGGCTCCTCGAGCCACTCCCAGACGAGGGCGGCGGAGCCGGCCAGCACGGTGGGCTGCACGAGCGTCTCGCCGAGGGGCATCGCGAGCACACGGTCTGCGCGATCGACCCACGCGACCTCCGCGGTGCGCTGGAACACCGGCTCGTCCGACGCGAGCAGACCCGCGTCGATGAGCTCGGCGACGACGGCGAGCACGGCCGCGCCGGCATCGGCCTCGGGCGGGTGCCCGTGCGCTGCGAGCGCGGCATCCGTCATCTCAGTCAGCGTCGCACCCGACGCCGCGAGCCACACCGCGGGCGCGATGCCCGCGATGACGTGCACCGTCCCGGTGCCGCGGTCATCGAGCGTCATGACCGCGATGCGGTCGGGGTCGGCGAGCGCCACGGCGTCTGTCACGGCGGCGCGGGTGTAGCGCGGCGCGTCGCCGGGCTCGTGGGCGGCGGGAGTGGGGAGGTCGAGCGGCTCGGCCGACGCGCCGCCCTCGGAGGGGCCTGCGTCGGCGAGCGTGCCGATCGCGGCGACGAGGTCGGCGGCTTCGCGGTAGACGACCCGGCGCACGCCGCCGGTCGCGTGGACGATGCCCGCGATCTCGCGAAGGGGCGCCTGGTGCGAGGCGAGGTAGCTGCTCTGCGCGACGAGCTCGGCCAGGGCATCGCCGAGGTCGAGCGGCTCGACGACGGGCTCGCCCTCGTGGTCGGGGCGGCGATCGAGGAGGGCGACGGCGGCGACGCGCAGCTCGGCGTCGGGGAGCGGCCGCAGACCGAGCTGCGTCGGGGCGACCTGGGTCTTGGGGGCGGCCGGATCCTCGATGATCGACAGCGGCTTGCGGTAGGCGTGCACGGTGCCGTCGGCCTCGATCGCGATCGTCTCGTCGGACACGTAGCCGAAGTGGCGGCCGAGCTCTCGCGACGCGGTCGTCTTGCCGCGGCCGGACGGTCCCACGAGAACCACGACATCACCCCGGTCGTTCGCGACGCCGGCGGCGTGCAGCATCCATCCCCTCCCCCGGCCCGCCTCGATCGCACGGAGGGTCACGTGCTGCGACAGCCCCGCGAGGAGGTCGATGGTCGTGGTGGTACCGTGCACGACCACGACGTCGTCGGGCTCGCCCTCGGTCGCGGCATCGGCCCACGCGGCGCGCACGGCGGCGGCGCGGTCGGGGTCGAGGTTGCTGAGGTCGATGCCGATCCGGGCGCCGGCGGCACTGACTGTGAAGACGTCGGGCACCCTCGCAGTGTACGGGGGCGGTGTGGCGCGGACGTGTCCGCGAACGCCGCAGCGCCCCCCGCTGCCGAGGCTCAGGCCGCGGGGCTCGCGGCCTCCGCCGTGAGATCGGCGGTGATGAGGATCGGCAGGTGGTCGGACAACCCCTGCGGGAGGGTCGTGACCTTCTGGATCGTGAACCCGCTCGAGGTCGCGAAGTCGTAGTGCCCGCGGAAGAAGCGGTACCGCGTGTAGGTGCGGGAGTCGCTGAGCGTCAGCTCGTACCCCTGCTCGCGCACCTTCTGGCCGAGGTTCTCTTTGAACACGGGGTAGTTGTAGTCGCCGACCATGAGGGTCGGAAGGCCCGGTCCGAGCTCCTGCAGCTCGGTCAGCGCCGCGCGGATCTGATGGCGCCGGAGGGAGTTGAGCGCCGTGAGCGGCGCGGCGTGGAAGGAGGCCACGATGAACTCGCGCCCGTCGTCGATGTCGTAGAGACGCACCCCCAGCATCCGCTCCTCCGCGGGCTTGAGCACCCGGTCGTGAAGCGACTTCTTGACGGCGAGCGAGCGCACGCCCACCGACCGGAAGGTGTTCTCGCGGAAGTAGACGGCGAGCCCCAGCCGGTTGCGCTGCGTCGCCTCGGCGAGCCGCAGGCCCCCGATGGCAGGCGGAATGTCGGTGGTGTCGGCCTCTTGCAGGCACAGGACGTCGGCCGCGTTGCGATCCACGAGCTCGGCGAGCTCGGTCGCGGCGCGGTGCTTGCGCAGGTTGTACGAGATGACCCTCATGACGGCAAAAGCATAGGCCCGCTTCATGGCGCAGGGGGGACGTCTTGACATCGCCCGGGTGACCTCTCAGTCGATCCATGGGATCGTCACGGGCGAGCCGGATCCGACGGGTACGGTGAGAGCGTGGCTGACGAGCAACCGCGACCCCGGTGGCGCAGGGTCGTGGGCAGCGCCTGGTTCCAGCTCGCGCTCGCCTTCGTCGTGACGGGCCTCGTGCTGAGCTTCGTCGCGAAGCCCTTCTGGGTGCCGTCGGGCTCGATGCAGGCGACGCTCCAGCCCGGAGACCGCGTGCTGGTCAACCGCCTCGCCGCCCTCGGCGACGGTCCGTCGACGGGTGACGTCGTCGTCTTCGACGCGGGGCCGGCGTGGGGCATCGCCGGCTCCCCCGACGAGAATCCCCTGAAGGCCGCGGCGCGCTGGGTCGGCGAAGTCACGGGCTTCGGCCCCTCGAGCGCCCACACGCTCATCAAGCGCGTCATCGGCGCGCCGGGGCAGACGGTTTCGTGCTGCAGCGCCGACGGACGCGTCGTCGTCGACGGCGAGCCCCTCGACGAGCCGTACGTCTCGAACGACTTCGCCTTCGACCCGGGTGTGCTCGACTGCGACACCACTCCGCGGTCGCAGCGCTGCTTCGACGAGGTGACGGTTCCGGATGCCTCGTACCTCATGCTCGGCGACAACCGCACGAACTCTGCCGACTCGGCCTACTTCTGCCGCGGCGAGACGACGCCGGGCTGCTGGCGCTGGGCGACCCGCGACGGGATCGTCGGAACCGCCGTGTTCGTGTTCTGGCCGATCCCCCGCTGGCAGCTCCTGTGAGAGCGCGCGCCGTGGTCGCGGTGATCGGCGCGGCCGTCGTGGTCGCCGCGATCGCCGCCGCCGTCGGCGTCGGGCTCACCGCATCGGCTCCGAAGGCGGCGGCGGGTGCCCCCGGCAAGGGCACCGTGATCGTGGCGTCGGATCTTTCGAAGGCAGCGGATGCCGCGGCATCCGATTCCGGCTCCCGCGCCGCCCGCGAAGCCGCCGCGTACCTGGCGGAGCAGCCGACCGCCTACTGGCTCCTCCCCGAGAACGATCCGGCCGAGTCGGTCGGCGCCACGATCGCCCACCTCGCGCAGGAGGCCCGCGCGCAGTCGGCGCGGCTCGCGGTCGTCGTGTACGGCCTGCCGGGCCGCGACTGCGGCAGCCACTCGGCGGGCGGGCTGGCTCCCGACGCGTACGCCGACTGGACCGCCGCGATCGGGAAGGCGCTCGGGGAGGTTCAGGATGTCGAGCCCCTCGTGATCCTCGAGCCCGACAGCCTCGCCGCGGCCCCCGGCTGCGGCAACGTGGACGAGCGCGTGGCCGATCTGCGCGCGGCCGTCGCGGCGCTCGAGGCCGAGCACACCTGGATCTACCTCGACGGCGGCCACTCGAACTGGCTGCCGGTCGACGAGATGGCCTCCCTCCTCTCGCGGGTGGGCGACGCGGGGGCGGTGCGCGGGTTCGCGACGAACGTCTCGAACTACAACGACACGGATGCCGAGAACGCCTACGCCCACGCGCTGGCGAAGCGCCTCGACGGCATGCACGCGATCATCGACACCTCTCGCAACGGCGCAGGAGGCGACGGCGAGTGGTGCAACCCGGCCGGCGCCCGCGTCGGACCCGCCGGAGGAACCCTCGGCGACGACGTCGTCGACACCAACCTCTGGATCAAGCCGCCGGGCGAGAGCGACGGCGAGTGCAACGGCGGACCCCCGGCCGGCGTCTGGTGGCCCGAGCGCGCGATCGAGCTGACTCGCGGCGTTAACCCGTAGTCCGCCAGCGGCATATGAGAGCCCGACCTGTGTAGCATCGGGAAGACCTCGCACCTGCGTGCGGTGACCGATGGTGTTTCCCGCAGGCGGGAGCCGCCCCGTCGACTCCTCGAGGAGCATTCATCTCTATGAGCACGACCATCGACGAGCTCAAGACCGCCGTCATCATCGAGGACGATCCCGAGATCCGTCACCTCCTGGCTGACGTGCTGGAGTCGGCCGGATTCTCGACGGTCTCGGTCGGCAACGGCATCGACGGTGTCAAGGCCGTCCTCACGTACAAGCCGCTGCTGACGACACTCGACGTGAACATGCCCGGCATCGACGGCTTCGAGGCGGCGCGGCGCATCCGCGCCGGCTCCGACACGTACATCATCATGCTCACGGGCGCCTCGGAGGAGGCCGACGTCATCGCCGGGCTCGGAGCCGGCGCCGACGACTACCTCCTGAAGCCCTTCCGCCCGCGCGAGCTGCGGGCCCGCGTCGAGGCGGCGATGCGCCGCTCGCGCCCCGAGAGTCCGGCACTCCTGCCTTCGCAGGGGAGCGTCGGTCCGTCGTTCCCGGCCGCTCGCCCCGTGACGTCGGCGGTGCCACTCGTGGCCGATCAGACGCCGGGCGACGCGGCGACGCGCGACGAGGCATCCGCCCCCTTCGTCCTTCAGCCCGCGACGGGATCGACCGATGTCGCGCAGGTGACGGTGGTCGAGGCGGAGCTCATGCCCGTCGGCGTCGGCGTCGACGGCGAGTGGCTCGAGCACCGCGGCCTGCGGCTGCACCCCGAGAACCGGCTGGTGCTGCTCGACGGCGACGACCTGGAGCTGACCCGCACGGAGTTCGACCTGCTCGCGACGCTCATGGAGTCCAAGCGCCGCGTGCGCAGCAAGGCCGACCTGACCCTCGTGCTGCGCGGCGAGTCATACGTCACGAGCTACTTCGTCGGCGACGCCGACAAGCGTGCGGTCGAGGCCCACATGACGAACCTCCGGCGCAAGCTCGGTGACAACCCGAACAATCCGCGGTTCATCGAGACCGTCCGCGGCGTCGGGTACCGCTTGACCTCGGAACTCGTCTGAGCCGAGCCCCGAGCCGAAACCTGTAGACGAATCGATGAGGGGGTGGTGATCCGTTCGGGCCGGATCACCACCCCCTCATCTCCTCCCCCAGCGAGGCTCCCCCAAGCCCCGGCATCCCCAAGTCTTCAGCGAGGGGGCGGCGTCCGTTCGGGTCGAACACCACCCCCTCATCCCCTTCCCCAGCGAGGCTCCCCCAAGCCCCGGCATCCCCAAGTTCTTAGTGAGGGGGCAGTGACCCGTTTCGGGTCGGATCACCACCCCCTCGTTTCCCCCCACCGAGGCCCCCCAGCCTCGGCATCCCCATTTACTCCGACGCGCTCCCCAGCGCGTCAGACCTTGTATCCGTGCTGACGACGGATGAGCTTGAAGAACATCGACAGTGTCTGCAGCACTGTCACGACACCGACGATCGGCCACCCGATCCACAGGACCGTGGACTGCACCATCGTCGGGAGCATGAGCCAGATGACGACCATCGCGACGATGACGGCGACCGCGAGGATGAGCGGCGTCCAGTGGCCGAAGCCGCCGCCGCGCTCGGCCTTGGCCTGCATCGCCCAGTTGTCGACCTTCTTGCGCGAGAGGAACCGCGTCCACGAGCGCAGGAAGTGGCTGCAGCGGATCCACATGTACACCTCGGCCGGCACCAGAAGGAGGCCGAAGAGGATGTCGCGCGCGTTGCGATTGTTCATCGTCAGCGCCATGCGGGTGTTGAGCGCGATCGCCACCGCCGGCGGGATGAGCCACCACAGCGAGAAGACGAAGGCCCCGATCGAGAGCGATGCCGCGAGCAGCGTGATGAACGCGACGCGCACGAACATGTTCATGAGCATGTCGAAGTGCTCGAGCCAGCGCACCCGCAGATTCGGGTGGAAGGGCTGGCCCTTCGTGTCGCCGCGCTGGCCGGGCCACATGAGCTCGATGGCGCCGTAGGTCCACTTGACCTGCTGCGCGTCCAGGGCGCGCAGGGTCGTCATGCCGCCGACGTCGGCGCGGGCGAACGGGCTGATTTTCGTCAGGTAGCCGGCGCTCTTGATCTGCAGCGAGAGGAGCGAGTCCTCGACCTCGCTGTCTTTGACCCAGGGCGTGGACTGGTGGTTCTGCGCCATGACGTCGCGCAGCGCCTGCGTCGAGAAGATCGAGAACTGGCCGCCGAGCACCGCCATGTTGCGACCGCGCAGCAGGTTGTGCAGGTTGAACGCGGCGAACTGCGAGCGCTGGCCCGTGATGAGGAACTTGCCGAGCACGCCCTTGATCGGCCGGTCGTCGATCGAGTAGATCGCCGAGATGCCGCCGATGCGGGTGTCCGAGACGGCCTCCGACTCGAGGTACTCGATCGCGTCGGGGCCGGCGACGGTGTCGCCGTCGACGCCGAGCAGGTAGTCGTAGCCCTCGACGAGCGTGTAGCCGTAATTGAGGGCGCCGACCTTCTTGTCGGGGTTCTTGCCGATGTCGTGGACGAACACCTCGGTGAACTGCTCGCCGAGGCTCGTGGTGATCTCGTGCGGGCCCGAGTACTGCGAGGCGATCTTGACGGTGGCGTCCGACGTGTTGTTCACCACGACGTGGATGACATCCGGCACGCGGGTCTGTCCGAGCAGCGACTCGATCACATCGGCGATCGACTCCTCCTCGTTGTACGCGGGGATGACGCAGCCGATCGTGGAGCGGTGCACCGAGTGGTCGTCGAGAACCGCTTCGAAGTCGTCCGCGAAGCCGGGAGCGGTAGGCGCGACGACGAGGTCTGTCGTCATCGCGGCGGTGCGTCCGGTCATGGCGGGCCTTTCTGGTGTGAAGTGGTCGAGCGGTTCGATGACTACTTTCGCGTCCCGACCGCAAGGCACCACCGGGCTCAGCACCAGTGATCCGCAAGATTCCCGCAAGATCCCCGCAATGCGACCACGATGCCGGGCACCCCTGCGCCGATAGACTCGCGACATGGCTACCGGGGGGCTAGCAGAGCGGATCGACGCGCCCAGTTCCAGGACGCGCTCGATCTGGTTGACGCAGCTCGTCCTGGCTGCGAGCGTCGTGCTGATCGCGGTGCTCGTTCTCCTCCTCCAGCCCGAGCTCTACGTCATCTGGAACTTCGCCCTCGGCGTGCTGATGATGATGATCCTCACGACCGCGACCATCGCCGTGCCGTGGTCGCGGGTGCCGCCGCGCGCCGTGTTCGTCGTGCCGTTCCTCGACGCCGTCGCGATCGGCTTCATGGCGACGGCCACCGACCTGCGCTTCGGCTACCTGTGGGCGTTCCCCGTGATGTGGATCGCGATGCACGCGACCCTCATCGAGCTCGGCGGGGTGCTGATGACGGTCGTCTCGATGGGCGCGATCGGCGTGGTGCTCACGTCGAACTCGACGGCGGGCTGGCTGCGCGTGCTCGTCGTCTTCCTCTCGCTCGGGTTCGTGGGGATGACCGCCCACCTCGCGATGCGGCAGATGCGGGCCCTGCGAAAGCTCCTGCGGCGCCAGGCGCAGCGCCTGACCGTCACCCTCGCGCGACGCTCCGACGAGGAGCGGCGGACGAGCGAGATCCTCAACGGCGTCGACATCGGCGTCGCGCGCATCTCGCTCTCGGGCCGGGCCCTCACCGTCAACGACGCCTACGCGCGCCTCTACGGCCTCGATTCCCGGGCGCCCGACCAGCCGGCGCGGTCGGTCGAGTACCGCTCCATGCGCGGCATGCCCATCCCCTACGCCGACCGCCCGTTCGTGCGCGCGGGTCGCGGCGAGTCGTTCTCGGAGGCCCGGGTGTGGCTGTTCACCCCGGCCGGCGAGTGGCGCGTGCTGTCGATCACGAGCAAGCGGCTCCGCGCGTCGGCGAATGAGGAGGCGGGGATGCTGCTGCTCGTCCATGACGTGACGGCGGTGACCTTCGCCGAGCACGACCGCCAGCGACTCGCGGCCATCGCAAGCCACGAGATGAAGCATCCGCTCACGGTCATGGTCGGAAACGCCGAGCTCGCCCTCGAGACCGAAGACCTCGCCCCGCGCACCCGGGAGCGCCTGGAGCGCATCCTCTCGGCGAGCGAGCGACTCGTCGAGATGACCTCGAGCATGGTGAACACGTCGCAGACGCGCCTCACCGAGCGCGAGAGCTTCGGCGAGATCGACCTCGGCACGATCGTGCTGGAGTCGGTGGACTCGTTCCGTCCGACGGCCCTCGCCAACGGCGTCGCGATCCAGACGACGATCGAGGGACCGCTGTCGACGATCGCCGACGGTTTCCGCATGCGACAGGTCGTCGACAACATCGTGAGCAACGCGATCAAGTACACGCCCCGCAAGGGCTCGGTCACGGTCGAGGCGCTGTCGGCGGAGGAGGGCATCACGCTGCGGGTGAGCGACGACGGCATCGGAATCTCGCAGGGCGACCTGCGCCGGATCTCCAAGCCGTACTTCCGCGCCGCGGCCGCGCGCGAGGTCGCCAGCGGCACGGGGCTCGGGCTCGGCATCACCCGCGAGATCGTCTCGGGCCACGGGGGCACATTCGACATCGAGAGCCGCGGGTCGGGTCTCGGCACGACCGTGACCATCCGCCTCCCCCGCGTGACGGCGGACCAGGAGCCCGTCATGACGGAGGCCCCCGCATGAGCGTCTTCGCGATCGCCGACCCCTCGCTCCTCTACGCGCAGATGCTCGTGGCGACCGCGGGGACGCTCCTCACCATCGGCATCGGCTTCCTCGCCCGGCCGGGGCGCGCGACCCTCATCTGGTCGAGCGCCTTCACCCTCACGATGCTCGGCACATTCGGCGTACTGGCGAGCGAGCTCGAAGGCTTCGAGACCGCGCGCCGCGCGTGCCTGGGGCTGATCCTCGGCGCGCCGGCGCTGCTGTGGTCGGGCTTCCGCGAGTGGTGGGGCGTCCGCTGGCACGCCTGGACCGGACCGACGCTGGCCGGGGCATCCGCCACGGTGCTCGCCATCGTGCCCGACGAGCAGTTCCTCCTCGCCTATCGCGTCGCGTTCCTCATCAGCGGGCTCTTCGGGGCGTTCTTCTTCTTCGGCTGGGTGCGCAAGAGGTCACGCCGCGACCCCTTCACCGTGGCGTTCGCGATCATCTCGATCGCCTACTTCCTCCTGGGGATCGTCAGCATCGCCACGATGCTCGCCGACGCCCCTCGCACGCCCGAGACGGCGCCCGTGCTGCGGCTCATCGCGGGCTCCGGCATGCTCGCGTACGCCGGCAGCGCGATCATCGCGGTGCTCGGCGTCGCCACCCGCGGCACCCGCTTCGCGACGCGGCCGACCGGGACGTGGGTGCGGGTCGCCGGGCGCGCCCGCGAGCGGCTCGCGCGCGGCGAGGCGAACCTCGAGCCGTGGTCGGTGCTGTGGGTGCAGGTCGACGACGTCGACGACATCCGCCGCGCGACGAACGGCGGCGTCGTCGCGACGCTCGCGCAGCGTGTCGAGCCGGCGGTGCGCGCCGCCTTCCCGCAGGCCGCCGAGGTCGGGCGTACGCCGGACGGCTCGGTCGTCGTGCTGGTGCTCGCTCCGGATGCCGAGCTGCGCGATGCGCTCCGCGACGCGCTGCAGCGCGTGCAGGCCATCGACATGGACGGGACGATCCCCATCCGGCCGTCGGCGAGCGCGGGCTGGGCGTCGGCCTCGACCGTCGGCTACGAGCTCGACGCGCTCATCTACCTCGCGCGGGAGGCCGCGGCCCTCGCGAGCGAGCGCGGCGGCGACCGGTGGGAGCGCGTGAACGCGACGGTGACGAGCCGGCTCCTCAGTCACTCAGAGCGACTGTGAGCGTGTCGGTCACGGTCTGCTTGGCGTACTCGGTCGAGGTCGGTGTCGTCTGCACGAGGAAGTCGTACGTGAACTGCAGGGTGACGTACGTGGCTTCCGCCGGCACGGGGCCGACGTTGAACGTCTGCGAATAGCTGTAGGGATCGAGCACGAGGTAGCCGGGGGCGACCGTGGCGTTGTCGGCCTGGATGTCGAGCGCCGGAAGCGACCCGCCCGCGTTCGCGGGGACGGCCTGCATCTGCGCGCGCTGCAGGTAGACCTTGTGCCCGTCGTCGGGCGTCACGGTGGTGGTCATGCTGATGCTCACCGGCTTGATGGCGGTCGCGGTCCACTTGTCCATCGCGAGGGTCGACCAGTAGTCGACGGTCGCCGTGATGGCGCCGGCGGTGAGGGTGCGCTGCGTCGCTCCGCCCGAGAGGTCGTTCGGCACGGGCGTCGGCACGGCCGTGCTCGTGGGGGTGCCCGAGGCCGCGGCTTCGTCCCAGGGGGCGGTGCCGCAGCCGGCGACGCCGAGCGTGAGGGCGAGTCCGGCGGCGAGCGCGAGCGCGCGGGTGGGCGTGCGGGCGTGCCGGGGCGCGGGCCTCGCGGCGGCCGGGGTGGCGGGCGCGGGGGTGTGCCCGGCGGCGAGCGCGGCGGAACGAGGGCGGAGGGCGATCATGCGGCTCCCGGCGGTCGGCGGGCGCCCCGGAACCGGGCCCCCGTGCGGCCAGCTTAGCGGGACGGGTCGCCGGGGCCGGGCTGTCGCGGGCTTGCGTCACTCCCGGTCTCGACGGGCCCGGGTCTGCTCCGCCCGCGCGGCGAGGAGCGCGTCGTCGGGGTATCCCACGTCGGTCAGCGTGAGGCCGCGCGCCGCGAGCACCTTGACCTCCGGCACGCGGTCGCCGGCGTCGCGGATGGCCGCGACATCCTCGACATCCAGCCGCCCCTCTCCCACCGCGACGCACGCGCCGACCAGGGCGCGCACCATCGAGTGGCAGAAGGCGTCGGCCTTGACGTTCGCGACGAGCACGCCGTCGGACGCGCGGCGCCAGTCGAACTCGAGCAGCGTGCGGATCGTCGTCGCCTCCTCGCGCGGCTTGCAGTAGGCGGCGAAGTCGTGGAGTCCGATGAGGCTGCGGGCCGCGGCATCCATCTCCCCCTCGTCGAGGAACGCCCGCACGGTCGTCGTGCGGTGCCGTTCGAGCGGGTCGTAGCCGGCCGTGCGGTCGGCGAGGCGGTACTCGTATCGCCGCCACACGGCCGAGAAGCGCGCGTCGAATCCCTCGGGAGCCAGGCGCGTGCGGTGCACCGTGACGTCGGCGTACGCTCCCAGCACGCCGCGGAGGCGCGCCGCGAGCCGCTCGGCAGGGTCGAGAGGGGGGTCGGATGCCGCGTCCCCCCGCGACGGCCGCGCGACGAGCCGCGCGACCTGACCCTCGTCGAGGTCGATGTGGGCGACCTGTCCCGCCGCGTGGACGCCCGCGTCGGTGCGGCCCGCCACGACGAGCCGCGGCTCGCCGCCGAGGACGCGCGCGATCGCCTCTTCGAGCGTGCCCTGCACCGACCGCAGCCCCGGCTGCCGGGCCCAGCCGCGGAAGTGGGTGCCGTCGTAGGCGATGTCGAGCCGGATCCGCACCGGTTCAGCCTATTGCCGCCCTGCCGCCCGCCCGCCCTCGGCTGGGCGGGCAGGCTCGCCCCGCCCTCACTCCCGGCCCCACCTCACCCTCACCCCCGGCCTCCCCACCGTCACTCCCGGCCCCGCCTCCCTCACGGAGGTAGGAGTCCGCGCGGAGGTAGGAGGTTTCAGGCCGTTCCGGTCCTACCTCGGCTCCATCTCCTACGCCCGTGCGCGGCATCCGTCTCTCCCCTGCCAGCCGGCCCGTCCCGCGAGCCGCCACCATCACTTCCCGCTCCACTCCGCCCGCCCTCGGGTGCAGGTGCGGCCACCCTCACCGCCGGCCCACCTCACCCTCACCGAGGTAGGAGTCCGCGCCGAGGTAGGAGTCCGCGCGGAGGTAGGAGGTTTCAGGCCGTTCCGGTCCTACCTCGGCTCCATCTCCTACGCCCGTGCGCGGCATCCGTCACCCCCGCCCGCCCGCCTCGGCTGTGCGGGCGGCCCCGCCTTACCCTCACTTCCCTACCCGCCCCCCTCACCGAGGTAGGAGTCCGCGCGGAGGTAGGAGCTTTCAGGCCGTTCCGGTCCTACCTCGGCTCCATCTCCTACGCCCGTGTGCGGCATCCGTCACTCCCCCCTGGCAGCCGGCCCGTCCCGCCGCCCGCCCTCGGGTGCAGGTGCGGCCACCCTCACCGCCGGCCCACCTCACCCTCACCGAGGTAGGAGTCCGCGCGGAGGTAGGAGGTTTCACGCCGTTCCGGTCCTACCTCGGCTCCATCTCCTACGCCCGTGCAGAACCGACCCGAACCCCACCCAGAGCTCACCCGACGACGCGGCGGGTGGGGTCGAACTTCTCGCCGATGGCCTCCATCGCGGAGCGGGCCAGCCGCACGCGGTTGTCGTTCTCGCGCACGACTTCACGGGCGAGCGACGGATGCCTCCGCACGATGTCGTCGAGAACCCCCACCGGGATCTCGACGACCTCCACCTCGGTCAGGGCGATGGCGCGGGAGATGGTCCGCGTGCGGGTGAGCGCCGTCAGCCCCACGGCGTCGTCGCGGCTGAGCTCCGTGATCTGCACGAACCCCGAGTCGGTCGGCACGCCGAGCATGACGCGTCCGTCGATGATGAACCGCGTCGAGGTCGGAGCATCGCCCGGCCGCAGCAGCACCTCGCCCTGCGCGAAGCGCTCGAGGCGCGCCGTGTCGGCGAGCGCCTGCGCCTCGTCGGGGCGGAGGCTCAGCGACGGCGCGATCTTGTCGAGCGCCGCGACGAGCCGCTCGCGGGTGTTCCACTCGTCGGTCATGTCGCCGTCGAGGTGCAGCCCCGCGCGACGCGCGGCGTACCAGAGGCGCGTGGTGAAGGCATCCAGCACCCCGCCCTCGTCGCCCGGCGACTGGAGCGGAATCGAGACCGTGTACTTCGCCCCTCCCGCCGTCTTGACCGACGGATCGCGGTCGAGCGACACCAGCGGGATCTCTCGCGCGACATCGAGGAGGAGCGCCCGCACCTGCGCGGGCGGATCGTCGGTCGAGAAGACGACCTCCTTCTTCGCCGCGTAGGGGTCGGACGCGCGCGAGAGGTTCACGAACGAGCCCTCGGCGAGCTCGGCGGTCGGCATGACGACGATGCCGTTGCCGGTGTCGAGGTGGATGGCCCGCCAGTTCACCTCGATGATCTGGCCGCGCGTGCCGCCCATGTCGATCCAGTCGCCGAGCTGGAACGGCGCCTCGAAGATGAGGAAGAGGCCCGAGACGACCGAGCCGACGGCGTTCTGCAGCGCCAGGCCGACCACGATCGAGGTCACACCGAGGGCGGCGAACACGCCCGCGACATCCGCGTCCCACACCCACCAGAAGACGAGCGCGATGCCGACGATGATGAGCACGAAGCGGATCAGGTCGCTGAAGATCGTCGGGAACCGGTCGCGCCACGAGCCCTTCTCGGCGCGATGGAAGATGAGGTGGTTGATCGCGTTGATCGTCACGACGATGACGAGCAGGCCGAAGACGGTCCAGACGACCTTGGGCCACGTGCCCGACCCCTCCCACGCGCCCGGCTGGCTCAGCAGCACGAGCACGCCCGCGACCGGCACGAGGTAGTTGCGCACCATGAGCACGATGGGCGCCGCGCGGCTCCCCCGCCGGAGCAGCATGTTCGCCAGCTCCGTCAGCCCGATGAGCACGAGCGGCAGGCCGACCGAGACGATGACGGCCGGCCAGAACCACGGCTGGCTGGTGATCTCGCTCACCGCTTCGCTCCGGTTCGTGATGCGGACATCGGATGCCTCAGCCCTCGGTCACCGGCACGTGCGTCTGAATGCGCCACACCCGCTGCGAGCCGCTCTTGGTCACGACCTCGCCCGCGGGCTCGATGACGATCGTGTCGGGGATGCGGTCGGCCACGCGCTGCGTGATGTAGATGCCGGGCTCGTCGTAGTCGCCCTGCACGCGGTACGCGAGGTTCACGGCATCCCCCCACATGTCGTAGACGATCCGCGCGCGGCCGATCAGTCCGCTCGTGACCTGCCCGGAGTCGAGGCCCGCCCGCAGGCCCAGCTCGACACCCTGCTGCACCGAATACCGCTCGAGGATCGTGTTGAGCTCGAGGGCGAACTCCACCGCACGGCGGGCGTTGTCGACGCGGGGCGTGCCGAGACCGACGCTGGCGACGTAAGACTGGCGCGTCGTTCGCACGCGCTCGACGCCGTACCGCTCGGCGGCCTCGTCGAAGATGCGGATGAGGTCGTTGAGCTTCGTCACGGCCTCTTCGGACGACAGTGTGAGGGCGAGCTCCTCGAACCCCACGATGTCGGCGAAGATCACCGTGACGTCTTCGTTGTCCTGCGTGATCGCCTCGTCGCCGTGCTTGTAGCGGTCGGCCATGCCCTCGGGCATGAACGAGAGGATGAGGTTCTCGTTCGCCTTCTCCTGCTGCTCGATGAGGGCGGACTTCGCCTGCAGGCTGCGGCTCATGTCGTTGAAGGCGGTCGCGACATCGGCCAGCTCGTCGCTCGACCCTGCGTCGACCTGCACGCCCTCCTCGCCGGCGGCGATGCGCTGCGCGGCGGACTTGAGGCGGCGAAGCGGCCGGACGAACACCTGCGCGAGGACGAGGGAGAGCAGGCAGACGAAGATGATCATGCCGGCCGTGGAGAGGATGAGGTTGCGCGTGAAGTCCTCGACGGGCGCCATCGCCTCGTCGTAGGTCTCTTGCGCGACGATCGTCCAGCCGAGATCGCCGACCCCGAGCGGTGCGTAGGCCGTGATGCTCTCTCGGCCGAGGTAGTCCCGCTGGATCACCGATCCGTCCTTGCCCGACTGGGCGTGCGAGAGCGCGCTTCCGAGGATCGTCTGCTGCAGGAGCGTGTCGCCGTTCTGCACACTGAGCGCCGCCGCGTCGGGCGCGAGCCCCGCCGCCACCGCCGCGCGGGAGTACTCCTCCGGCTCGGACTTCAGCGCCCGCGAGATCGAGCGCATCGTCCCGTCGCGCCCCACGAGGTAGGTCTCGCCCGTCTCGCCGAGACCGTTGCGCGCCCACTGGCCGCTCACGGTCATGACGTCGTTGATGCGGTCGATCGGCAGCTCGATCGCGAGCGCCCCGACGACCTCGTCGTCCACGGCGATGGGCGTGACGGCCCAGCCCGCCGGATTGCCGAGGCTCGGGCTGTACGCCGCGAAGTCGGCGAGCACGACCTCGCCGACGATGTTGCGACTCATGGCCTCGCGGTACGCGTCGGCGAGATTCGAGAGGCGGTACGGCCCGTCGAGGAGGTTCGTGCCGAGGTCGACGCCCTTGTACGCGGTGTAGACGACGTTGCCCTGCGTGTCGATCATGAGCACGTCTTCGAACTGCTGCTGCTCGGTCATCGCGCGGAAGTAGTCGTGATACCTCGCGTGCGCCGCCGACCACGCGCTTCCGTCGCCGGCATCGTCGACGAGGATCGCCTCTTCCCAGCTGTCGTAGGGCACGACGTAGTTCGCCTGCACGTAGCGGGCTGCGTCATCCTTCGGCGCGAAGGCGGCCCCGTCGACGTCTTCACCCGTGGCCTTCGACAGCTGCGTCGCGAAGGTGTCGTCGTAATAGGCGCCGACCGTCGCGGCACGCTGCGCGTCGAGCGAGGTGCCGTCCAGAGCCGCGAAGCCGTCGCGGAAGGCGACGACGGCCTGCTTGCTCGTCTCGTTCATGGCGGCGAGCTTCACGGAGTTCTCGATCGTGTCGAAGAGCTGCGTCACCTCGCGGGCGCGGCTCTCGCGGATCTCGACGAGCTTCTCGGTCGCGATCGCGCGCAGCGCCTGCGTGCCGTTGACGTACCCGATGACGCCGACGACGATGCTCGACAGCACGCTCACCGACAGGAGCATGATCAGCAGGATGGAGTAGATCGACAGCCCGGCACGCCGACGGGGCCGAGGCGTCCCCACCCATTCGGTGGTCGCCGCAGCCGGCATGCCCTCGTCGGACTCCACCGTCCGACCACCGGAAATGCGCGTACGCGTCTCCTCGAACCCCATGCCCCCGTCCCCCGGAGGCTGCGCTCAGGATAGCGGCACCCACTCACGAGCCGATAGAGGCTCCTGTGACTCGTGGTGCAGTTGTGATGAGGGATGCCGCGGCGCAGCGCGAGCCGTGGCTTCGAAGCCCTCGGCCGCCTGACGCGCCGCACCCTCGAGCCCGCGCGGGCCGCGGCATCCCGCCGATCAGAAGTGCTGGACCAGCGCGACCATCCGCTCCGTCGCCTCGAACCCGAGGTTGCCGTACAGGCTGTTGGCGCCCGTCGGACTCTCGGTGTCGACGTCGAGCACGGCCTTGTCGAGCCCCGCGTCCTTCGCGGCCCGCAGCAGCGCCGTGATGACGGCGGGCGCGAGCCGGCGCCCGCGCCGGTCGCGCACGACGCCGATGAGGTCGATGTAGACGCTCGAGTAGCCCTGCACGGGCCAGTCCTCCTCGTTCACCGAGCCGATCGCGAACGCGACGACCCGGTCGCCTTCGACGACGAGGCGCGAGAGATCGGGCCGCACGAGCCCTCCCTCGATGAAGCGGGCCCACCGCTCCGGGGGCGTCGCGAGACTCCCCCAGTGATCGCGGAACGCGTCGTTGCGCGCGAGCCGCGCCGCTTCCCTCCGCTCGGGCGAGTATGCGACGATCGCGATGTCTTCGGTTCCGGATGCCTCGACCTCGGGAATCGGCAGCGAAAGGTCGCGCACCATCGACGAGAACCACCGCTCCTCGGCGAGACCGCGGCGCTCCGCGAGGTGCCGCGCGCCGATGTCGCCCTCCTCGGCGTAGACGTAGACGGCGGCCGGCAGCTCCACGCCGGCCTCGACGATCTGCTGCAGCGCGCGCTCGTGCTCCCACCGCATGAGCTCGCGGCCGATCCCGCGACCGCGCAGTTCGGGGTGCACGCGACCGCTGAGGTAGGCGTGCAGATGCACGTCGCGGGAGGGGTGCACCATGGCCTCGCCCACCGCGATGACGCGGCCCGCGGCATCCGTCCCCAGAATCGTGTCGCGCGACGGGTCGATGTGCTCCGCGACGAAGGTCTCGACGACGTCTTCGCGCGGGGTCGTCCAGCGGGGGTGGTCGACGGCGTCGGCGGCGCGGATGAGCTCCATGATGTCGTCGAGGTCGGCCTCTGTCGCGGGCCGCCACGAGGCGACGTCGGGATGCCGCGGCGGCGCGATCTCGGCGGGGGCGCCCACCCGCTCGGCGAGGGGTGCGGACGGGGTCGGCGGGGTCTCGCTCATCCGGCCAGCCTACGGGGAGGCCCGCGACGAGCGCTTAGACTCGAGGGGCGCCACAAGCCCCCGCTACCTCGTGACTATGACTGACGACGCCCGATCGATGCCCCGTTTCGCAGGACTCGACGGACTCCGTGCGGTGGCCGTCGGCCTCGTCGTGATCTACCACCTCTTCCCGGGATCACCGCTCGCCGGCGGGTTCGTCGGGGTCGACGTCTTCTTCGTCATCAGCGGATTCCTCATCACGGCGCTGCTGCTGCGCGAGAAGGATGCCTCGGGCCGCATCGACCTCGCCGACTTCTGGAGACGCCGCGCCCGGCGCCTCCTGCCCGCCCTCTCACTCGTGGTCATGTCGTGCGCGACCGTCGCCTGGCTGATCGGCGGCGACCTCCTCGTGCGGCTCGGCGAGCAGGTGCTGGGGGCGGCGACCTTCAGCTACAACTGGACGTCGATCGCCGGCGGCACGGGCTATTTCGCCGACGCGACGCCGGAGCTCTTCCGCAACGTGTGGTCGCTGGCCGTCGAGGAGCAGTTCTACGTCCTGTGGCCGCTCCTTCTCCCGCTGTTCCTCCTGCTCCCCCGCGCCCGGTGGCGCGCCGCCGTCGCCCTCGCGCTCGGGGCCCTCTCGGCCGGCTGGATGGCGGTCCTCGTCGCGACCGGCGCCGACCTCACGCGCGCGTATTTCGGCACCGACACGCATGCCTTCGGCATCCTGCTCGGCGTCGCCCTCGCCTTCCTGCTGCAGCGACCGCTGTCTTCACCCCGGGAATGGATGCTGCGTCCTCGCCTGCGCCGCGGGCTCACCCTCGCGGGCGCCGTCGCCGCGGCCGGCATCGTCGCCGTTGCGACGATCCCTGCGTCGGACACCGCGGCGTCCTTCCCCGGCGCGCTCCTCGCCGCGAGCCTCCTCACCGCGATCGTCATCGTCGCCTCGGTGTGGCCCGCGTCGCGCCTCGGCCCGGCCCTCGACGCCGCGCCCCTGGCGTGGGTGGGCGCGCGGTCGTACGGCCTGTACCTGTGGCACTGGCCGATCCTCGTCCTGCTCCTCGCCGCCGCCGGCGCCACGGCCACGGCCGTGCCCGTGTGGAGCGGCGTCGCCGCACTCGGCCTGACCCTGGTCATCGCCGAGGTGTCGTACCGCTTCGTCGAGACGCCGATCCGCCGCCGCGGCTTCCGCGCCACGGCGGCCGGCCTCGGCCGGCGTCTGGCCGGCACGCCGAGCGCCCGCTTCGGCGCGATCGCCGCCGTCGCGGTCGCGGCGGCCATGCTCGGCGGCACGTCCGCCGCGATCGCCGTCGCCCCCGACACGACCTCGGGCGAGGCCGCCGTCGCCGCGGGCGCCCACGCGCTTGCCGCGGCCGAGGCCCGGGCGGCTGACGCGGAGCGCGCGGCTCGCGGTGGGGCGGGAGCGGGCGCGGCGGGTGCAGGTGCGGGCGGTGCGGGGGCCGGGGATAAGGCGGGTGCCGGGGAACAAGCGGGTGCCGGGGTTGAGGTCGCGGGGTCCGCACCGGCGGGATCCCCCGGCCGCGCGACCGCCGGAGCCGCGGTGCCCTCGCCGTCCCCGACGCTGGTGACCGGCGACCAGATCACGGCCGTCGGCGACTCGGTCATGCTCGCCTCGGCTCCCGCGCTGCTCGAGCGCTTCCCCGGGATCCAGATCGACGCGGCGGTCTCGCGCTCGACGTGGGCGGGCCCCGGCATCCTTCAGACTCTCGCCGACAGCGGCAGCCTGCGGTCATTCGTCGTCCTGGCGCTCGGCACGAACGGCCCCGTCGATCAGGGATCGCTCGAGAAGATGGCGCGGATCGTCGGACCTGATCGCCACCTGGTGCTCGTCAATGCCTTCGCGCCTCGCGAGTGGATCCCCGGCGTGAACGCCGACCTCGACGCGTTCGCCGCGTCGCACCCCGGCACGGTCGTCGCGGACTGGGCGGGCGCCATCGCCGGCCACGAAGACCTCCTCGCGGGCGACCACATCCACCCCGGCGCCGCGGGTGGTCGCATCTTCGCGGATGCCGTCGCCGACGCCGTCGCGCGCGCCGAGGCCGATCGCGCGATGCGGGTCTTCCAGGTCGACCGCTGGGCCCAGGTGCTGCTGCGCCTGACCCTCCCCGCCCAGCGCTGACTCGACTCGTGCCCCCGGCGCGTCACGTGGCCCGGCGCCGCGGCGCCTGCCCCCGGCATCCGTCCCCCCGGGCATCCGTTCTCCCACCCGGCCCGTCGAGTACGTACGAAGTCGCCGAAACCACACGTTCCCGGCGCAGTTGCCGTGTGCACTCGACGAGTACCTACGAACTCGTCACGCGGACGGGGTGAAGGAGGGATAGCTCGCCGCCCGGCGCTGACTGCCACGCCTGTCGCGGCATCTGTCCCGCTGCCGCCGTTCCCCCACCCCGCCCGTCGAGTACGTACGAAGTCGCCGAAACCACACGTTCGCGGCGCAGTTGCCGTGTGCACTCGACGAGTACGTACGAACTCGTCGCTCGGACGTTGGGGTGAGAGAGGGCAGAAAAAGGCGAGACCCGCGAGCCACAGGGGCTCGCGGGTCTCGCGGTGCAAGGGTGCCGGGTCTTGCTCCCGGCGTCCGAGTATCGGGTTTACTCGGACTTCTCGTCGACGACCGCGTCGTCGGCTGCGCCCTGAGCGGCAGCGCCCTCTTCGGGCGACTCGGCGCCGGCGTCGGCGGCGCCGGCGTCAGCGGCGTCCGTGTTGTCGGCAGCGACCTCGTCCGCGGCATCCGTCGACTCGTCGTTCTCGGCGACGGCCTCGGTGGCCTCGTCCTCGGCGGCGTCATCCGAAGCGTCCGACGCAGCAGCGGCGGGCGCGGCGGCGGCGGGAGCCGACTTCTTGGCCGACTTGGCCTTCGGGGTCACGGGCTCGAGGACGAGCTCGATGACGGCCATGGGGGCGTTGTCGCCCTTGCGGTTGCCGATCTTGGTGATGCGCGTGTAGCCGCCCTCACGGTCGGCGACGAGCGGCGCGATCTCGGTGAAGAGGACGTGCACGACCTCCTTGTCACCGATGACCGAGAGCACGCGGCGACGCGCGTGCAGGTCGCCGCGCTTGGCGAACGTGATCAGGCGCTCGGCGAGCGGACGAACGCGCTTGGCCTTCGTCTCGGTCGTCTGGATCGACTTGTGCGTGAACAGCGCCGCGGCGAGGTTGGCAAGCAGCAGGCGCTCGTGGGCGGGGCCGCCTCCGAGGCGGGGACCCTTCGTGGGCTTGGGCATATCAATTACTCCAGTGGGGAAAGTCGGACTGAAGGATGCCTGGGCCCGGCGTCACCGCCGGGCTGCGGCATCCGATCAGATGGTCTCGTCGTCGTAGCCGCCGTAGAAGTGCGCGCCGTCGAACCCGGGGACCGAGTCCTTGAGCGACAGACCGAGCGAGGTGAGCTTGTCGCGCACCTCGTCGACCGACTTCTGACCGAAGTTGCGGATGTTCATGAGCTGCGTCTCAGACAGGGCGACGAGCTCCGAAACCGTGTTGATGCCCTCGCGCTTGAGGCAGTTGTAGGAGCGGACCGACAGATCGAGGTCTTCGATCGGCATCGACAGCTCGTTGGAGAGGACCGTCTCGACCGGCGCGGGGCCGATCTCGATGCCCTCGGCCTCGACGTTGAGCTCGCGGGCCAGGCCGAAGAGCTCCGTCAGGGTGCGACCGGCCGACGCGACGGCGTCGCGGGGCGCGATCGAGGGCTTCGACTCGACGTCGAGGACGAGCTTGTCGAAGTCGGTGCGCTCACCCGCACGGGTGGCGTCGACGCGGTAGCTGACCTTGAGCACCGGCGAGTAGATCGAGTCGATCGGGATCTGACCGGCCTCGGCGTACTCGTTGCGGTTCTGCGTCGCCGAGACGTAGCCGCGGCCGCGCTCGATCGTGAGCTCGAGCTCGAACTTCGCGGTGTCGTTGAGGGTCGCGATGACGAGCTCGGGGTTGTGCACCTCGACGCCTGCGGGAGCGGAGATGTCGGCGGCCGTGACCTCACCGGCACCCGTCTTGCGCAGGTAGGCGGTGATGGGCTCGTCGCGCTCGCTCGAGACGACGAGCTGCTTGATGTTCAGGATGATCTCGGTGACATCCTCCTTGACACCGGGAATGGTGCTGAACTCGTGGAGGACGCCGTCGATGCGGATCGAGGTGACGGCCGCACCGGGGATCGACGAGAGGAGGCTGCGACGCAGCGCGTTGCCGATCGTGTAACCGAAGCCGGGCTCCAGCGGCTCGATGATGAAACGGCTGCGGAACTCCCCGATCTTCTCCTCGGTCAGGGTGGGACGCTGTGCGATGAGCACTATGTGTTCCTTTCGATCACGTGCCCGCTATATGACACGTGCGGTGAGTGAGGTGTTGAGTTTTTCTCGGCGGATGCCTCGTGCCGAGGCATCCGGAAACGTGCGGTAGCCGGGGCACCCTGGTGGGTGCCCCGGCTCCGGAAGATCAGACGCGGCGGCGCTTGGGGGGACGGCAGCCGTTGTGGGCCTGCGGGGTGACGTCCTGGATCGAGCCGACCTCGAGGCCGGCGGCCTGGAGCGAGCGGATCGCGGTCTCGCGACCCGAGCCCGGGCCCTTCACGAAGACGTCGACCTTCTTGACGCCGTGCTCCTGCGCCTGGCGGGCAGCGGACTCCGCGGCCATGCCGGCGGCGTACGGCGTCGACTTGCGCGAGCCCTTGAAGCCCACGCCGCCCGACGAGGCCCAGCTGATGACAGCGCCCGAGGGGTCGGTGATCGAGACGATCGTGTTGTTGAACGTCGACTTGATGTGGGCCTGGCCCAGCGCGATGTTCTTCTTCTCCTTGCGGCGCGGCTTGCGCGCGGCGGTCTTGGCCTGTGCCATTGCTTTGCTCTCCTAAACCCTGGGGGCCGCGCCTTAGCGCGCCTTCTTCTTGCCGGCGACCGTGCGCTTCGGGCCCTTGCGGGTACGGGCGTTGGTCTTCGTGCGCTGCCCGCGCACCGGGAGGCCGCGGCGGTGGCGCAGACCCTCGTAGGAGCCGATCTCGACCTTGCGGCGGATGTCGGCGGCGACCTCGCGGCGAAGGTCACCCTCCACCTTGTAGGTCCCCTCGATGTAGTCGCGGAGCGCGACGAGCTGGTCGTCGGTGAGGTCCTTGACGCGGACGTTCTCGTCGATCTCCGTCGCGGTGAGGATCTCGTTCGAGCGGGTACGGCCGATGCCGTAGATGTAGGTCAGGGCGATGACCACGCGCTTGTCACGCGGGATGTCGACGCCGGCGAGACGTGCCATGCGGCTCTCCTAGGAGTAGGTGGAGGTGTGGAGCAGGATCGGTGCCCGGGCCTCCGCCCCGAGGTGTCCCCCGCTCTCGCGAGCGGGATCTGATCCTGCCTGTTTTCGTATTGAGTTGTGAGTTCGCGGGGCGGCGGCGCCGGAGTGGCCGAGCGCCGCCGACGCGTCAGCCCTGGCGCTGCTTGTGACGCGGGTTGCTCTTGCAGATCACCATGACGCGGCCGTGGCGGCGGATGATCTTGCAGTGGTCGCAGATGGGCTTGACGGAGGGGTTGACCTTCATGATTCCTGTTTCGCTGTCTTCGCCGGGCGCACGCGTCCTTCCGGACTCGTGCGGGGCGTTACTTCTCGACCGGTCTAGCGGTAGCGGTAGACGATGCGTCCGCGGGTGAGGTCGTAGGGGCTGAGCTCCACGACCACGCGGTCTTCGGGGATGATGCGGATGTAGTTCTGCCGCATCTTGCCGGAGATCGTGGCGAGGACCTTATGCCCGTTGCTCAGCTCCACGCGGAACATCGCGTTGGGCAGCGCCTCGGTGATCACGCCTTCGATCTCGATGACGCCGTCTTTCTTCGCCATACGCTCGCTATCGCTGTATTGCAGACCGGTCGGTCTGCGGTGGATGGGATTTTGGTGCTCGGACACGCCGACAAAGGCGCAAAGCACCAAAGATCAAGTGTACGTTATGCCGAACCCTCCGGCAACTCGCCGCCTCCGCGGTCGGCTCGCCCGCTACTGGAGGGCGTTGACGATGTCGGCCTGGGGGTCGCCGGTCAGGTCGACGATCTCGCCGTTGAGCACGACGGTCGGCGTGCCGATGCCCGAGGCGCCCTCCTTGACGGGGGTCTTCTCGGTCATGGTCGCGACGAACTTCGAGTAGCGGCCGCTGTTGACGCAGTCGTCGATGCCCGTCACGCCGACGGTCTTCGCGATGCCGAGGATCTGCTCGTCGGTCAGGCCCGTCGAGCCCTCCTGCGGCTGATTCTCGTACATGGCCTTCATGAAGGGCACGGATGCCTCGGCATCCGCCGCCGCGACGCAGTACATCGCGTTCGCGGCCCGCGTCGAGTACTCCGTGCCCTGCGAGGCCCGGTCGAGGATCGAGATCGGGTGGATGTTCAGCGTGACCGAGCCGTCGTCGACGAGGCCCTGGATGGTCTCGCCGTAGCTCTGCTCGAACTGGTTGCAGATCGGGCACATGAAGTCGATGTACGTGTCGAGCGTGTTCGAGCCCTCGCCGACGCTGATGGCGCCCGTCTCGGAGTTGATGTTGGACGCCTTCGGCGTCTCCCCCGGGCCGGACGAGGCGGAGTTCATCCACACGACCAGCGCCGCGACGACCACGAGCGCGACGACCACGCCGATGCTGATCCAGATCGCGAACCAGTTGACCTTGCGCTGCTGCTTCTGAGCCATCGCGTTCTCCTTCTAAGCCACGGGCACGGGCGTCACGCCGAACGGCGCGAGACCCGCTTTGCCGCCGTCGGGCGCCGTGAGCACCCAGATACCGTCATCGTGCACGGCGACGCTATGTTCCCAATGGGAACCGGCGGTGCCGTCGAGGGTGGAAACCGTCCAGCCGTCGTCTTCGACGCGCGTCGCCTGATCGCCGATGACGACCATCGGCTCGATCGCGAGTGCGAGCCCGGGACGGATCTCGGGCCCCGGATCGGACACGCGGTAGTTGAAGACCGAGGGCGACTCGTGCATCTTGCGCCCGATGCCGTGGCCGACGTAGTCGCGCAGGATGCCGTAGCCGTGACCGGACCCGTCGATGTGCGACTGCACGGCGACGCCGACCTCGGCGAGGTGCGTGGCCGTCGCGAGCGACGCGATGCCGGCCCACAGCGAGCCCTCCGTCACGCGGGACAGCTCTTCGCGCTCGGCGACGACGTCGGGGCGGGTCGGATCGGGCACGACGACCGTGAAGGCCGAGTCGCCGTTCCAGCCGCGGTACTCGGCGCCGGCGTCGATCGAGACGATGTCACCGGGCTCGAGGACGCGGGAGGAGGGGATGCCGTGCACGACCTGCTCGTTGATCGAGGCGCAGATCGTGTGGCGGTATCCGCGGACGAGCTGGAAGTTCGAGCGCGCACCGCGCGAGGTGATGATGCGGGATGCCTCGGCATCCAGTTCCTCGGTCGTGACGCCCGGCGCGATCAGCGCGCGCACCGCCTCGAGGGCAGCGGCCGTGATGAGGCCCGGCTCCACCATCGACCGCAGCTGGGCGGGCGACTTGTAGATCGAGCGGCGGAGCGAGACCACGTCAGGCGGCGGCCGGGCGGGCGAGCCCGCGCGCCTCGAGCGCCGCGATGATGCGGGCGGTGATGTCGTCGAGCGAGCCGACGCCGTCGACCTCCTCGACGATCCCGCGGGAGCCGTAGACGCCGAGGATCGGCGCGGTCTCGGTCTCGTAGATCGACAGCCGCGCGGCGATGACCTCGTCGGTGTCGTCGGCGCGACCCTGCTCGTGCGCGCGCTTGGCGAGGCGGGCGATGCTCTCCTCGCGCGGGACGGTGAGCACGATGACGGCGTCGAGCGTCTCGTCGCGGCCCTCGAGGAACTCGTCGAGGTGCATGACCTGGGCGACGTTGCGCGGATAGCCGTCGAGGAGGAAGCCGGCCGCGGCGTCGTCCTGCGAGAGGCGATCGCGGACCACGGCGCTCGTCAGTTCGTCGGGGACGAGCTGACCGGCGTCGATGATGCTCTTGACCTGCTGACCCAGCTCCGTGCCCTCGGAGACGTTCGCGCGGAAGACGTCACCGGTCGAGATGACCGGGATGCCGAACGTCTCCGCGATGCGGACGCCTTGCGTGCCCTTTCCAGAGCCCTGGGGTCCGACGATCAGGAGGCGGACGGGACGTGAGCCGATGTCCTGAGCCTGACGAAGGGTCATCGCAGAAGTCCTTCGTAGTGTCGCTGCTGCAGCTGCGCGTCGATCTGCTTCACGGTCTCAAGACCCACACCGACGATGATGAGGATCGAGGCGCCGCCGAACGGGAAGTTCTGGTTGGCACCGACCGTCGCCAGCGCGATGAGCGGGAGGAGCGCGATGAGGCCGAGGTAGATCGAGCCCGGCAGCGTGATGCGCGTGAGCACGTAATCGAGGTATTCGGCGGTCGGACGACCCGCACGGATGCCGGGGATGAACCCGCCGTACTTCTTCATGTTGTCGGCGACCTCGACGGGGTTGAACGTGATCGCGACGTAGAAGTACGTGAAGCCGACGATGAGCAGGAAGTACAGGAGCATGTACAGCGGGTGGTCGCCGCGCACGAGGTAGAGCTGGATCCACGCGACCCACCCCGGCACTTCCTGGCCTGCCTGAGGCTGGTTGAACTGCGCGATGAGCGCGGGGATGTACAGCAGCGAGGAGGCGAAGATGACGGGCACGACGCCGGCCATGTTGACCTTGATCGGGATGTAGGTGTTCGTGCCGCCGTACGTACGACGACCGACCATGCGCTTGGCGTACTGCACCGGGATGCGCCGCTGCGACTGCTCGACGAACACCACCAGCGCCACGACGACGACGCCGACCGCCAGGACGAGGAGGAAGACCTCGAACCCGCGGGACTGCCAGATCGCCCACATCGACGCGGGGAAGGCCGCCGCGATCGACGTGAAGATGAGGATCGACATGCCGTTGCCGATGCCGCGCTCGGTGACGAGCTCGGCGAACCACATGATGAGGCCCGTGCCGGCGGTCATCGTGATGATCATGAGCAGCTGCGCCCACCACACGTCGTTGGTGAGGAGCTGCTCGCACGCGGGGATGCCGGTCGTGCCGAACAGCTGGCCGCTGCGGGCCACCGTCACGAGCGTCGTCGACTGCAGCAGTGCGAGCGCGATCGTCAGGTAGCGCGTGTACTGCGTCAGCCGGGCCTGACCCGACTGGCCCTCCTTGTAGAGGGTCTCGAAATGCGGGATCACCACGCGGAGCAGCTGCACGATGATCGTCGCGGTGATGTACGGCATGACGCCGAGCGCGAAGATCGACAGCTGCAGCAGCGCACCGCCGGAGAAGAGGTTGACCAGCGACAGCAGGCCCTCGGTGCCGGAGCTCTGCGCGCGCAGACAGTCCTGCACGTTCGGGAAGTCCACGAACGGAGCCGGGACGTGCGCGCCGAGACGATAGAGGGCGATGATCGCCAGTGTGAATGCGATCTTCCGCCGAAGGTCGGGGGTACGGAAGACCCGCGCGATTGCGCTGAACAAGAGCTTGCCTCCAGAGGGGGTGCCGGCACGCGACAGGGCGCACCGTCAACCAGCGTAACCCAGCGGGACCCGCGACGTTGCGAGGGGTTACGCCAGGGACGACAGCAGGGGCCGGAGCACGCTCCGACCCCTGCTGGGTACTACTTGACGGAACCGCCCGCCGCGACGATCTTCTGCTCGGCAGAACCCGAGACCTTGTCGACCGAAACGGTGAGCTTGACCGCGATGTCGCCGGTGCCGAGCACCTTGACCTTCTCGTTCTTGCGGACGGCACCCTTGGCGACGAGGTCGCTCACGGTGACGTCGCCGCCCGAGGGGTAGAGCTCGGCGAGCTTGTCGAGGTTGACCACCTGGTACTCGACGCGGAACGGGTTCTTGAACCCGCGCAGCTTCGGAGTGCGCATGTGCAGCGGCATCTGGCCGCCCTCGAAGCCGACCTTGACCTGGTAGCGGGCCTTCGTGCCCTTGGTGCCACGGCCGGCGGTCTTGCCCTTCGAGCCCTCACCGCGACCCACACGCGTCTTGGGCGTGTTGGATCCGGGCACGGGACGGAGGTGGTGCACCTTGAGCACGCCGGGGCGGGCTGCCGGGGCATCCTTCTTCACGGCGTCCTTCTTGGGAGCAGCCTTGGCGTCCGCCTTCGCGGCCTTGGGCGCCTTCTCGGCGGCCGGCTTCTTGGCGGCAGCCTTCTTGGGCTCGGCGGCCTGAACCGCCTCGTCCTTCTTCTCGGCCTTCTCAGCCATCAGTCGATCTCCTCAACCTTGACGAGGTGGGCGACGGTCTTGACGTAGCCGCGCGTCTGCGCGTCGTCGGGACGGACGACCGAGTCGCCGATCCGCTTGAGACCCAGCGAACGCAGCGTGTCGCGCTGGTTCTGCTTCTCGCTCACCTTGGACTTGACCTGCGTGACCTTCAGACGCGCAGCCATCAGACACCTGCCTTCGCAGCAGCCGCGGCCTCTGCCTCGGCACGGACGAGACGGGCCGGCGCGACCTGGTCGAACTCGAGGCCACGACGCGCGGCGACCGCACGGGGCTCCTCGAGCTGCTTCAGGGCGGCGACCGTCGCGTGGACGATGTTGATCGTGTTCGACGAGCCGAGCGACTTCGACAGGACGTCGTGGATGCCGGCGCACTCGAGGACGGCGCGGACGGGGCCGCCCGCGATGACACCGGTACCGGCGGCAGCCGGACGCAGCAGCACGACACCGGCCGCGGCCTCACCCTGCACGGGGTGCGGGATGGTGACGCCGGCGCGGGGCACGCGGAAGAAGTTGCGCTTGGCCTCTTCGACACCCTTCGAGATGGCGAGGGGGACCTCACGGGCCTTGCCGTAGCCGACGCCCACGACGCCGTTGCCATCGCCCACGACGACCAGCGCCGTGAAGCTGAAGCGACGACCGCCCTTGACGACCTTCGACACGCGGTTGATCGTGACGACGCGCTCGAGGAACTGGCTCTCGGCACGGTCGCGTCCGCCGCGGTCGCGGTTCGGGTTGCGCTCGCGACCGCCGCGGCGGGGCTCGCGCTCACGCTCGGTGGTCGCAGCCGCCTCGGCCGGCGCCTCGGTGGCAGCCTGCTCGGTCACGTTGTTCTCCTTGATCTCACTCACAGGTTCAGACCTCCCTCGCGGGCGCCGTCGGCGATCGCCGCGACACGGCCGGCGTAGCGGTTGCCGCCACGGTCGAACACGACGTCAGAGACACCCGCGGCCTTCGCGCGCTCGGCGAGGAGCTCGCCGACCTTGCGGGCCTTGGCCGTCTTGTCGTCGTCGGATGCGCGCAGGTCGGCCTCGAGCGTCGAGGCAGAGGCCAGCGTGTGGCCCTTGCTGTCGTCGACGATCTGCACGAAGACGTGGCGCGCCGAACGCGTGACGACCAGGCGCGGACGCTCGGGGGTGCCGACGACCTTCTTGCGAAGGCGGGCGTGACGACGCGCACGCGCGTCGGTCTTCGACTTCACAGCCATGGTTACTTACCAGCCTTTCCGGCCTTGCGCCGAACGACCTCGCCGGCGTAGCGCACACCCTTGCCCTTGTACGGCTCGGGCTTGCGAATCTTGCGGATGTTGGCAGCCGCCTCGCCGACGGCCTGCTTGTCGATGCCGCTCACGGTGAGCTTGTTGTTGCCCTCGACCGTGAAGGTGATGCCCGCGGGCGGGTCGACGAGGACGGGGTGCGAGAAGCCGAGGGCGAACTCGACCGAGCTGCCCTTCTGCGCCACGCGGTAACCCGTGCCGACGACCTCGAGGCCCTTGGTGTAGCCCTGGGTGACACCGATGATGTTGTTGTTGATGAGCGTGCGGGTCAGGCCGTGGAGCGAACGCGAGGAGCGCTCGTCGTCGGGACGGGTGACGAGCACCTGACCCTCTTCGACCTTGACTTCGATGGGGCGTGCCACGGTGAGCGACAGCTCGCCCTTGGGGCCCTTGACCGCGACGTCCTGACCGTCGACCGTGATGGTCACACCGGCGGGGATGTCGATCGGGAGACGACCGATACGAGACATGTCAGATCACCACACGTAGGCGAGGACTTCCCCACCCACGCCCTTCTGCTCGGCCTGACGGTCGGTGAGAAGACCGGAGGAGGTGGAAAGGATGGCGACGCCCAGGCCACCGAGGACCTTGGGGATCTCGTTCGACTTCGCGTAGACACGAAGACCGGGCTTGGAGACGCGCTTGATGCCGGCGATCGACCGCTCGCGGTTCGGGCCGTACTTGAGCGTCAGGGTGAGGGTCTGGCCGACGCGGGCATCCTCGACGGCCCACTCGGCGATGTAGCCCTCCTGCTTGAGGATGTCGGCGATGTGCGTCTTGAGCTTCGAGCTCGGCAGCGACACGGAGTCGTGGTGCGCCGAGTTCGCGTTGCGCAGACGGGTCAGCATGTCTGCGACCGGGTCTGTCATTGTCATTTTCGTTTTCCTTTGTTCAAGAGGTTTCGACTGCCGTTACACGACAGGCGACCTTCTATGACTGCCCCGGTTCCCCGAGGTGCTCGGGGAACCGGAGCGGGGTGTGGTCGATCAGGCCTGGGCGTCGTCCGAGCGGAACGGGAAGCCCAGGTGACGCAGCAGCGCCCGACCCTCGTCATCCGTCGTCGCCGTGGTGACGATCGTGATGTCGAAACCGCGCACGCGGTCGATCTTGTCCTGGTTGATCTCGTGGAACACGGACTGCTCCTGGAGACCGAAGGTGTAGTTGCCGTGGCCGTCGAACTGCTTGCCCGAGAGGCCGCGGAAGTCGCGGATACGGGGCAGCGCGAGGTTGACCAGGCGGTCGATGAACTCCCACGCACGGTCGCCGCGGAGGGTGACGTGCGCGCCGATGGCCTGGCCCTCGCGCAGCTTGAACTGCGCGATGGACTTGCGGGCCTTCGTGACGATCGGCTTCTGACCGGTGATCTTGGTGAGGTCGTCGACCGCACCATCGATCACCTTGCTGTCGCGAGCCGCCTCGCCGACACCGGTGTTGACGACGACCTTGACCAGGCCCGGCGTCTGCATGACGTTGGCGTAGCCGAACTCTTCCTGCAGAGCCTTCTTGATCTCGGCGTTGTACTTCTGCTTCAGGCGGGGCTGGATCTTGCCAGCCTCCACGGCAGTGGTGCTGCTCATGTTCAGAGTTCCTTGCCTGACTTCTTCGCGTAGCGCACGCGGACGGTGCGCTTCACGCCGTCCTTGGTCTTCTCCTCGACACGGTGGCCGACACGGGTCGGCTTCTTGGTCGAGGGGTCGACGAGCGCGACGTTGGAGATGTGGATCGGGGCCTCGAACGTCTCGATGCCGCCGGTCTTGGTACCGCGCTGGGTCTGACCCACGCGGCTGTGCTTGGTGACGTAGTTCACGCCCTGGACGATGACGCGGTTCTGCTCGGTAAGGACCTCGAGGACCTTGCCCTGCTTGCCGCGGTCTCCGCCGCGCTCGGGCTTGGCGCCCGAGATGACCTGAACCAGGTCGCCCTTCTTGATCTTCGCCATGATCAAATGACCTCCGGGGCGAGCGAGACGATCTTCATGAACTTCTTGTCGCGAAGCTCACGACCGACCGGTCCGAAGATGCGGGTGCCGCGGGGCTCCCCGTCGTTCTTCAGGATGACGGCGGCGTTCTCGTCGAACTTGATGTACGAGCCGTCTGCACGGCGCGTCTGCTTGACAGTGCGGACGACGACGGCCTTGACCACGTCGCCCTTCTTGACGTTTCCACCCGGGATGGCGTCCTTGACCGTGGCGACGATGACGTCGCCGAGGCCGGCGTAGCGCCGGTTGGAGCCGCCGAGCACACGGATCGTGAGCAGCTCCTTGGCGCCGGTGTTGTCGGCGACCTTGAGGCGGGATTCGTTCTGAATCACTTCTTACTCCTTGGTTCCAAGCAGGCCCGAGGGCTTACTTGGCCTTCTCGAGGATCTCGACCAGGCGCCAGCGCTTGGTGGCGCTCAGCGGACGAGTCTCGTTGATGAGGACGAGGTCGCCGATGCCGGCCGTGTTGCCCTCGTCGTGTGCCTTGACCTTGGACGTCCGACGGATGACCTTGCCGTAGAGGGGGTGCTTCACGCGGTCCTCGACCTCGACGACGATCGTCTTGTCCATCTTGTCGCTCACGACGTAGCCGCGGCGGGACTTGCGGTAGCCACGGGCGTTCGCGTCGCGGACGTCGTGCTCGGCCGACTCGTGACCGGTGGTCTCGACGACCTCGGCCTCTGCCTTCTTCGCGGTAGCCATCACTCGGCCTCTTCCTTCACGGCCTCGTCAGCGGCATCCGCCTTCTTGGCCTTCGTCTTCTTCGCCTTCGTCGTGACCTCGACGGGCGCGGGCGTGGCACGGATGCCGAGCTCGCGCTCACGGATCACGGTGTAGAGCCGCGCGATGTCGCGCTTGACCGCACGGATGCGGCCGTGGCTCTCGAGCTGGCCGGTCGCCGACTGGAAGCGCAGGTTGAACAGCTCTTCCTTGGCCTTGCGCAGCTCCTCGACGAGGCGCTGGTCTTCGAACGTGTCGAGCTCGCTCGGAGCGAGCGTCTTGGTGCCGATCGCCATTACGCGTCGCCCTCCTCGCGCTTGATGATGCGTGCCTTGAGAGGCAGCTTGTGGATGGCACGGGTCAGTGCCTCACGAGCGAGCTGCTCGTTGACACCGGCGACCTCGAAGAGGACGCGACCCGGCTTGACGTTTGCGACCCACCACTCGGGCGAACCCTTACCGGAACCCATGCGGGTCTCGGCGGGCTTCTTCGTGAGCGGACGGTCGGGGTAGATGTTGATCCACACCTTGCCGCCACGCTTGATGTGACGCGTCATCGCGATACGAGCGGACTCGATCTGACGGTTGGTCACGTACGCGGGGGTCAGGGCCTGGATGCCGAACTCGCCGAAGCTGACCTTCGTGCCGCCGGTGGCCTGGCCCGAACGGCCGGGGTGGTGCTGCTTGCGGTGCTTGACCTTGCGGGGGATGAGCATTACGCCGACGCTCCTTCTGCCACGGGGGCCTCGTTGCGCGGGCCACGGCGACGGTCGCCGCCACGGTCGTCACGACCGCGGGACTGCTTCGGCGCGTTGGCCTGCTCGCGTGCGAGCTCCTTGTTGGTGAGATCGCCCTTGTAGATCCAGACCTTCACGCCGATGCGGCCGAAGGTCGTCTTGGCCTCGTAGAAGCCGTAGTCGATGTTCGCGCGGAGCGTGTGCAGGGGCACACGGCCCTCGCGGTAGAACTCCGAGCGGCTCATCTCGGCGCCGCCGAGACGGCCGGACACCTGGATGCGGACACCCTTGGCGCCGGCGCGCTGCGCGCCCTGCAGACCCTTGCGCATCGCGCGGCGGAACGCCACACGAGCCGAGAGCTGCTCGGCGACACCCTGCGCGACGAGCTGAGCGTCGGCCTCGGGGTTCTTGACCTCGAGGATGTTCAGCTGGATCTGCTTGCCGCTGAGCTTCTCGAGGTCGGCGCGGATGCGCTCGGCCTCGGCGCCGCGGCGACCGATCACGATGCCCGGGCGGGCGGTGTGGATGTCGACGCGGACGCGGTCACGCGTGCGCTCGATCTCGATGTTGCTGACTCCGGCGCGGTCGAGCTGCGTCTGGAGGAGCTTGCGGATCTTGATGTCCTCGGCGACGTAGTCGGCGTAGCGCTGGCCCGGCTTCGTCGAGTCCGAGAACCACCGCGACACGTGGTCCGTGGTGATGCCGAGGCGGAAGCCGTACGGGTTGACCTTCTGTCCCATTACTTGCTCGCCTTCTTGCTGGTCTTGGCCGCGGGCACCGCGTCAGCGGACTCCGGCGTCGAGAGCACGACCGTGATGTGGCTCGTGCGCTTCTTGATCTGGAACGCGCGACCCTGTGCACGGGGCTGGAAACGCTTGAGCGTCGTGCCCTCGTCGACGTACGCGTTGGCCACGTACAGGTCCTGCTCGTCCAGGTACTCGTTGACCTGATCGGCCTTGACGCGAGCGTTCGCGATGGCCGAGGCGACGAGCTTGTAGATCGGCTCGCTCGCGCTCTGCGGCGCGAACTTCAGGATCGCGAGCGCCTCCTGGGCCTGCTTGCCCTTGATGAGGGCGACGACACGACGAGCCTTCTGAGGGGTCACGCGGATGTGTCGCACACGTGCGATGGACTCCACCATTTCTCTCTCCTCTATGCGCCACCGCGTCAGCGGCGGCGGCCCTTCTTGTCGTCCTTCACGTGGCCGCGGAAGGTGCGGGTGGGCGCGAATTCGCCCAGCTTGTGGCCGACCATGGTCTCGGTCACGAACACAGGGATGTGCTTGCGACCGTCGTGGACGGCGATCGTGTGCCCGAGCATCGCGGGGATGATCATCGAGCGACGCGACCAGGTCTTGATGACGTTCTTGGTACCGGCTTCGTTCTGGACGACGACCTTGCGAAGCAGGTGCTCGTCGACGAAGGGGCCCTTCTTAAGGCTACGAGGCATCTTCCTCTACTCCTACTTGCGCTTCTTGCCGGCGTTGCGACGACGGACGATGTACTTGTCGCTTTCCTTGTTGGCGTGGCGGGTGCGACCCTCAGCCTGGCCCCAAGGAGTGACGGGGTGACGTCCACCGGAGGTCTTGCCCTCACCACCACCGTGCGGGTGGTCGACGGGGTTCATCGCGACACCACGGACGGTCGGGCGGACGCCCTTCCAGCGCTTGCGGCCGGCCTTGCCCCAGTTGATGTTCGACTGCTCGGCGTTGCCGACCTCGCCGATCGTCGCGCGGCAGCGCGCGTCGACGTTGCGGATCTCGCCCGAGGGGAGACGCAGCTGGGCGTACGGGCCGTCCTTCGCGACGAGACGCACCGAGGTGCCCGCCGAGCGGGCGAGCTTGGCGCCGCCGCCGGGACGGAGCTCGATCGCGTGCACGACCGTACCCGTGGGGATGTTGCGCAGCGGCAGGTTGTTGCCGGGCTTGATGTCGGCGCCGGCACCCGACTCGACGACATCGCCCTGCGCCAGCTTGTTCGGCGCGAGGATGTAGCGCTTCTCGCCGTCGAAGTAGTGCAGGAGCGCGATGCGCGCGGTGCGGTTGGGGTCGTACTCGATGTGAGCGACCTTGGCGTCGATGCCGTCCTTGTCATTGCGACGGAAGTCGATGACACGGTACTGACGCTTGTGGCCGCCACCGATGTGACGCGTGGTGATGCGTCCCTGGTTGTTGCGGCCACCCGTCTTGGACAGCGGGCGGAGGAGCGACTTCTCGGGCGTCGATCGGGTGATCTCGGCGAAGTCGGCCACCGACGAGCCGCGGCGACCGGGCGTCGTGGGCTTGTACTTGCGAATTGCCATTGTTCTCTAGTCCTCGTTCCCGACCGTCAGCCGACTGCCGTGAAGATGTCGATGGTGCCCGACTTGAGCGTCACGATGGCGCGCTTGGTGTCCTTGCGCTTGCCCGTGCCGAAGCGGGTGCGACGGGCCTTGCCGACGCGGTTGAGCGTGTTGACCGAGCCCACCTTGACGCCGAAGATCTTCTCGATCGCGAGCTTGATCTCGGACTTGGAGGCGCGCGGGTCGACGAGGAACGTGTACTTGCCCTCGTCGATCAGCCCGTAGCTCTTCTCGGAGACGACAGGCTTCAGGATGATGTCGCGCGGGTCCTTGTTGACAGGGACCGAACGGCCGGTCTGGCCGTTGGTGCTCACGGCGGTCATGCCGAGACCTCCTCGGTGGCGCCCGACTTCGACGCGACGAAGGCGTCGTAAGCGGCCTTGGTGAAGACGATGTCGTCGGAGACGAGCACGTCGTAGGCGTTCAGCTGGTCGAACGTCAGCACGTGGACGTACGCGAGGTTGCGCACGCTCAGGATGCTGAGGTCGTCGTCGCGGTCGATGACGACCAGGACGTTCTTGGTCGCACCGAGGTCGGTGAGGACCGCAGCGGCGGCCTTCGTCGAGGGAGCACCCTCGATGCCGAAGGACTCGACGATGTGGAGGCGCTCGCCACGGGCGCGGTCGCTGAGCGAGCCCAGGAGGGCCGCGGCGATCATCTTCTTGGGCGTGCGCTGCGAGTAGTCGCGCGGCTTCGGGCCGTGCACGATTCCACCGCCGGTCATGTGCGGCGCGCGGATCGAGCCCTGGCGGGCGTTACCCGTGCCCTTCTGCTTGAAGGGCTTGCGGCCGGCGCCCGAGACCTCACCGCGACGCTTGGTCGAGTGGGTGCCCTGGCGAGCCGCCGCGCGCTGCGCGACGACGACCTGGTGGATGAGCGGGATGTTCGTCTTGACGTCGAAGAGAGCGGCGGGCAGCTCCACGGAGCCGGCCTTCTTGCCGTCGGCCTTCAGGACGTCGAGCGCGAGAGTCGAGTCAGCCATGGAGATCAGGCACCCTTCACTGCGTTGCGGACGTAGACGATGCGGCCACGCGCACCGGGGACGGCGCCCTTGACGAGCAGCAGACCCTTCTCGGCGTCGACGGCGTGCACCGTGAGGTTGAGGACGGTCACGCGCTCGCCACCCATACGGCCGGCCATGCGCATGCCCTTGAAGACACGGCTCGGGGTCGACGAGGCGCCGATCGAACCGGGCTTGCGGTGGTTGCGGTGCGCACCGTGCGATGCCGAGACGCCCTTGAAGTTGTGGCGCTTCATGACACCCGCGGTGCCCTTGCCCTTGCTGGTGCCGACGACGTCGACCAGCTGGCCGGCCTCGAACACGCCGTCCACCGTGAGCTCCTGACCGAGTGAGTAGTCAGCAGCGTCCGCCGTGCGGATCTCGGTGAGGTGACGACGCGGGGTCACACCGGCGGCCTCGAAGTGGGCCGTGAGGGGCTTGTTCACCTTGCGGGGGTCGATCTGGCCGTAGCCGATCTGGACCGCGGTGTATCCGTCCTTCTCGGGCGTGCGAACCTGGGTCACCACGTTCGGCGCGATCTCGATGACGGTGACGGGAACGAGCTTGCCGTTCTCGTTCCAGACCTGGGTCATGCCGAGCTTGGTGCCGAGCAGGCCCTTGGAAACCTTGTTGTTGATGTCAGCCACGTCGAACCTCAGAGCTTGATCTCGATGTTGACGTCGGCAGGCAGGTCGAGGCGCATCAGCGAGTCGACGGCCTTGGGCGTCGGGTCGATGATGTCGATCAGACGCTTGTGGGTGCGCATCTCGAAGTGCTCGCGGCTGTCCTTGTACTTGTGGGGCGACCGGATGACGCACACGACGTTCTTCTCGGTCGGAAGGGGCACGGGGCCCACGACGGTCGCGCCGGCACGGGTCACGGTGTCGACGATCTTGCGCGCCGAGCTGTCGAGGCCGGCGTGATCGTACGACTTCAGGCGAATGCGGATCTTCTGTCCCGCCATTGTCTGCTCACTCTCTTTCCGCGTCTTACCTCTGAGGGCATCGGACGCACGTGGCGCTTCGCGATCGCGAGGCGCCTGGGCACTTCACCGGCTCGCGCCGGCGATGCTGCACCACTGTTCTGCTGTCAAACCGGATGCCTCGGCATCCGGCTCCTTCCTCGACCGCACGAGGACGCACGCGTCCGCGGTGGTAAAGGTGTCGGATTTGCTGCACTTCGTCTCGGGCTTCGCCCTCGCTCCGTGCATGTTCTGCTGCCCGCGGCCTAGGTCCTGCGCTTTCGCGCTTCCTATGCACTGCCCTGGCAGTGATCCGGCGCACGCCAAAAGGGGCACCGGAATGTGGAACCTCACTAGTCTACGGGCAGCCCGGGCGTGTCGCAAACCCGGGCGTGTCGCGAGGGGGTATTGCAGGGCGGGTTCACAGACACGGTCTTCTCCGGGGGCGCGGTCACCGGTTCCCGGCGCGTTCCCGACGGAAACCGGCGGGTGCAAATCGCCGCTGCGGTGGCAGAATGACGTTCTGACGCGCAGACTTCTCGCTGGGGGCGAGGGGTCGACCCGAAACGCGCGTCGACCTCGCCAGAAGGGGACCCGTGGCATCGAATGTTGTCCGCGCGGCGAAGCTGCCGGCGGAAGGACCGAGGAGGCGCGCGCGGAGCGCGTCGACTCACGCGCGACCGGCTGCCGTTCCGCAGCCCGCGGCCGCGCTCGACTGGCGCCGCGCGTTCGCGCGCCGCCTCCTGGTGAGCGACCTCGCCGTGCTCAGCGCCGTCGTCTTCGTCACGCAGGTCGTGTGGTTCGGCTGGGTCGACACCTCCGTCTCGCTGCGCGAGGACTCACGACTCAGCGAGATCCCGTACTGGGCCTTCTCCGCGGCGCTCGTCGCGGTGTGGATGTGGTCGCTCGCGCTCATCGACTCCCGCAGCGACCGCACGGTGGGCACGGGGGCGACCGAGTACATCCGCGTGATCTCGGGAAGCGTCCGGCTCTTCGGGATGATCGCGATCCTGGCGTTCCTGCTGCGCGTCGACGTCGCGCGCGGGTATCTCCTCCTCAGCTTCCCCATCGGGGTCGCCGCCCTCATGCTCGAGCGCTGGTCGTGGCGCCAGTGGCTCGTCGCGAAGCGCCGCAAGGGCGAGTACTGCGCGAAGGTCCTCCTCGTGGGCTCCGCACCGTCGGTCGCCCAGATCGGCGCCGCGCTCGGCCGCACGAGGAGCGCCGGCTACTTCGTCGTCGGCGCCTGCGTCCCGCGCGGCGAACCCGGTACCTCGGTGCCCGGCAGCGACATCCCGATCGTGGGCGACATCTTCGACGTGCGCGCCGGCATCGCGGCGTCGGGTGCAGACACCGTCGCGATCACCAACACCGATGAACTGCCGCCCTCAGGGGTCAAGCGCATCTCGTGGGAGCTCGAGGCCGGCCGCGAGCACCTCGTGCTCGCGCCCAGCATCACCGACGTCGTCGGCCCGCGTCTGCAGGCGCGTCCCGTCGCGGGCCTCCCCCTCATCCACGTCGAGACGCCGCAGTACACACGCGGTCAGCGCTTCGCGAAGCGCCTCACCGACGTCTTCCTCGCGGGTGTCGGCCTCGTCATCCTCGCGCCCGTCATGCTCGTCATCTCGCTGATGATCAGGTCGTCCTCCTCGGGCCCAGTCCTCTTCGCACAGACCCGGATCGGTCTCAACGGCCGGCAGTTCCGGATGTGGAAGTTCCGCACGATGGTGAGCAACGCCGAGGAGCTCCTCCCCGGCCTCGCCGATCAGCGCGACCGCGGCAACGAGGTGCTCTTCAAGATGAGCGCCGATCCGCGGGTCACCTCGGTCGGACGCTTCCTGCGGCGATTCAGCCTCGACGAGCTGCCGCAGCTGTTCAACGTCCTCGCGGGCTCGATGTCGGTCGTCGGGCCCCGCCCGCCGCTCCCCCGCGAGGTGCAGCAGTATGCCGACCACGTGCATCGCCGCTTCCTGGTGAAGCCCGGCATCACGGGCCTCTGGCAGGTGAGCGGTCGCTCGACGCTCTCGTGGGAGGAGTCGGTGCGGCTCGACCTGTCGTACGTCGAGAACTGGACCCTCGCGGGCGACCTCGTCATCCTGCTCAAGACCGTGCGCGCCGCACTGTTCCCCCAGAACACCGCGTTCTGACGACCCGGTCGCCGACAGTCGGCGACGCCCGGAACGCGCCAGGCCGCAGCGGAGTCGCCGGGAGAGACCGGAAGTCTCAGGCTGCGACGGCGATGCCGACCGTCACGCCGATCCACGAGCGGATGGCGTTGAGGAAGACGCTCTCGTCGAAGTCGAGCGCCCGGGCCATGCTGGCCGCCGGCGAGATCATCCCCACGCGGGCGACCGCATCGATGAGCCCCTCGCGGGTCCAGTCGCGCACGATGACCCCCGAGACCCCGTCGACGACGCTCTCGGACTGACCGCCGACCGCACCCGTGATGACGGGGGTGCCCGAGGCCATCGCCTCGATCGGCACGATGCCGAAGTCCTCGACCGACGGGAAGACGAGCGCCCACGCACGACGGTAGAGCCAGGCGAGGAGGTCTTTCGAGGGCAGCAGGACGAACGTCACCTCGACCGAGCGGGCGCGTGCGTAACGACGCAGCTCCCCCTCGTCGGGACCGCCGCCGGCGAGCACGACGGGCATCCCGGTCGCAGCGCCCGCGTCGATGACGCGCTCGAGCCGCTTGTACGACACGAAGCGGGAGACTCCGAGCAGGTAGTCACGAGGGAGCTTCTTGACCACGGCACGGTCTGCGGCCTGCAGCAGCGGCAGCGGCCCCGCGAAGCGGTAGACGTCGACGGGAGGGTGGATGACCACGGCCTCGCGGTTCCACGACTCGCGGATGCGGTCGGCCACGAAGCGGCTGTTCGCGGCGATCGCCACGGCCTCGCTCGCGCGATGCCGGTCGATCGGCTTCAGGACGGCCGCACCGGCGCGGGCGACGGCTCCGGAGCCGCGCGGGTCGAGCTCGGGCGCCCAGAGGTAGCGCGCAGGAGTGTGGGCGTACACGAGCTTCGGCGCATGCCGGGCAGGACCGGCGAAGCGCGCGTGGTGCGCGAACAGGTGGCTCGCGCAGAGGATCCACTCCGCGTCGCTCCACGCGAGGTTGCGCCAGACCGAGGGCATGACGGGCAGAGCGGCGGCCTTGTGGCGGCGCAACGGCGTCTCGGCGAGCACCGTCTCGGCGACGCCCTCGAACCGGCCGTCGCTGTCGTTCCAGAGACAGAGCCGATCCGCGTCGGGGAAGGCCTGAGTCAACGCCTCGAAGACGTTCTCAGCCCCGCCCTTCGCCTGCAGCCAGTCAGTTACGAGTACGCCGCTCATTCGTCCCCCAGGTCGAACAGCTTCGTGTCATTGCGGAGGGGCGTTCGGGCGCCCCCCGTTTCGCGGCTCGCCTCGACAAAGGCGTCGCCAGATATGCACCCATTCAGTCCCCACTGATCCCAAGTGCCCCAGCCCGGCCGGCTCGTCTTCGAGTCTCGAGCAGCTCCGCCGGGGCTCCCTCATCCTATCCCGATACACCCCGCTCTTGTCCACCAATTGGTGGACAAGAGATCGCGACATGTCGTTGTGGGCATGTCCCGTTCGCCGGGCACGCGAAAGGCCCGGGCAGTCGCCTGCCCGGGCCCCCGGATCATCGCTACTTCTCGTTGCCGACGGCGCCGTCGGCCTTGTCACGGAACTCGTCGACCGTGGCGTCGTACTGATCGGGAGCGATCTTCTTGGCGAGGTCCGCGGCGCTGTCGAAGACCCGGTCGCTGACCTGCTCCGCCTGATCCGACGCGAGGAAGCCGTCGACCTGCTCCTTGTTCTCCCCGTAGAGCTTCTTGCCCTGGTTGAGGATGTCGTCGATGCCCATTCGGGTTTCCCTTCACTGCGAGTCGCGACGAAGCGCCGCGGCCTCCATTGTCTCCGCCCGCATCAGGGAGGTAAACCCCGCGCCGACGCCGAAGGCCCCTGGGACCGGGGTCCCAGGGGCCTTCGAGTCGTCAGACGCGCACTGCGCGTCGGAGGACTTACTTGATGATCTTGGTCACCGTGCCGGCGCCGACGGTGCGGCCACCCTCACGGATCGCGAAGCCGAGGCCCTCTTCCATGGCGATCGGCTGGATGAGCTCGACCGTCATGTCGGTGGTGTCACCGGGCATGACCATCTCGGTGCCCTCGGGCAGCGTGATGACGCCGGTCACGTCCGTGGTGCGGAAGTAGAACTGCGGGCGGTAGTTCGTGAAGAACGGGTTGTGACGGCCGCCCTCCTCCTTGGACAGGATGTACGCCGTGCCCTCGAAGTTGGTGTGCGGGGTGACCGAACCGGGCTTCACGACGACCTGGCCGCGCTCGACGTCGTCACGCTTGGTGCCGCGAAGGAGCAGACCACAGTTCTCGCCGGCCCAGGCCTCGTCGAGCTGCTTGTGGAACATCTCGATACCCGTGACGATGGTCTTCTGCGTCGGGCGGATGCCGACGATCTCGACCTCGGAGTTGATCGCGAGCGTGCCGCGCTCGGCGCGACCCGTGACGACCGTGCCACGGCCGGTGATGGTGAAGACGTCCTCGATGGGCATGAGGAACGGCTTGTCCTTGTCACGCACCGGGTCGGGGATGGACTCGTCGACGGCCTCCATGAGCTCGACGATCGACTGCGTCCACTTCTCGTCGCCCTCGAGAGCCTTGAGGCCCGAGACGCGCACGACGGGGGCGTTGTCGCCGTCGAAGTCCTGCGACGAGAGCAGCTCGCGGACCTCGAGCTCGACGAGCTCCAGGATCTCCTCGTCGTCGACCATGTCGGCCTTGTTCAGCGCGACGAGCAGGTAGGGGACGCCGACCTGCTTGGCGAGCAGAACGTGCTCACGGGTCTGTGCCATGGGGCCGTCGGTGGCGGCCACGACCAGGATCGCGCCGTCCATCTGGGCGGCACCCGTGATCATGTTCTTGATGTAGTCAGCGTGACCGGGGGCGTCGACGTGAGCGTAGTGACGCTTCGGGGTCTCGTACTCGACGTGCGAGATGTTGATCGTGATGCCGCGCTGGCGCTCCTCGGGAGCGGAGTCGATCGACGCGAAGTCGCGCTGAACGTTGGTGGCCGACGGGTACTTGTCGGCGAGCACCTTCGAGATCGCAGCGGTGAGCGTGGTCTTGCCGTGGTCGACGTGACCGATCGTTCCGATGTTCACGTGCGGCTTGGTCCGCTCGAACTTGGCCTTAGCCACTGGGTCCTCCTCAGGACGGTCGTGTAGCGATTCCGGGCGCTGGTTTGCGACCGGATCTCTACGGGGATTTCTCTAGCTTAGTAGAGGGGTTCTGTTTGATTCTGTGAAGTTGTAGGAGCCGGGATGCCTCGTCGCCGAGGCATCCCGGGGGCGATCACTCGCCCTTGTTCTTCTGGACGATCTCGTCCGCGACGTTGCGCGGAACCTCGGCGTAGCTGTCGAACTCCATGGAGTAGACGGCGCGGCCGGAGGTCTTGGAACGCAGGTCGCCGATGTAGCCGAACATCTCGGAGAGCGGCACCAGGGCGCGGACGACCTTGACGCCCGCCGCGTCCTCCATCGACTGGATCTGGCCACGGCGGCTGTTGAGGTCGCCGATGACGTCGCCCATGTACTCCTCGGGAGTACGCACCTCGACCGCCATGAGCGGCTCGAGGATGACGGGGTTCGCCTTGCGCACGGCCTCCTTGAAGCCCATGGAGCCCGCGATCTTGAACGCCATCTCGGACGAGTCGACGTCGTGCGACGCGCCGTCGATGAGGGTCGCCTTCACGCCCACCATGGGGTAGCCGGCGAGCACGCCGACAGCCATCGCGTCCTGGAAGCCCTGGTTGGTCGGCTCGATGTACTCGCGCGGGATGCGGCCACCGGTGACCTTGTTCTCGAACTCGTACGTCTTGTCGGCCGTGACCTCGAGGGGCTCGATCGCGAACTGGATCTTCGCGAACTGGCCCGAGCCACCGGTCTGCTTCTTGTGCGTGTAGTCGTGACGCTCGACGGCCTTCTTGATCGTCTCGCGGTAGGCCACCTGCGGCTTTCCGATGTTGGCCTCGACCTTGAACTCGCGCTTCATGCGGTCGACCAGGATGTCGAGGTGCAGCTCACCCATGCCCTTGATGACCGTCTGGCCCGTCTCGGAGTTCTGCTCGACGCGGAACGTCGGGTCTTCCTCGGCGAGCTTCTGGATGGCGACACCCAGCTTCTCCTGGTCGGCCTTGGTCTTGGGCTCGATCGCGACCTCGATGACCGGCTCCGGGAACGTCATCGACTCGAGCACGACCTGGTTGGCCGCGTCGGAGAGCGTGTCGCCCGTCGTGGTGTCCTTGAGGCCGATGACGGCGTAGATGTGACCCGCCGTGACCGAGTCGACCGGGTTCTCCTTGTTGGCGTGCATCTGGAAGATCTTCCCGATGCGCTCCTTCTTGCCCTTGGTCGCGTTGACGATCTGCGCGCCGGAGTCGAGGTGACCCGAGTACACGCGGATGTAAGTGAGGCGGCCGAAGAACGGGTGCGACACGATCTTGAACGCGAGCGCCGCGAACGGCTCGTCGCGGTCGGCGTGACGCTCGATGATGCGCTCCTCGTCCTTCGGGTCGTGCGCCTCGATGGCGGGCACGTCGAGGGGCGACGGGAGGTAGTCGACGACGGCGTCGAGCATGGGCTGCACGCCGCGGTTCTTGAACGCCGATCCGCACAGGACGGGGTAGATCTCGGAGTTGATCGTGAGCTTGCGGATCGCAGCCTTGATCTCCTGGACCGTCAGGCCCTCGCCGCCGAAGTGCTTCTCGAGCAGGTGCTCGTCGGTCTCGGCGACCGTCTCGAGCAGGCGCTCGCGGTACTCGGCGACCTTGTCGGCCATGTCGGCCGGGATCTCCTGGACCTCGTACTTGGCGCCCATGGTCACGTCGCCCTTGGCGTCGCCGGGCCACACGAGTGCGCGCATCTCGACGAGGTCGACGACACCGACGAAGTCGCTCTCGACGCCGATGGGCAGCTGGAGCACGAGGGGCTTGGCCTTCAGGCGGTTGACGATCGTGTCGACCGTGAAGTAGAAGTCCGCGCCCAGCTTGTCCATCTTGTTGACGAAGCAGATGCGGGGGACGTCGTACTTGTCGGCCTGGCGCCAGACGGTCTCGGACTGGGGCTCGACGCCCTCCTTGCCGTCGAACACCGCGACCGCGCCGTCGAGGACGCGGAGCGAGCGCTCCACCTCGACGGTGAAGTCGACGTGGCCGGGGGTGTCGATGATGTTGATCTGGTTGTTGTCCCAGAAGCAGGTGACGGCGGCCGACGTGATCGTGATGCCGCGCTCCTGCTCCTGCTCCATCCAGTCGGTGGTGGCAGCGCCGTCGTGCGTCTCGCCGATCTTGTGGTTGACGCCCGTGTAGAAGAGGATGCGCTCGGTCGTCGTCGTCTTGCCGGCATCGATGTGCGCCATGATGCCGATGTTGCGGACCTTGTTGAGGTCGGTGAGCACTTCTTGTGCCACGGGGTGTTTCCTTACTTGTCGGAATCCGGGTGATCGTTCGTGACGATCAGGCGGGTGGGACGGCCGCGCCGAGGGGATGCCCCGGCGCGGCCGCCGCGCTGGTTACCAGCGGTAGTGCGCGAAGGCGCGGTTCGACTCGGCCATCTTGTGGGTGTCTTCGCGGCGCTTGACCGCGGCACCCAGGCCGTTCGAGGCATCCAGGATCTCGTTCTGGAGGCGCTCGGTCATGGTCTTCTCACGACGACCCTTGGCGTAGCTGACGAGCCAGCGCAGGGCGAGCGTGTTGGCGCGGTGAGGCTTGACCTCGACCGGCACCTGGTAGGTCGAGCCGCCGACGCGGCGCGACTTGACCTCGAGGGTCGGGCGCACGTTGTCGAGGGCCTTCTTGAGCGTGGCGACGGCGTCCTGGCCGTTCTTGGACTCGACGCCCTTGAGGGCGTTGTAGACGATCGACTCGGCGAGCGACTTCTTGCCGTCGACGAGGATCTTGTTCACCAGCTGGCTGACGATCGGAGCGCCGTAGACCGGGTCGTTGACGACGGGGCGCTTCGGGGCGGGTCCCTTGCGAGGCATCTAACTCAACCCTTCTTCGCGCCGTAGCGGCTACGGGCCTGCTTGCGGTTCTTCACGGCCTGCGTGTCGAGCGCGCCGCGGACGATCTTGTAACGGACACCCGGGAGGTCCTTCACACGGCCGCCACGGACGAGCACGAGCGAGTGCTCCTGGAGGTTGTGGCCCTCGCCGGGGATGTAGGCCGTGACCTCGGTGCCGTTGCGGAGCTTGACACGGGCGACCTTGCGCATCGCCGAGTTCGGCTTCTTGGGCGTGGTCGTGTACACGCGGGTGCAGACGCCCGCCTGCTGCGGGTTCGACTTCAGGGCGGGAGCCTTGGTCTTCGAGACCTTCGGCGTACGCCCCTTGCGAACCAACTGCTGAATGGTTGGCACGTTCTCTCCTTGTAGATGCTGCACGGTGACAGCGTTCGTGGTCTCCCCTCGGGCTCTGCCGATCTTGCGATCTGTTTCGCCCGAGGCTCACGCGGATCCGCCGGCGCGGCATGATGGTGCCGTGCTGTTGTGTGGTGGATATGCCGTGGGGGTGGCCTGTTCGCAGGCCGTTCCCTGAGATGCGGCGGACTCGGGCCGGCGACCGCGCCGAGGCACGGCGGACGGCGCGCGAGAGCGCACACCCTCCTATGATACGCCCGATCCGGGAGGACGGTCAAACCAGCGCGGAGCGCGGGGAACGGGGACGGATGCCGCGCCCCGCCGCCGCCCGCAAGGTCAGCCGGTCAGCGCGAGCGTGGCGAGGAGCGCGACCGCGCCCACCACGACGAGCGCCGCGATGACGGCCGCGATGAGCAGGCGGCGGCGGCGCCGGGCGCGGGTGAATGCCTCCACCGCGGCGGTGTCGACGAACTCCTGCGGGGCGCGTTCCGGGCGCGGGGCACGCTCGACGCGGACGGGGTCGGTCGCGCGGGGCCGGTAGATCGCGTCGGCGGGCTCGGGATCCCGCGCAGCGCGCGCGGACGCGGACGCGGACGCCGGGCCGGCGGTTGCGGCGAGGTCTGCGTCCGTCGCCAGGCCGGCCGAGGGTGGCGGGGGCATGGCGCCGCGCTGCGGCGCGGGGGTCTGCCGCCCGGCGTCGGGGGACGCGGCATCCGTCGCCCGCTCTGCACGCGCGGCGGCGCGCCGGCGGGACTCGCGCCGGACGACCATCGTCGAGCCGTCGTCGGGATCGGCGGCCGCGTCGGTGAGGGGCTGATCGTCGTCGGAGCGCGGGGGCGTCCCGGCGCGGCGAGGCCCGGGACCGGAGTCGCGCGGCGGCGCGGCGGACGGGCGCGGGGCGGATGCCGCGGGCCGATGCCCGCCTGAGGGGCGCGGCATCGGCGAGCCGCCGGGGATCGTCGCATCGAGGTCGGGCTCTACGGTGCGGCCGCGGCGCGGCGAGAGCGCGGTGCGATCGTCGGGGGCGGCGCGCGGCAGCCGGACGGTTCCTTCGTCGAGGTCGGGGTCGGCGGCGCCCGGTTCGTCGTCGCGGGGGGTGCTCACGCGTCGCTCCGGCTGAGCGACACCTCCGCGTCACCGAGGAGGAACCTCTCCCCCGCCTCCGTCTCTTCACCGGGGGTCGCCGCGACCTCGGTGCCCATGAGCGTCGAGAAGAGCACGCCGTTCGTCGAGGCGAGGTCGGTGATGTACCACTTGTCGTCGCGCAGCTGCAGTCGCGCGTGGGTCTTCGATATCGTGCGGGTGTCGTCGTCGAGGGCGACCAGCTGCGCGCCCGGGAACCCGGGGTCGGCGGACGGGCGACGGCCCAGCAGCACGACGTCGGAGGTCAGCGGGATGCGCGTGCCCGTCGGATCGACGAGGGTCCACGCGGTGCGCTTGCGCCGGGCGACGATCGTCGCGTCGAACTCGTCATCCTCAGGGATGTGCGGGCGCGTGTGCAGCGCCGACACCGACGCCAGCGCCGAGCGGGGGCCGCCCGCGTCGGGAGCGCCCGCGATCGCCGAGACGGGGCCCGACGTCTCGGGGAACGCCTCGCTCTCGCCGGGCATCGGTGAGGGCGCGGGGGCCCAGGGCTCGCGCATGGCGGCGGCGGGCGCCGCGGCCGGCACGCTCGTGACGGGTGGCTCGTCGGTGGAGTCGTCGAGATCGGGCACCGCGCGCCGCGGAGCGGCCGAGAAGGGTCCGGGTTCGTCGGCGGGCGGCACCGCGCGCCGCGGAGCGGCCGACACGGGGGCGGGGGCGCCGGTCACGGCATCCGTCACCTCGCCCGTCGCCGAGGCGCCGCCGAAGTCGACGTCCCAGGAGGGCTCGTCGCCGGGCGCGTCGGCGTCGTCGTCGTCATCCCAGTCGGGCATGGCGGCCGCCGCGTCCGCCGCGCTGCTGCGGCGAGGGGCCGACGAGACGGGCGCGGCGATCCCGGGCTCGTCGTCGAGGTCGTCGGCGTCGTCGGGGGCGTCCGCGACGGGCGCCGCCGGAACAGCCGGCGCCGTGAAGACCGGCCGCGCGGGCGCGGGGGCATCGGCGAACGTGGGCGTGGAGTCGACCGGGACGGACCGGTCGGCTCCGACCTGGTCGGTACCGGGAAGGTCGGCGGCGGGAAGATCGGCGGCGGGTTGGGAGGAGCGGACCGGCTCGGGGCGTACCGCGTGCGGCGGGAGCGGGGGCGGCGTCCAGCCTGCGGCCGGAGCGGCGGGCACGGGCGACGCCGACCCGGCAACGGGTGCCGGTGCGGCGGCCGGGGCAGGGGCGGCGGGCGCGGCGAGCCCCGGAGCAGCAGCAGCCGGGAAGGCCGGCGCGGACGGCGGAGCAGGAGGGGTCGCAGCCGCCGGCGGCAGGCCGTAGGCCGGCGGCGGAACGAGAGGCGCGAAGGTCGTCGTCGCGGGGTTCGCGTCGGCGGGACGCATCGACGGCGGCGCGTCGGCGTACGACGAGCGCAGCGGCCCGCGGACGGCCTCCTCACGCCCGAGCCAGCGGGCGGAGCCGAAGCCCAGGACCGTCGCCCAGACGGGGAAGAGGAACCACGCGAGCACCGTCATCCCCGCCCCGTGGCCGAACGCGACGTTGATGCGGTACACGGCGATGATGAGGGCGATCCAGCCGATGATCGGGATGATGAACAGCAGCACGAGCCAGCCCGAGAGGCCGCCGAGGCGCAGCAGGACGACCACGTTGAGGATCGGCACCCACGCCTTCCAGCTCTCCTCGCCGCTCTTGCGGAAGACGGCGGCCAGCGCGATCGCCGTCCACACGTAGAAGAGCAGCGCCGTCAGCACGAAGGCCACGCCGAGCGTGATCGCGTTCCACAGTTCGAGGTTGGTCATGACGTGGTGTGCGCGCGCTGGGCGGCGCCGCGCTGCCCCCTTCCGGCGGTGCGCTCCCTGCGCCCCTTCGTCGGGGCCAGAGGACGGATGAACGATCTCAACGATACGGTCGCGAGGACCCGGCGCCAGAACCCGTTCTCGCGGGCGAGTCGCCGGCGCTCCTCGTCGACGATCCTCCAGAACTCATCAGCCTCGTCGAGGGTCGTCGTGCCGCCGGCGAAGACGGCGCGGTCGGCGTGCTCGGCGAGCAGGGGGCCGGAGTCCGTCCCGTAGGCCGCGGCGATCTCGGAGCGCGTGAGCGCACGCGGTGCGCCGCGGCCCGCGTCGACCGCGGCATCCACGTATTCGTCCCATCCGCCCGCGACCCGCACCGCGGGGGCGCCCTGCGTGCGGCGACCGCGCCGGCGGACGGCCTTGGCTGCCACGATCGCGATGAACGGACCGAGCGCGAGGGCGAGGATCGCGGCCACGATGCCCGAAGTGCGAAGGATCGGCCAGAGCCACGCGAGGTCGGCACCGGCGTCGGTCTGCACGTCGTCGTCGGCGCCCGAGTCCTCCTGCACCGGGTCGGGCGGGAGCACCTCCTCGACGGAGTCGGGACGCACTTCGGTGACGTTCTCGGGGTCGCGCTGCTCGGTCACCTCGAGGCTCGGCGTGTCGGCGTACTGCGGCGACGCGTCGACGGGGATCCACTCCCCCGCGTCATCTTGCACTTCGGCCCACGCCGCGATGTCCTGCGCGCGGCAGACGCCCTCGTCGCACGTCGCGACGCCGGGGTCGCTCGAAGACAGCCGCGCTCCGACGACCACGCGCGAGGGAAAGCCCAGCTCGCGCGCGATGAGGGCGGCGGCGACGGCGAACTGCTCGTCGTCGCCGATGCCGGCGACATAGTTTCCGGATGCCTCGGCCCGCGGATCCGTCTCGCGCTCGAGGAGCCTCGTGAACAGGGCGTCGATGCGCGCGAGCGAGTGACCCGAGGCGCTCGGCTGCGGAGCGTAGCCGGAGAGCGAGGACGCCCACAGCGGCACCTCGCCCTCGCGGAGGAGCCCGTGACTGAGGTATCCGCGCTCGCGGAGCAGTTCGACGAGGCCCTTGAGCGCCGCGCCGTCCGACCCCGTCTTGTGGCGCTCGACCCACGTCGCGAGACTCTCGGGCACCTCGGCGGAGGAGTCGACGCCTCCCGGCGCCGTGATCGTCGTCAGCTCGGGAAGGCGTGGCTCGACCGAGCGGATGACGTACGAGTCGCCCCGCTCGAACCCGGTCCCGGCGGTCTCGACGCCGGCGGCCGCCTCGGCGCTGTAGTAGAAGCTGTCGGCGAGGGCCGCAGCGCGGTCGCCGGCGAAGTCGACCGACTGCAGCCGGCCGACCGTCGGCATCCAGATCCCCTGCAGGCCCTCGATCGAGATCTTCGTGCGCAGCGGCTTGCCCTCGCCCGCGTCGAGCGCCGACGGCACACGCACGAACCGGGCGTCGTCGACGGAGTCGGAGCCGCCGGCGCGGAACACCTCGCCGTCGTAGCTGTCGAGGGTCGCGAGGCGGATGCGCGAGGGCGAGCCGGCCTGCGGATCCACACGGAAGAGCACCTCGTCGGCCCGGTCGTCGGCGAAGAGCGCCCGGTACGAGGAGAGGGGGCTCACCTCGGCGGCGAGGTCGATGTCGGGGCCGAACGCGGAGCGCAGCACATCGCGATCGGCGCCGCGCGCGGCGTAGGGCACGACGACGGCGCCGACTGCGACGGCGACGACGAGCATGACGGCGCCCAGCGCGCCGCGACGGCGATCGGCGCGCGTGGGACGGCGCGAGATGCGCACGCCGCTCGAGGTCGCCGCCCGCTGGAGCGCCCGGACGCGCTCCTCGCGATTGCGCCACGCGAGCCACAGGAGCGTCGCGACGAGCGCCGAGATGCCGATCGCCGTCTCGACGGGCGCGTAGAGCGTCACGGGGCCGAGGCCCAGCGGAGCGCTCGTCTCGGTGCGGCCGAAGAAGAGCCCGAACGCCGTCATGCCGAGCCCGATGGGAGCCGCGGCGTAGGCGACGCGATCCTCGCGCCACGACAGCAGGAGTGCCCCGCACGTCCCGACGAGGAAGACCACGAGCGCGGGGACGAGCAGGTTGCGGTACGTGCCCACGGGGAGGTCGACCGTCACGAGGTCTTTCCACGCGAGAGCGAGGCCGGCGCCGAGGTCGCCGAGACCACGCAGCCACTCCAGCGGGCCGCCGAGCCGCGAGGGGGCCGCGAGCGGAACCCCGATGACGAGGAACGCGACGGCGACGGCGAGCGCCGTCATCCATCCGTCCCACCGCCGGACGCGGGCCGCCCCGGCGATCCCGGCCGCGACGACCGCCGCGACGGTCACGAGCAGCAGGAACCACGCGGAGCGGTAGATCGGCCACGCGGCGACCGCGGAGACGACGACGATCGCCGCGACGAAGAGCGAGCCGGCGACGATGCGCGGGGCGGAATCGGCCCGTACGCGACGCGCGCGAGGGGTGCCTGCGGCGGACGTGGTCATGACGTCGCTCCGCGCAGGAGGAGGCCCGACAGGTCGTCGAGCGTGCCGACAGTGAGCACCGTGAGGCCCGCGACGGGCTGCATGCGGGGGTGCGCCCGCTCGTCGCAGATGACGGCGACGACGGCGGTGTCGGACGGGAAGGCGAGGGCGGCCTGCCTCAGGCGGGTGAGCGAGACGGCCGATCCCACGACGACGAAGGCGATCGAGAGGCGTTCGTTGGCCTCGGCGGCGAGGCGGCAGACGTCTTCGATCGGCATCGTGTTCTCGATCAGGCCGATGCCGCTGAACCCGTCGAGCATGGGGCGGGGGGCCGGCGCGGGGATCCGCTGGATGGCGCGCAGCCTCCCGCGGATGACGCGCGGCACCTCGGAGCCGGCGACGATGTCGAGATCGCGGTCGTCTCGCACGGCGCGCAGGCCCAGGGATGCCGCGCACGAGACCGCGAGCTCGAACTCGTCGGCGTCGGCGTACTCGGCCTGGGCGATGGCCAGCACGATCGCCATGCGCGAGCGCCGCGACTCCTCGTACTGCCGGACCATCAGCTGTCCGGTCTTGGCCGTCGACTTCCAGTGGATCTGCCGCCGCGAATCGCCCGGCGCGTATTCGCGGATCGCGTGGAACGACATGTCGGCGTCCACGAGCCGGCGGGTCGGCGACCCCTCCAGGTCTCGGATGAGCCCCGCGCTCGTGGACGGCACCGTCGTCGTGCGGGGGTGGACGTACAGCGCGTGCACGTCGTCGAAGGCGTGCTCGCGGCGCAGGAGTCCGATGGGGTCGCTGCGGACCGTGGTAGCCGGTCCCACCCGCACGATTCCGCGACGGAGATCGGGGATGTCGAGGGGCTGCGCGATCGTGTGACCGGGGAGCAGGAGCGGCACGCCGAATTCCACGAGGCCGGAGCCCACGGGGATGTCGATGCGGCCGGGAAGAGCGAGGCGGCTGCCGTGGTTGCGCACGACGATCTCGCCCACGACCCCCTGGCCTGCGACGACGCGCTCGTGCGCGAGGGTCAGATCGACGTCGTACGCCCGCGCGCCGAAGAGGAACGGGACGGCCATGACGAGGAGGACGAGCGCGATGACGCCCGCGACCATCCACTCGACCCAGCCGAACGCGAGGCCGAGGATAAGGCCCGCCGACGCGGCGGCGGCGATCAGCACGCCCGCGGGGCGCACGGTGCGCGCCGACCAGGCCGCCGCGGCCGTGATGCCGCGGCCCGCGGCCCGCGAGGCATCCGTCGCCCAGACGACCGCCCGCACGAGGGCGCGCCCCCGCGTGACGGGCGCCACGGTGCGCGTCGTGGCTCCCGCCGTCGAGGACAGCGTCGCCGCCGAGGTCCGCGTGAGACGGGCCTCGATCGTGTCGACCCCGCCCCGCCGAGAGCCGCCGGTGCTCATACGGCCTCGCGGCGCGTGGGCGGCGGCACGTCGAGGAGCACCTGCCCGATGACGGCCTCCTGCGTGACGCCGTCGAACTCGGCCTCGGGGTGGAGGATCAGGCGGTGCGAGAGCACGGCGACCGCGAGCGACTTGACGTCGTCGGGCGTCGCATACGTGCGGCCCTGCGCGGCGGCACGCGTGCGCGCGGCGCGCGTGAGGGCGAGGGCGCCGCGGATGCTGACGCCCAGCCGCACCTCGTCGGCCGACCGGGTGCCGTCGACGAGGCGCGCGATGTAGTCGAGCACGAGGGCGTCGACGTACACGTCGGCGGCGAGATCGGCCATGCCGACCAGGGCCTGCGGAGTGATGATCGGCGCCAGTTCGGCCGTCGCGATGGCCGCTCCGTCGAGGATGCGGACCGTCGAGGCGTGGTCGGGGTAGCCGAGCGACGTGCGCATCATGAAGCGGTCGAGCTGGGCCTCGGGGAGGCGGTAGGTGCCGGCCTGCTCGACGGGGTTCTGCGTCGCGAGCACGAGGAAGGGCACGCCGACCTGGCGCGAGACGCCGTCGATCGTGACGCGGCCCTCCTCCATGACCTCGAGGAGTGCGGACTGCGTCTTCGGGCTCGCGCGGTTGATCTCGTCGGCGAGCACGATGTTGGCGAACACCGGGCCGGCGTGGAACTCGAACTGGCCCGTCTTCTGGTCGTACACGGTGATGCCCGTGATGTCGCCCGGCAGGAGGTCCGGGGTGAACTGGATGCGTGTGTTGGTGCCCTTGACGGACTGCCCCATGGCGCGCGCGAGCGAGGTCTTGCCCGTCCCGGGCACGTCCTCGAGCAGGACGTGGCCGTCGCTGAGCATCGCGGTGAGCACGAGCTCGACGACGTGCCGCTTGCCAAGGACGGCGCGCTCGACGTTGTCGGCGATCTGCGAGAACGTCTGGGCGAACCAGGTCGCCTGCTCCTGCGTGAGGGTCATGGATGCTGTCCTTCTGGGGGCTCGGAACGGAAGGTCTTCAGGGCGTGGGGTCGGGGGTCGGCTGCGCGTCGTTGGGCGCGCACGCGGCGCCGAAGCTCGCCGAAGCGTCGGCGAGGCCCCATCCCTGCGCCGTCCAGCTCACCGTGACGCGGATGCCCTCGACCCGCACGGCGCCCTTGGGCACCTCCCACGTGTCGGCGGTGTGCGGCAGGACCTTGCCGTTCTTGTCGTAGTAGGTGAGGTTGCCGTTGCCGAAGGTGATGGCGGCCTTGCCGTCGGTCGACGTGCCACGGGGCGACAGCTTGCCGCCGCCCGTGCAGGCGTTGTCGGCGCTCCAGTTCGCCTGCACCTGGTAGGGCGCACTGCCGGCGGCCGGCACGACGGTGGCCCACGGGGTCGCGGTCCCCCACCAGTCGTGAACGTAGCGCACCTGGATGCCGGGATCGCGGCCGAAGACCCCCGTCGGGAAGCCCGTCATCTCGACGTGGTTGCGGTTGGGCACCTTCTCCGTCGACGTCGGCTGCTGCTGGATCGTCCACTCCGCACGGCCGTCGCCGACGTTCGCGCGATCGGCCACGACGAAGGTCCAGCCCTTGGGCGCCTTGCCGCTCTGCACGGCGCGGACGCTCGCCGAGAACGAGTTCGCGCCGTACGACCGGCCGTCGAACCACGACTCGACGCACATCGTGAAGGTGTACTCGTCACCGTCCGCGAGGCCCGGGAAGGTCGCCGTGGCGCCGTCGGCGGAGGTCTGGCAGCGCTTCCCGTCCTGCACGATGCCGTACCGCAGCGACGAGCCGTCTCCGTTGAGCGCCGCCGAGGCGCGCGCCGTCACCGTCGAGGTGCCGTCGCCCATCGACTCCGAGCTGAGGGCGAGGTTCGGGCTGAGCGGGGCCCCGATGCCGTTGCCCCACACCGTGGTCGCCGCGCCCGAGGCGCTCCCGCCGAGACCCGGCGGGAGGGTGAAGCGGGAGTACGGCGTGATCGTGATGGGCGAGGAGGAGTTCGTGCCGATGCGGTACGAGCCGACCTCGGCGGTGTCCTGCCCGGGGCGGAGCGGAACGCGGACCGTCTCGCCGTTGGGGCTCGTGATCTCGATGCCGCCGGTCTGCCCCGTGTCGAGCCCCGAGATCGACAGCGAGACGACGCCGCCGTCGCCGTTGGTGACGACGGGCGCGACGACGACGGTCGCGGGGGCGCCCGGCGCGGCATACGCCCACGCGACGGTGCTCACCCGCGAGCGCGACTCGCCGACGGAGTTGACCGCCGCGGCCTCGTACGTGCGCTGCTCGCCGTTGGGCGCGGTGATCGGCGGGCACGAGCCGTCGGCCGAGCAGCGCGCGACCTCCTGGCCGTTCGAGCGCACGACGAAGCCCGAGAGCGACGGGTAGGCCAGGCGCGCCTCGCCCGCGTCGACGCGCAGCGTCAGCGTGCCGTCGCCGTAGGCGGTCTGCCGCAGCGCCGCGGGCGCCTTCGGGTAGCCGAGCAGATCGAGGAGGATCCGCCCGTCGCGCTCGGCGTTCGTCCGCCGGCCCTGGGCGTCCTTGACCGAGAACGCGGCGCTGCACGTGGCGCCCGGGGCATCCTGCGACCAGGAGGCGACGACGGATGTCGCGGACGCGACCTGGAAGCTCACTCCGGCGCATGCGCCGGTCGGCCGCACCTCCACGACCTCCAGCGGCGTGCGGGGGAGCGGGTTGACCTCGCCGGATGCCCCGATCACCTGGATCGTGCACGACGAGCCCGATGCCTGCGAGCACTGCTGCGAGGCCGAGCCTCCCTGCGGGAGGGTCGACGGCGCCGCGCCGACCCGCAGGATGAGGCGCGCCGGTGCGACGGCGTTGTGGCTCGTGACGCGGATGACCGCGGCATCCTCCGCTCCGGGCACCGCGCGATCGGCGCCCACGATCGTGAGCGTCGAGCCGGACTGCGTGATCTGGAAGGCCGGGCCCGAGTAGTCGACGGCGTACTGGATGTCGCCCCAGCCCTCGCGCAGCTGCCACGTCGTCATCTGCGCGAGGTCGAACGTCGCCGTCTCGCCCGGACCCACCGTGAGCGAGGCGGGGTGCAGCTCCGGCTGCGGGTCGAGCGCGAGCACGACGATCGGCACCGAGAGGTAGGTCCAGTCATCCTGGCCCGCGACCCGCACGGGCACCTGGCAGGCGTCGGCCCACGGCGCACCCGACCCCGCGGTGTAGCGCACCGTCGTGCCCGACTCGAGGGTGCAGGATGCCTCGGCCCGGGCTCCCGACGCGCGCACCTCGTCGCCCACCTCGAGCCGCACGCCCGGCGGTCGCGCGACGAGGGAGGCCATGTCGAAGGCAACCGACTCGAGCTCGGTCACGCTGGGCGTCTCGGCGCCGGACTTCAGCGCGAGCGAGAGGTCGTCGTCTCCGGGGACGCGGAGGAAGGCGTAGGTCGTGACGGGGCCGGACGTGCCCTCGCCGGTCACGGCGAACGGGATGATGCGCGTCGTCTGCGGGAGGGCGCCGCTGATCTTGCGGCCCTTCACCGAGACGCCTGCCGGGTCGCCCCACAGCGAGATCTCGAGGTCGTCGACCTCCCCGCCCGACCACGTCGCCTTGCCGCCGACGACGTCGACGCCCTTCACGAAGTCGTCGCGGTTCTCCACCGTCAGGACGGTGTCGGCGACGACGGGGTAGTCGGGAACGCTCTCGCGCACGACCTTGACGACGATGAGACCGCGGCCGGTGTTGCCCGAGCTGGAGGCGACGTCGTAGAGGAACGACATCGTCGTCGGCTCGGTGCCGGCGTCGATGACGACCGTCGTGTCGGACTGCGACCGGACCATCCCGTCGATGCGGGTGTACTCGGCGTTGCGCGACCCGTCGACGAGGAACTCGGGGAGGTCGGGGCGCACATCCTGGAGGGTCAGTTCGCCCAGCGTCGGATCGATGTCATTCGAGAGCGGACTCACGCGGATACGGCTGTCGGCGCCGGCCTGCACCTGCACGTAGTCGGTGAACGTGATGGGGCTGGGGTTGGCCTGCCCGTCGAGCACGCCGATGCGCACGGTCCCCTCGCCGGTCTCGCCGAACGCGTCGACGACGCGGTAGCGGAACGAGACCTGACCGCGGTAGCCCGGGACGCTGGTGTACTGGATCGACGTTCCGTCGGCCGTGATCGTCGCCGCACCGCTGCCTGGCTGGCTCATGATCCGGTCGAGGGTCACGACGTCGCCGTCGGGGTCCATGCCGAAGCCGTCGAACTCGATGACGGTCGACCCGCCGCTGAGGACGCGTCCCTCGAGCGTCTCGGGCAGCGGCGCGCGGTTGGCGTCGTCGGGGAGGACGTGGATGCGCACGTCCGCCGTGTCGGCGAGCACGGGCGCACCTGTCGTGTAGACGGAGTACTCGATGCCGTAATCGCCGGGCTCGGACGGTGCGAGGTAGCGGAGCACATCGCCCGACGCGAAGGCGAGGGCGTCCGGGCTCGACGAGACGACGGAGGCGGGGTTGAGCACCGGGCGGCCGCCCGCCGGGGCGATGTCGTTGTCGAGCACGGGGATGTCGACCTGCGACCCCGCGCGCACGACGACGGTGTCGTCGACGGCGATCGGCGCGAGCTCGGGTGCGGGGGGCAGGAGGTAGACGGTCGCCTCGCCCTGCACGCTCGCCCCGCGGTCTTCCGTGCCGTCGCTCACCGTGTACGTCACGGTGCCGAGGCGCCCGGCCGCGCCGGAGGCGGTCGTGCCTGAGATGCGGAGGTAGTTCTGACCCACGGCGTCGACGGAGAGGGACGCCCCGTCGTCGGCCCGCGCCGTGACGTCGCTGAGCAGCAGCACGCGGCGGGTCGGGTTGGACACGGCGGCGAACACGTCGAGGGTCGCGTCCTCCTGGGGGCGGACGAACGCGACGACGGGCGATGTGGCGAGCTCGGGCGGGGCATCGGCGGCGAGGAGCGTGATGCGCGCGGTGCCGTCGGCGTCGCTCACGCCGTCGGTCACGGTGAAGCCGACGCGGAAGGTTCCGGGGGCCTGCGAGGAGAAGTCGAAGGTGGTCGTCCCCCCGATGACGGTCGCCGTCGCGGCGGCTTCGTCCAGGACGCGCACCGACTCGAGCGTCACGGCGCCGGCCGTGCCCGTGACGTGGGGCGCGACGTCGACCGTGAGGCCCGCGTCGATCGAGTCCACGACGGCGAAGGACTGCACCTCGAGCCGCGGCTCTGGCGACACGCGGATGACGAGGGGCTTGGTGGAGGTCTGCCCGAGCGTGTCCGACACGGTGACGGCGAGCTCGACGAGCTCCTCGCCGCCCTGGCCGTTGTCGGCGTGCTGGTAGACGACGTCCCCGGCGGGGGTCGAGGCGACGCTGCCGATACCCGACGTGTTCTCGACCGAGAGGAGGAGGAACGGGTCGCCCTCGGGATCGACCCAGCCGGGCAGCACGGGCACCGTCACCGTGCCGCCGCGCGAGACCTCGGGCTCGGGCCAGGGGACGAGGCATCCGTCGACACCACACCAGGAAGGGGCGCTGTCGACCCCCTCGGGGGCGACCGTGATCGTCACGCTCGCGGGATCGGACCGCAGGCCGTCGGCGGTCGTGCCGTCCGTCACGGCATAGGTGAAGGTCGCCGAGCCCGTCGCCTCGGGCGAGACGCGCACGGTCATGCGCTGCCCGTCGTCGGTGATCGAGACGGCGCCGAAGCCGGGGTCGAGGCCGGTGACCGACGTGGGGTCGATCGAGAGGACGTCCTCGTTGGGGTCGTGGTCGTTCATGAGCACGGGCAGGGTCGCGAGACTCCCCGCACGCACCCCGAACGCGTCGGCCTCGGCGATCGGCGGCTTCGGATCGATCATGATCGTCAGCTGCTCTTCGCTCGGCTGCGAGTCGGGGTTGGTCTTCTCGTCGAGCGACCAGTCCTGGCTGGAGGGGACGAGCCGTCCGTCCGGGACGGTCCACACCCAGCCCGAGCGCGTCTCATTGAGGATGACGGCCTGGTCGCTCGCGACGAACATGGGGCGCCGGTCGTCGCCGAGATCCTCGCCGCCGTAATCCAGGTCGGTGGTCTGATCGGATGCCGAGTCCCACAGCACCCCGCCGGTGCCGCCCTGCGGCAGCCAGCCGGCGTACACCACCCCGTCGTGCACGACGGGCTTGGCGGGCGTCCCCACGACCGTCGAGCCGACGCCCACGACGTCGCTGACCTCGCCGCCGTCGACGGCGATGCGCATGAGGCCCGTCTCGTCGGCGATGTACACGGCCGCACCCGACGGATCGGGCTCGCCGACGACCGACGAACCCGTCGTCCCGGCCGAGATCGCGGCATCCGCCCCCCGGAGCCACACGTCGCCGTCATCGGTGTCGACGACCGCCCACGTGTCGCCGGCCGCCGTGATGGCGGGCGTCGTGATGCCCTCGACGTCGAGCACGTCGCGGCCCTTCACGTCGGAGGCGGCGATGTCGTAGCGCAGCACCGAGCCGTCGGCGCGCGAGTAGCTGAAGAGGATGCCGCGCGCGTCGACGGCGATGGCGTCGGCGGCGTACTGCGGCGCGTTCTCGTCGTCGGAGGGGAACGGATCGAGCTGCGTCGAGTCGCCCGTCGAGAGACGGCCGACGAAGACCGCGCCCGAGTCGGTGCGGTAGGCGACGAAGTCGCCCGAGGTCGCGACGTCGGTCGTGCCCGCCGGGGTCGAGGGAGAGCTTCGCAGCGACTCCTCGTCGAGATCGACGGGCATCACGGGGTCGATCTTCGTGAGCTTGGAGAAGCTGTCGGAGAAGAGGAAGGCGCCGTCGGAGGTCTGTGCGACCTCGCTGGGGTTGGTGATGCTGCGGACGGTGTCGAGCTCGCCGACTGTCGTGTTCACGCGCGCGTAGCGCCGCCCGTCACCGGTCTGCAGCGCCCAGACCGACGTGTCGACCTCGGGGGTCTCCTGCGCGTCGAGCCCCGGCCAGACGACGCTCGCGGTGATGACCAGGCACAGCACGGCGATCGCCGCGCTGATGCCGGCGATGGTCCGGCGGCGCATTCAGAGCACCCCCGTGACGAAGAGCGCGCCCAGGACGGCGCCGATGCCGGCGACCGCGGCGATGCCCGCGATGACCCACGGCAGGGCCCGCGAGCGGGGCACGGGGCTCGCCGAGATGTCGGTGTCCTCGTCGCGGGCGAGGCTCGCGACGCCGGCTTCCGGACGGGTCTTGCGACGCCCCTCGTGGTCGACGTGGCTGCGGGCCGCGCCGCGCATCGTCGAGTCGGCGAAGTCGACGGGGGCGGATGCCGGGGCCCACTCCTCGGCGGGCATCTCCAGCGCCGTGGGCGAGATGCCGAGATCGGCCTGCACGCTGCGGAGGGCCTCGGCGAACTCGCGTGCCGAGGCGTAGCGCCGGGCGGATTCGCGGCTCATCGAGCGCGCGAGGACGTCCTGGAGCGCCGCCGGCACATCGGCGCGCGCGATCGGCGTGTAGCTCGCCCGCGCGATCCGGCGGCGCAGCTGCTCCTTCGTGTTCTGCCCGCGCTCACGCCTCTCGAACGGGCTGTGCCCCGCGAGAAGCGAGTAGACGGTCGCGCCGAGGCTCCACACCTCGCTCGCGACCGTGCCGGCGGTCTGCTCGGCGACGACCTCGGGGGCGCTCCAGGGGATCGACATCGCGAGCACCTCGTCGGCCGTCGCGCGGGCGAGCGAGGACGAGATGCCGAAGTCGGCGAGCACGGGGGCGCCGAAGGTCGTCACGAGGATGTTGCTCGGCTTGACGTCGCGGTGCACGAGCCCGGCACGGTGGGCGGACTCGAGGGCGCTCGCCATCTTGACGCCGATCTCGAGCACCTCGGCGACCGGCAGGCGCTCGAGGCGGTAGCGCTGGGCGAGGGAGCCCGGGCAGAACTCCATGACGATGTAGGGGCGCCCGTCTGCGGAGATGCCGGCCTGGTAGACGGTGACGATCGAGGGGTGCGCCGACAGGTGCGCGAGCACGTCGGCCTCGGCGTTGAACATGCGCCGCAGCTCGGGGTCGCGCACATCGCTCGGCAGCACCTTGACCGCGACGTCGCGGCGGGGCATGTCCTGCTCGTAGAGGAAGACGTCGGCGAATCCGCCGGATCCGAGGGGGCGGATATAGGTCAGCCCCGGGAGGATGGGAGGCGCCGATGGCAGGCGTGTGGCCACCCGTTCCTCCCCCGTGTCTCGACCCGCGTCCGAGAGTGCGCCCGCACCGCGCACTCAAACCGGCTCATGCTAACAAACCCCCCTGAGCCACCCCTCCAGACCGGGCGGGTCGGGGAGGGATCAGAGGGCGGGAGGGTCGTTGGGGTCGAAGGGCACGTCGAGCGACTTCGTCAGCTCCTGCAGCATCGCCTCGATCTGCGGCTCGACGTACTGCGTGATCGCGGCCTGGATGCGCAGGCGGTGGTGGAGCAGGATCGTGCACACTTCGCGGCCCACCATGTTGGCGTAGTCGTCGGCGAGGCCGACCTCCTGCCGGAGGGCCGCCTTCGCGTCGTCGCTGAGGGGAGGAAGATCCGGGATGCCGGCATCCGCCTCCTCCGCGAGCCCTGAGATCGTGAAGAGGAACGGCGCCCCCGGGATCGGGTCGGGGTCGAGCGGCAGCCCCTCGTACTCCGGCTCGAGGCCCTCGCCGGGACGATAGCTGCGGGCGCGGTTGCGGGCGGCCTGCTGGTCGAGCTCGCCCTGGAGCATCGGGAGGTTGCGCGCGGTGTACTCCGCGACGCTGTGGTCGACGATCGTCTTGATCCGCGTGGAGAGTCCGTGCTGCACGCCGTGCGGGACGTCGGAGCCGAGACCGGCCGCCGAGAGGATGGGCGATCCGAAGCAGCGGCGGCACGGGGCGACGCGTCCGCGGTGCGTGGCGGGCTCCCACCGGGGAAGCCACTTCAGCCAGGCGTCCACCGCCTGGCTGACCTGGGTCTCGAGCGACCGCTCCACGGCGTCCACCGTATTACGCCGGACGCCCGAAGACCCTGATGCGACGCACTATTCGTCGTCCGGGTCCTCCCATGGCCACCGCGGCCGCCGGGCATTCGTGCGCACGAGAGCGACTGCGGCCCACGCGCAGGCGAAGGCGGCGAGGGCGATGACGAGGCCGAACCACGACGTGACGACCGCCCCCGCGGCGCCCGCCGCGGCGGCGAGGTCGGCTCCGGTGACGACGGCGCCGAACCACACCCCGAGCGGATAGGCGAGGAGCGTGACGACCGCGGCGAGGGCGGCGCTCCAGTACGACGGCTGCGGCCTGCGGATCGCGAGCCACACCACGAGGGCGAACGCGCCGATCGCGAAGATCGTGCCGATGACGCCGGGAACCTGGCCGAGACCCGGCACCGCGATGACGTCCTGGTCGAGCAGCAGGCTCGTGACGCCGAGTCCGCAGATGACGAGCGCGCCGAAGGCCGCCGTCACGAGTCCCAGCGCGACGAGCGGGCGGACATGCCCGTGCTCGGGCGGCCGATCAGCCGTCATGCTTCGACGTTACGTCTGCGCGCGACCGATCGGCAGTCCCGTTGACCTCCGCGACTACCGGCGGTAGAGCTGAGGACCCGCCTCGAGCGTGCGCTCGTACTCGCGCTGCGCCTCGGTGTTGAGCTCCGTCACCCGACGTCCCCGTGCGGCGACCCACGCGCCGAACCAGATCGTCAGCTCGCGGCCGATGATGAACGCGATGACCGCGAGCGGTGCGAAGAGGTTCTTCTGGATGAGGTCGAGGCCCTCGCTCGAGGTCAGGCTCCAGAACGGCGCCTGGAACAGCTCGCCGAGGATGAACCCGAACCAGCTGAAGAGCCCGACGAAGATGCCGAAGACCACCCAGTGCGCCCAGCGGCCGCGGTTGATGATGGCGCCGAGCAGCCAGAAGCCGAGGAAGAAGAGGACGACGGGCGTCCAGAACACCCACGACATGACGGCCGACGTCACCGCGTCGACGATCCCCTCGAGGCGGATGTCGCCGCGGACGAGACCGATGCCGAGCCACGCCGCGAGGAAGAGGACGGCGAAGCTCAGTGCCGCGAGCAGGCCGATCGCGCCCGCTGCACCCCGGTTGCCGCGCGCACGCGGCGGCTCGGGCGCCTGGACGAAGATCGGCTGCGGCGCTGCTGCCGCCGTGGCGGCGCCCGCTCCGACGGCGGCGCCCGCACCGGCGGCGGCGCCGTAGGGCGCGCCCTCCGAGACGGGCTCGCTCGGCGCGACCTCGGGCGCGGTGGCCGGGGTGTGAGTCTCGTAGGCGGTCGTCGCGACAGAGCCGGCGGGCGCGGGCTCTTCGTCGTACGACGCGTTGTAGGCGGCGTGGTAGGCCGCGGCATCCGTGATCTCGTCATCGGTCGAGTCCGCGACGGGCGACGATGCGACGGGCGCGTCGGCGCCGTTCACGGGTTCGGAGGCGACCGCGGGAGAGTCGGAGACGGATGCCTCGCCCTCGGCGGGACGCCCGGACACCGGCGCCGCCTCGCGACCGGCGGCCTCGGCATCCGTGAGCCCCTCGTTCGCGCTGCCGACGACGTCGTCGACGGGCCTCGGCTCTTCGACAGGGTCGCCGTAAGTCGACTTCGAGTCACTCATCGGATCCACTTCCTCACGCGAGGCACACCCCCGCACCAGCGAGGGTAGCGCGCGGGCAGGTCATGCCCACGGAGGCATGCCGCGGCGATTCGGCACCAATTCCGCGGATTCCCGGGGCTAGGGTGACGGCATGCGCCCTCGTCTCGACCGCCTCCGCCGCGCCGCGCTCGTCACCGCGGCCGCGATGACGCTCCTCGCGGGCCTCGCCGCGTGCGCGCCGGAGCCCGGTTCCGGCGCGAGCGCCGGGCCCTCCGCGACCGGCGCGGGCCCCGGCGCGACGGCCCCGGAAGAGGCGACGCCCACCCCCACTCCCACGCCGCAGGCGGAGATTCCGACCGACTGCGTCGCGATGCTGTCGGAGACGGTCGTCGCGCAGCTGTCGGGAGTGCCGCTGAACGATCCCGCGTTCGGGGTCGCGACCGGCACGCAGCCGGATGGGAGCCTCGTCTGCCTGTGGGGCGACCCGGCGGCTGACACGACGCACCTCGAGACCTCGATCACGAGGATGGACCGCGGGCCGGCGCTCGAGATGCTCAACCAGCTCGCCGACGACGTCGGCTTCACCTGCTACAACCCCGACCTCGGCACGCGCTGCGAGAAGACGTGGCCGAACGTCACCTACCCCGTCACCGACGGGCGGACGCTGTTCTGGCGCGACGGGATCCTGATCGACACGCGGTACTCGAACCTCGCCCCGACGGGCTACACGTCGGCGATCGTCGCCTCGATCTGGGGCTGACGGGCCGGCGCGACGGCTCGGAGCCGCTGCCGCTCAGCTCCAGACGAAGGTCGCCAGCCGCGTGCCGTAGAGCTCGGGCCGCCATCCGGTCTCGACGCTCGCGAGCCAGAGGCCCTCGCGCACGGCGTGCTCCTCGACGACGCCGCCCGACGAGCGCCGGCAGGCGACGCCGGTGCCGAACGGCTCGCACGCGAAGCCCTGCCCCGCCAGGGCCGCCTCGGCGACGGTCGGGGCGTCCTCCCCCACCACCGACAGGGTCGTCACGATCGTGCCGCGCGGCGCGCGCCACCCGCACGTGACGCGCACCGTCGGCTGGAGCGCGTCCACGAGCGCCGTGACCGAGGTCGCCGGCGCCGCATGCGTCTGGGAGAGCAGGGAGTCGGGCGTCCAGGCGAGCTCGCCCCACAGCTGCGAGGGGTAGAGCTTGCGGCAGTCGAGGTCGCGCGCGACGTCGAGGGCAGCCGTCGAGACGGGACCGGTGGCAGCGGCCTGCGGCCTCGAGGTCGCGGCGCGCAGCGTGTCGCCCACGAACCCCACCGTGGCGGGCAGGGCGGGCGCCGCGAGCCACGCGAGCGCGCCGACGACACCGGCGCACACCAGCCCCACAGGCCATGCGAGCCAGAGATTGCGACCGCCGATACGCGCCATGATCAGCCCCTGGCACCCAGGGTAGGCGGCGGTGCGGCGGACGCCGTCTTCGGCACGCGGATACGACGAAGGCCCCGGCGCGAGCCGGGGCCTTCGTGTTCAGGGGACGGATGCCGAGGCATCCGTCGCCCGTCAGTTGTAGTTGCCCGAGAAGTCGTCCGTCGAGAAGCTGTCGAAGTCGACGTAGCTCAGGTCGGCGTCGCTGTACGCGCCGTCCGAGGCGAAGATGCGGTTGGGGTACCGCTCGCTCTTGGCCTCCTCCGTCGCCTCGACCGTGACGTTGCGGTACTTCGCAAGGCCGGTTCCGGCGGGGATGAGCTTTCCGATGATGACGTTCTCCTTGAGGCCGACGAGCGGGTCGCTCTTGCCCTCCATGGCCGCCTGCGTGAGGACGCGGGTGGTCTCCTGGAACGACGCGGCCGACAGCCACGACTCCGTCGCGAGCGACGCCTTCGTGATACCCATCAGCTCGGGACGACCCGACGCGGGGCGCTTGCCCTCGGCCACGGCCTCGCGGTTGATCTGCTGGTAGCGCTTGAAGTCCACCAGCTCACCCGGGAGCAGGGTCGTGTCGGCGTGGTCGACGACGGTGACCTTGCGCAGCATCTGGCGCACGATGACCTCGATGTGCTTGTCGTGGATCGGCACACCCTGCGAGCGGTAAACGCCCTGGACGCCGTTCACGAGGTACTTCTGCACCTCGCGGGCACCCATGACACGCATGACCTCCTTGGGGTCGAGCGTGCCGACCTGCAGAGGCTGACCGACCGTGACGTGCTGCCCGTCCTCGACGAGGAGGGTGGCGCGCTTGAGGACCGGGTAGACGTGCGGCTCCTCGCCGTTGTCGGGCGTCAGGATGACCTTCTTGGAACGCTCGGTCTCGTCGATCGTGATGCGACCGGCCGACTCCGCGATCGGCGAGGCACCCTTGGGGGTACGCGCCTCGAAGAGCTCCTGCACGCGGGGAAGACCCTGCGTGATGTCGTCGGCCGAAGCCGAACCACCCGTGTGGAAGGTACGCATCGTCAGCTGCGTTCCGGGCTCACCGATCGACTGGGCGGCGATGATGCCGACTGCCTCACCGATGTCGACGATCTTGCCCGTGGCGAGCGAACGGCCGTAGCACTTCGCGCAGACACCCACGGCCGAGTCGCACGTCAGGACCGAGCGGACCTTGATCGTCTCGACGCCGGCATCGACCAGCTTGTTGATGAGGATGTCACCCACGTCGTCGCCGGCCTCGGCGAGGACCGTGCCGCTCGCGTCGACGACCTCGGCCGCGAGCGTGCGTGCGAACACCGAGTTCTCGACGTTCGGGTCCTTGACGAGCACGCCGTCGGCACCGGGGGTGGCGATGGGGAGCTCGAGGCCCTTGGTCGTGCCGCAGTCCTCCTCGCGGATGATGACATCCTGCGAGACGTCGACGAGACGACGCGTGAGGTAACCCGAGTCGGCCGTACGGAGGGCCGTGTCGGCCAGACCCTTACGGGCACCGTGCGTCGCGATGAAGTACTCCGCCACCGACAGACCCTCGCGGTACGAGGAGATGATCGGGCGCGGGATGATCTCACCCTTGGGGTTGTTCACCAGGCCTCGCATACCCGCGATGTTGCGGATCTGCAGCCAGTTGCCTCGCGCACCCGACGACACCATGCGGTTGATGGTGTTGTCCTCGGGGAAGTTGTCGCGCATGGCCTTCTGGACGGCGTCGGTCGCCTCGGTCCAGATCTTGATGAGCTCCTGACGACGCTCGGCGTCGGTGGTGAGACCCTTCTCGAACTGACCCTGGACCTTCGCGGCCTGCTTCTCGTAGCCCGCGACGATCTCGCCCTTGTTGGGGGGCGTGAGGATGTCGCTGAGCGCCACCGTGACACCCGAACGGGTGGCCCAGTAGAAGCCGGCGTCCTTGATGCGGTCGAGCGAAGCCGCGACCTCCACCTTCGGGTACTCCTCGGCGAGCTTGTTCACGATCTGCGACAGCTTGCCCTTGTCGGCCTGCTCGCGCACGAACGGGTAGCCCTTGGGGAGCGTGTCGTTGAAGATCGCCTGGCCGAGCGAGGCGTCGACGAGCCCGTGGCGCTCGTAGCCCTCGGGGGCTTCGCCCTCGAGGAACGTCAGGCCGGGGATGCGGATGCGGACCTTGGCCTGCAGGTCGAGGGTGCCCTCGTCCTTGGCCAGGATCGCCTCGCCGACCGAGCCGAACACGCGACCCTCGCCCGCGGCGCCCTGCTTCACCGTCGTGAGGTGGTGCAGGCCGATGATCATGTCCTGCGACGGCAGGGTGACCGGACGGCCGTCCGAGGGCTTCAGGATGTTGTTCGACGCGAGCATCAGGATGCGGGCCTCGGCCTGAGCCTCGACCGACAGCGGCAGGTGGACGGCCATCTGGTCGCCGTCGAAGTCCGCGTTGAAGGCGGCGCAGACCAGCGGGTGGAGCTGGATGGCCTTGCCCTCGACGAGCTGCGGCTCGAACGCCTGGATGCCCAGACGGTGGAGCGTGGGCGCGCGGTTGAGCAGCACGGGGCGCTCGCGGATGATCTCCTCGAGCACGTCCCACACCTCGGGGCGCGTGCGCTCCACGGCGCGCTTGGCGGCCTTGATGTTCTGCGAGTGACCGAGGTCGATCAGGCGCTTGATCACGAACGGCTTGAACAGCTCGAGCGCCATCTGCTTGGGCAGACCGCACTGGTGGAGCTTGAGCTGCGGGCCGACGATGATGACCGAACGACCCGAGTAGTCCACGCGCTTGCCGAGCAGGTTCTGGCGGAACCGGCCCTGCTTGCCCTTGAGCATGTCGGAGAGCGACTTGAGCGCGCGGTTGCCGGTGCCGGTGACGGGACGCCCGCGGCGGCCGTTGTCGAACAGCGCGTCGACGGCCTCCTGGAGCATCCGCTTCTCGTTGTTCACGATGATCTCGGGCGCGCCGAGGTCGATCAGGCGACGAAGGCGGTTGTTGCGGTTGATCACGCGGCGGTAGAGGTCGTTCAGGTCGGACGTGGCGAAGCGGCCACCGTCGAGCTGCACCATGGGCCGCAGCTCCGGCGGGATGACCGGGACGACGTCGAGGACCATCGCGGCGGGGCTCATGCCCGTCTGCAGGAACGAGTTCACGACCTTCAGGCGCTTGATCGCACGGATCTTGCGCTGGCCCTTGCCCTCGGAGATCTGCAGGTGGAGGCTGTCGGCCTCTTCCTGCAGGTCGAAGGCCTGGAGGCGACGCTGGATCGACTCCGCGCCCATGTAGGCCTCGAAGTACTGCCCGAAGCGGTCCTGCAGCTCGTGGAAGATCTCGTCCTCGCCCTTCAGCGAGCCGACCTCCAGGTTGCGGAACTCCTCCCAGACGCGCTCGAGCTTGGCGATGGTCTCATCCGCGTTCTTGCGGATGGCGGCCATGTCCTTCTCGGCGGCGTCCTTGACCTTCTTCTTCTGGTCGGCCTTCGCGCCCTCCTCCTCGAGCGCGGCGAGCTCTTCCTCCAGCTTCTGGAGGCGGGTCGCGATGCGCGAGTCACGGCGGTCGGCCGCCGTCTTCATCTCGAGGCGCAGGTTGTTCTCGTGCGTCGGGAGGTCGCGGTGACGCGCCTCCTCGTCGACCGAGATGACCATGTAGGCGGCGAAGTAGATGACCTTCTCGAGGTCCTTCGGCGCCATGTCGAGCAGGTACCCGAGGCGCGAGGGGACGCCCTTGAAGTACCAGATGTGGGTGACGGGCGCGGCGAGCTCGATGTGGCCCATGCGCTCGCGGCGGACGGAGGACTTGGTGACCTCCACGCCGCAGCGTTCGCAGACGATGCCCTTGAAGCGGACGCGCTTGTACTTGCCGCAGGCGCACTCCCAGTCGCGGGAGGGGCCGAAGATCTGCTCGCCGAAGAGGCCGTCCTTCTCCGGCTTCAGCGTGCGGTAGTTGATGGTCTCGGGCTTCTTGACCTCGCCGTACGACCAGCGACGGATGTCGTCTGCGGTGGCAAGGCCGATGCGAAGCTCATCGAATGTTGTTGCGTCGAGCACTGGTTCTCCTGTGTCGGAATTCTGTGTGGTGAGTCAGTCGGAGGGTCAGATCTCGTCGATCGACGACGACTCGAACCGCGTGGAGATGTTGATGCCGAGCTCTTCCGCGGCGCGGAAGGCGTCGTCATCCGTGTCGCGGAGGTTGACCGCCGTGCCGTCGGCCGAGAGGACCTCGACGTTCAGGCAGAGCGACTGCATCTCCTTCATGAGCACCTTGAACGACTCGGGGATGCCGGGCTCCTGGATGTTCTCGCCCTTGACGATCGCCTCGTACACCTTGACGCGGCCGAGGATGTCGTCGGACTTGATCGTGAGGAGCTCCTGGAGGGCGTATGCGGCGCCGTATGCCTCGAGCGCCCACACCTCCATCTCACCGAAGCGCTGGCCACCGAACTGCGCCTTACCACCCAGCGGCTGCTGGGTGATCATGGAGTAGGGGCCCGTCGACCGTGCGTGGATCTTGTCGTCCACGAGGTGGTGCAGCTTCAGGATGTACATGTAGCCGACCGAGATGGGCGCCGGGAAGGGCTCGCCGGAGCGACCGTCGAAGAGCTTCGTCTTGCCCGTCGAGTCGATGAGCCGGTCACCGTCGCGCGTGAGGTTCGTCGAGTCGAGCAGACCCGCGATCTCCTCCTCGAACGCACCGTCGAACACCGGGGTCGCGACCTTGGTGCCGGGCGCGGCCTCACGGGCCTCCTCGGGCAGGCGCATGGCCCACTCCGGGGTGCCCTCGACCTTCCAGCCCTGCTTCGCGATCCACCCGAGGTGGGTCTCGAGGACCTGACCGAAGTTCATTCGACCCGGGATGCCGAGCGGGTTGAGGATGACGTCGACCGGCGTGCCGTCCGCGAGGAACGGCATGTCCTCGACGGGGAGGATCTTCGCGATGACGCCCTTGTTGCCGTGACGGCCCGCGAGCTTGTCGCCCTCGGTGATCTTGCGCTTCTGGGCGATGTAGACCACGACGCGACGGTTGACGCCCGAGCCGAGCTCGTCGTCGCCGTCCTCCGCGTTGAACTCCTTGACCGCGATGATCGTGCCGGCCTCACCGTGGGGGACCTTCAGCGACGTGTCGCGCACCTCGCGGCTCTTCTCGTTGAAGATCGCGCGGAGCAGGCGCTCCTCGGCCGAGAGCTCGGTCTCGCCCTTGGGCGTGACCTTTCCGACGAGGATGTCGCCGGGGCGCACCTCGGCGCCGATGCGGATGATGCCGCGCTCGTCCAGGTCCTTCAGCAGGTCGGGGCTCACGTTCGGCAGGTCGCGCGTGATCTCCTCCTTGCCGAGCTTCGTGTCACGGGCGTCGACCTCGTACTCCTCGATGTGGATCGAGGAGAGTGTGTCGTCCTTCACCAGGTTCTGGCTGAGGATGATCGCGTCCTCGAAGTTGTGACCCTCCCACGTCATGAAGGCGACGAGGAGGTTCTTGCCGAGAGCGAGCTCGCCGTTCTCGGTCGCGGGACCGTCGGCGATGACCTCGCCGGCCTCGACGCGGTCGCCGGCCGAGACCACGACGCGCTGGTTGTACGACGTGCCCTGGTTCGAGCGGTCGAACTTGCGCAGGAAGTAGTCCTGCGTGCCGCCCTCGTCGAGCTGGACCGTCACGACGTCGGCCGAGACCTCGACCACGACGCCGGCGCGCTCCGCGGTGACGACGTCACCGGCGTCGATGGCCGCGAAGCCCTCCATGCCGGTGCCGACGACCGGCGACTCGGAGCGAAGGAGCGGGACGGCCTGACGCTGCATGTTCGCACCCATGAGGGCGCGGTTGGCGTCGTCGTGCTCGAGGAACGGGATGAGCGACGTCGCGACCGACACCATCTGGCGGGGCGAGACATCCATGTAGCCGATCTCCTCCGCGTGGAAGAGGTCGACCTCGCCGCCCTGGCCGCGACGAGCCAGCACGCGGTCGGTGGCGAACGCGCCGTCGGCCTTCAGCTCGACACCGGCCTGGGCGACGATGTAGTCGCTCTCTTCGCTGGCCGTGAGGTAGTCGATCTGGTCGGTCACGCGGCCGTCGACGACGCGGCGGTACGGCGTCTCGATGAAGCCGAACGCGTTGATGCGCGCGAACGACGCGAGCGAGCCGATGAGACCGATGTTCGGGCCTTCCGGCGTCTCGATCGGGCACATGCGGCCGTAGTGCGACGGGTGGACGTCACGGACCTCGACGCCCGCGCGCTCACGCGAGAGGCCGCCGGGGCCGAGCGCCGACAGGCGGCGCTTGTGGGTCAGACCGGCGAGAGGGTTGTTCTGGTCCATGAACTGCGACAGCTGCGAGGTTCCGAAGAATTCCTTGATCGCCGCCACGACGGGACGCACGTTGATCAGGGTCTGCGGCGTGATCGCCTCGATGTCCTGCGTCGTCATGCGCTCGCGGACGACGCGCTCCATGCGCGACAGGCCCGTGCGGACCTGGTTCTGGATGAGCTCGCCGACGGCGCGGATGCGACGGTTGCCGAAGTTGTCGATGTCGTCGATGTCGAGGCGGATCTCGGCGGGCTGGCCGTTGCGGATGCCGTCGAAGACGGTGTCGCCGCGGTGCAGGCGGACGAGGTACTTGATCGTCGCGACGATGTCGTCGACCGTGAGGACCGAGTCCGAGAGCGGGCGGTCGAGGCCGAGCTTCTGGTTGATCTTGTAACGGCCGACCTTCGCGAGGTCGTAGCGCTTCGGGTTGAAGTAGAAGTTGTCCAGGAGCGCACGCGCGGCCTCGGCGGCCACCTGCTCGCCCGGACGGAGCTTGCGGTAGATGTCGCGGAGCGCGTCCTCCTTGGTGAGGATCGTGTCCTTCGACAGCGTCTCTTCGATCGACTCGAAGCCGGCGAACTCGCCCAGGATGTCTTCGCTGGACAGGCCGAGGGCCTTCAGGAAGACGGTGACCGACTGCTTGCGCTTGCGGTCGATGCGCACGCCGACCTGGTCGCGCTTGTCGATCTCGAACTCGAGCCACGCGCCGCGGCTCGGGATGACGCGCGCCGACACGATGTCCTTGTCGGAGGTCTTGTCGGGGGTGCGGTCGAAGTACACGCCGGGAGAGCGGACGAGCTGCGACACGACGACGCGCTCGGTGCCGTTGATGATGAAGGTGCCCTTGCCGGTCTGGAGCGGGAAGTCGCCCATGAAGACCGTCTGGGTCTTGATCTCACCGGTCTGGTGGTTCATGAACTCGGCCTCGACGTAGAGCGGGGCGGCGTAGGTCTTGCCCCGTTCCTTGCACTCCTCGATGGAGTACTTCTCGGGCTCGAGGTAGGGGTTCGTGAACGAGAGCTGCATCGTCTCGCTCAGGTCCTCGATCGGCGAGATCTCCTCGAAGATCTCCTCGAGACCGCTGATCTCGGGCACGTCGGTGCGGCCGGCGGCCTGCGCCTCGGCGACGCGCGCCTTCCACGCCTCGTTGCCGACGAGCCAGTCGAAGGACTCGGTCTGCAGGGCGAGAAGGTCGGGGACCGTCAGCGTGTCGGAGATCTTGGCGAACGAGAGGCGGGAAGCTCCGCGGCCGTTCTTGGGGGTGGTGGTGGATGCGTTGGGCGCAGCAGCCAAGGGAATTCCTCCGTGGGCCCGTGAGGGCCCGGTTCCTTGTCGTCAGGGTGGAGTGCTCATCGTTCCCCGATGCCTGCACGTCGCACACCGCAGCGAAGCGGGGACACGCAGGCGCAGCCGACCACCATATGAGGGCAGGGGGAATCCAAGAGCGCAACTACCTACTATACGTCCTTCGACGCGCCGTGTCCAGCGTGATTCTTGACGAGGGCTGGTTGCTGCGGTATATAGCCGCGTGGAGCACCGATTGCGGGCCCGCGAGCGGGTCCGGAGGAAGAAACAGTATGCCGACGCATGACATTCCCGCATGACCCGGGCCATGATGTGGTCATGGCTGGGGCCCTTCACCCCGTGATCCGCACACCCGACCAGCGGATCCGGGTCTTCGTCAGCTCGACCCTGCGCGAGCTCGCCGACGAACGCGCCGCCGCACGCGCCGCCATCGAACGCATGCGCCTGGCACCGGTCATGTTCGAACTCGGCGCCCGCCCCCACCCACCCCGCGAGCTCTACCGCTCCTACCTCGACCAATCCGACATCTTCATCGGCATCTACGCCGAAAGCTACGGCTGGGTCGCCCCCGACGAACACATCAGCGGACTCGAAGACGAATACAACCTCGCCCCCGCCACGATGCCCAAACTCATCTACATCAAAGCCACCCCCCACCGCGAACCCCGCCTCAACGACCTCATCGACCGCATCCGCACCGACGACCACGCCGCCTACCTCCCCTTCCACACCGCCGAAGAACTCCACGACCGCATCGCCGACGACCTCGCCACCCTCCTCGCCGAACGCTTCGACGCCGCCCGGCGCGACTCGGCGACGGCGACGACCGTCGCCGAGGACGCCCCACCCGGCAAGGTGCCCGTGCCGTACTCCTCGACGATCGGCCGGGAGGACGACCTGCGTCGCGTGCGCGAGCTGCTCATGAAGGGCGGCGACCGCGTCGTGACGCTCGTCGGTCCCGGCGGCATCGGCAAGAGCCGCCTCGCGATCGAGGTCGCCCGCGCGAGCGCCGACCTCTTCCGCGACGGCATCTCGTTCGTGCTGCTGGAGGGCGTGCACGAGCCGGGCCTCCTCCTGCCGACGATCGCCTACTCGCTGGGCGTCCGCGACACCGGCGCCGTCGACCTCGAGGACCGCATCGCGCACGCCCTCGACGGCAGACGGGTGCTCATCGTCCTCGACAACTTCGAACAGATCGTGGATGCCGCCCCCGTCCTCGTGCGCCTCTATACCGCGGCTCCGCTCGCGACGTTCCTCGTCACGAGCCGTGTCGTGCTGCGCATCCGCGGCGAGCAGGTCTACGAGGTCGAAGCACTGTCGGCCCCCGCGGAATCCGAGCCCGCCTCGATGCATCGGGCTCAGCGCTCGTCGGCGGTCGCGCTGTTCGTCGACCGGGCGCAGGCCGTGCGCCCCGACTTCGCTCTCACCGACGACAACGTCGCGGCGGTCGTGAGCATCTGCCGCCGGCTGGAGGGCCTCCCCCTCGCGATCGAGCTCGCCGCCGCCAAGGTCAGGGCGCTCAATCCCGCCGCGATCGACGAGCGGCTCGAGCAGAGCCTCCCGATGCTCGCCGCGACATCCCGCGACCTCCCGGAACGCCATCGCACGATGCGCGCCGCGATCGACTGGAGCGTGAGCCTGCTCCCCGACGTCCAGCGCGACCTCCTCGAAGACCTCGGCGTGTTCGCGACGCGCTTCACGCTCGACGCCGTCGAGGCGGTCAGCGCCGGGCGGACGTGGGAGGGCGAAGTGCTCGATGCGCTCGGCGGTGTGGTCGATGCATCCCTCGTCAAACAGGTCGACGTCGCGGGGCGCTCGACCTTCTCGCTCCTCGCGATCGTCCGCGAGTACGCGGTGGAGAGACTCAAGGCCCGGGGCGAGGCCGACGCGATGCGTCGCGCACACGCCGACTACTACTCCGACCTCGTGCGGCGGATCTCGCCCGACCTGCGCGGGCCGGCACAGATCGAGACCGTGCGCCTCCTCAGCCTCGAGCTCTCGAATCTCCGCGCCGCCGTGCGCCACCTCATCTGGAGCGACCGCCTCGACGACGCGGGCGACTTCGCGTGGGACCTGTTCGTCTACTGGTGGATCTCGGGCTTCTTCAGCGAAGTGCGGCTGTGGATGCTCGAGCTCCTCGCGAAGGACCGCCCGATGTCGACCCGCACCCGCGCGGTCGCGGTCTTCTTCACCGTGTGGGGCGAGATGTGGCGGCGGCCGTCGGAAGAGGTCATCGAACGGCTCGGTGAGGCATCCCGGCTCTTCGAAGAGAGCGGGGATCAGGATGCCGCGGCGATGGCCCTCGCCGCGCGAGGCTCGACCCGGATGCGGTTCCCCGACCTCGACATGCCCGCTGCGCAGGCCGAGGTCGAGCGCGCGCGCGAGGTCTTCCACCGGCTCGGGAACTGGTGGCTCGAAGCGCTGACGGATGTCGCGCTCGGCCTTCTCGCGCTGGCCCGCGGCGAGTTCGCGGAGTCGCTCGTGCACTTCGAGCGCTCCTCGGCGACCGGCGAGCGGGAGGACGACGCTTTCACGCAGGTCGTCGCGGGCAACAACGTCGCCCGCGTGCGCCTCCTCGGCGGAGACATGGACGGCGCCGTGGCCGTCTACCGGCGGACGCTCGAGCTGGCGGCCCTCCTCCACTACGACGAGGGGGCGCAGTACGCCCTCGAGGGCATGAGCGCCGTCGCCGCGCTGCGCGGCGACGCATGGGAGGCGGGCGCGCTCTCGGCCGTCGCCGGGTCGATCCGCCAGCGCGTCGGCCAGTACGACGTCGAGGGCTTCGCGGCCCATCACGAGCCGCTCGATGCGATCCGGGCGGTGCACCCCGAAGCCGTCGCCGCGGGAGAGGCGGCCGGCGACGACATGAGCGTCGCCGAGGCGTACGCGCTCGCCCTCCCCGATGCGGGCGCCGACGTGCGGCGGGCGCTCGCACAGTGGTGAGCGGCGCGCTGCGGCGGGATGATGGGGTCATGACCGGGGAGTCTCGGCCCGTGATCCGCACACCCGACCAGCGGATCCGGGTCTTCGTCAGCTCGACCCTGCGCGAGCTCGCCGACGAACGCGCCGCCGCACGCGCCGCCATAGAACGCATGCGCCTGGCACCGGTCATGTTCGAACTCGGCGCCCGCCCCCACCCACCCCGCGAGCTCTACCGCTCCTACCTCGACCAATCCGACATCTTCATCGGCATCTACGCCGAAAGCTACGGCTGGGTCGCCCCCGACGAACACATCAGCGGACTCGAAGACGAATACAACCTCGCCCCCGCCACGATGCCCAAACTCATCTACATCAAAGCCACCCCCCACCGCGAACCCCGCCTCAACGACCTCATCGACCGCATCCGCACCGACGACCACGCCGCCTACCTCCCCTTCCACACCGCCGAAGAACTCCACGACCGCATCGCCGACGACCTCGCCACCCTCCTCGCCGAACGGTTCGACGAGTCGCGCGAGCCGCGCGGTGAGGAGCCTCAAGAGACGGTCGAGCCGATCGTCGGACGCATCCCCGTGCCCTATACGACGACGATCGGACGCGAGCGCGACCTCGGCGCGGTGCGCGCGCTCCTCTCGGAGGGGCACCGGGTCGTGAGCCTCATCGGACCGGGCGGCGTCGGCAAGAGCAGGCTCGCGATCGAGACGGCGCTCTCGAGCAGCGACCTCTTCCCGGACGGCGTCTACTTCGTGCCGCTGGAGGGCGTGCTCGAGGCGAGCCTGCTGCTGCCGACGATCGCGTACTTCCTCAACATCCGCGACAACGGCGAGGCCGCCCTCGAGGAGCGCATCGCCCACGCCCTGAAGGGGCGGCGCGTGCTGGTCGTGCTCGACAACTTCGAGCAGATCGTGGATGCCGCGCCCGTCCTCGTGCGCCTGTACGCCCTCGCTCCGCAGGCGACCTTCCTCGTGACGAGCCGCATCGTGCTGCGCATCCGCGGCGAGCAGGTCTACGACGTCGGAGCCCTGACGACCCCCGACGAGGCCCTGCCGACCTCACTCGAGCGCGCCCGTCGCTCGACGGCGTGCGCCCTGTTCGCCGACCGCGCGGAGGCGGCGAAGCCGGGCTTCGAGCTGACGGGCGAGAACGCGCAGGCCGTCGCCGACATCTGCCGGCGACTCGAGGGGCTGCCCCTCGCCATCGAGCTCGCCGCCGCGAAGGTGCGCTTCCTCACTCCGCAGGCGATCGCGGACCGCCTGGAGCAGAGCCTCCCTCTTCTCACGGCCGCGGTGCGCGACCTTCCCGAGCGGCACCGCACGATGCGCGCGACGATCGACTGGAGCGTGAGCCTCCTCCCCGAGGAGCAGCGCGACCTCCTCGACGACCTCGGCGTCTTCGCGCGCCGCTTCACGCTCGACGCCGTCGAGGCCCTCGGCCGCGGCCGCAGCTGGGACGGCCAGGCCGTCGACGCCCTCACGGCCCTGGTCGACGGATCGCTCGTGACCTCGACCGAGATCGCCGGCCGCTCGGTCTACTCGCTGCTCGCGATCGTGCGCGAGTACGCCCTCGGCCGGCTCAAGGAACGCGGCGAGGCCGACCGCATGCGCGCGGCCCACGCCGACTACTACGGCGACGTCGTCGCGCGCCTCGCGCCGCGGCTGAACGGACAGGGCCAGGCCGAGGCGGTGGTCGAGCTCGGGCTCGAACTGCCCAATCTGCGGGCGGCGGTGCGCCATCTCATCTACACCGACCGGCTCGACGACGCCGGCGACTTCACGTGGCGCCTCCTCATCTACTGGTGGATCGCGGGCTTCTTCGGCGAGGTGCGCGTCTGGATGCTCGAGCTGCTCGGCAAGGAGCAGCCCATCACCCAGCACACGCGCGCCGTCGCGTGGTTCTTCGCACTGTGGGGCGAGATGTGGCAGCGCCCGACCGAGCAGGTCGTCGCGGGCCTCGGCGAGTGCGTGCGGCTCTTCGCCGAGAGCGGCGACGACGACGCGTCGGCGATGGCGCTCGCCGCCCGCGCGACGGCGCGCATCCAGCTGTCCGCCGACGACGTCGAGAAGGCCGAGGCCGAGCTGACCGAGGCCGTGAGCCGGCTGCGCGCCTTGGGCAACAGCTGGGCCGAGGCGATCGCGCTCGTCTCGCTCGCGCGTCTGGCCTGGGTGCGCGGCGACCTCGCCCTCGCGCTGTCGCGCTTCGACGACGCGGCAGCCGTCGCCCGTGCCAGCGGCGACATCTTCACGACCTCGCTCGCAGGCAACCTGCGGGCGCGCCTCAACTTCCTCCGCGGCGAGATCGAGCAGGCCGAGGCCGAGTTCGTCGAGACGCTGCACCTGTCCATCCGCCTCCACTACGACGAAGGCGTCGCGTACGGCCTCGAGGGCGTGTGCGCCATCGCCGCCGCCCGCGGCGACGCGTGGCGGGCCGGAGCCCTCGCGAAGGCCGCCGAGTCGATCCGCCACCGCATCGGCGTCTTCGACGCGGAGGCCTTCACCGTGCACACGCCGTACCTCGAGGCGCTCCGCGAGAGCGATCCCGACGGCGTCGCAGCCGGGGAGCGCTCCGGCGCCGATCTGAGCCTCGCCGAAGCCGTTCGCCTCGCGCTCCCCGAGCCCGACCTCGCCAGGGTGGGGCCCGCGCTTCAGCAGTGGTGACGGGTCGGGGCGGCCTGCGTGGGTGGCTCGGCCGGCCCGGTCAGCTCGGCCCAATGCGGTCAGCTCGGGTGACGCGGGTGGCGCGGTCAGCTCGGCCGGGCGTGCCGGAAGCGCAGGCGCGTTCCGGGCCGTGCCTGCGCGATCGCGTCGAGCGAGGCATCCGTCGCCACCGCGATGACGGGATAGCCGCCCGTCACGGGACCGTCGGCGAGGAGGATCGTGGGCCGGCCCGTCGGCGGCACCTGCAGCGCCCCGGGCACCATGCCCTCGCTCGGAAGCTCGCCCTCGCGGGCGCGCGCCAGCGCGGGACCGTCGAGCCGCACGCCGACGCGGTCGGCGTCGTTGCTGACGGTCCAGACGCTCTCGAACAGGTCGCGGGCGGCCGAGGGCGCGAACCATGCGGCGCGGGGTCCGGGAGCGAGCTCGACCTCGATGAGATCGTCGTGCGGAGCGCCCCAGGGTGAGATCGCGGGGGCGGGGATGGCGACGGATGCCTCGTCCCTCACGCCCACCAGCGCGCCGGCGCGGAGCGGCGCCGATCCGAGTCCTGCCAGGAGGTCGGAGGCGCGCGAGCCGAGCACCGGCATGCCGTCGAGGCCGCCGCGGACGGCGAGGTAGGCGCGGGCGCCGTGCATGAACCAGTCGAGGTGGAGCTCGCCGCCGGCGGGCCACTCGTGGGCCTCGTACGGGTCGAGCTCGCGGCCGTCGATCCGGAGCGGTCCCCAGGCACCCGCGACCGCGAACCAGAGGTCGTGCTCGGCGACGGCGCGAAGGCCGCCCATCGTGACCTCGATTCCGGCGGCGCCTTCGGGGTTGCCGACGAGTCGATTCGCGGTTCGAAGGGCGCCGCGGTCGAGCGCTCCCGACGGCGCGACGCCGAGCGCCGCCGCCCCCGCGCGGCCGAGGTCCTGGATGGTCGCGAGGAGACCGGGTTCGACGACGCGGACGGCCTTGGCTGCCGCGGGTTGGGTCGACGGTCGGGGCGGAGCCGGGGTGGGCGTGGGGGCGGGTGGGGGTTCCGCGGCGCGCAGCGGTGCGGGTGTGAGGGCGGGTGTGGGTGTGGGGGCGGGGCCCGCGGCGCCCGGGGGTGCGGGTGCGGGCGCGGCGGCTGGGCCGGGCACGGGCACGGCGGCCGACCCCGGGGCGGCGACGACATCGGCGCGGACCGGGCGGAAGCGCACGCGGGTTCCGGGGGCGAGAAGCGCGGGGGACGCGGCATCCGGATCGAAGAGGAGCGCGGGAGTCGTCCCGATGAGCCGCCAGCCTCCCGGGGTGTCGCGCGGATAGGCGCCCGAGAAGGCGCCGGCGAGGCCGATCGCGCCGGCCGGCACGCGGGTGCGGGGGCTCGGCAGGCGCGGGACGTCGTGCGGCCAGTCGGGGCTCACGAGATACCCGAAGCCCGGGGCGAAGCCGGTGAAGGCGACGGTCCACTCCGCCGCGGAGTGCTGTGCGACGAGTGCGTCGGGCGAGAGGCCGAGGAGGGTCGCGGTCTCGGCGAGGTCGGGTCCGGCGTATTCGGCGTCGAGTTCGACACGGTCGGCGTCGCGGGCGGCGGGGGCCGCGGCATCCGTCGACGCCGTCGTGCGGTCCACCCACGCTCGGGCGGCGGCGAGCGGGAGCACGCGCGGGTCGACGCGGACGAGGACGGTGCGGGCGGCCGGAACGAGATCGACGACTCCGGGAGGACGGGATGCCTCGAGCGCGGCGTGGAGCGCGAGCACCGCGTCGAGCGAGCCGACTTCGGCCAGGAGCGCCCGGTCGCCCATCGGCAGGAGCCGCGCGGCGGGCGTCGGCGCGGAGTCGCTCACCACGGCGCGCGCACCTCGATGGCTTCGGCGTCGAGCGCCGCGCGCACGGCGCGGGCCATCGCCACTGCAGCAGGCGAGTCGCCGTGGAGGCACAGCGATGCGGCTTCGGCCACGACGAGCGACCCGTCGACGGCCTCGACGAGGCCCTCGCGGGCGAGGCGCACGGCGCGGGCCGCCACCTGCGCGGGGTCGTCGAGGAGGGCGCCCGGCTCGCCGCGGGAGACGAGCGATCCGTCGGGCCGGTAGCCCCGGTCGAGGAAGGCCTCGCGCACGAACGGCAGCCCGGCCGTCGCCGCGGCGGCCGCGATCTCGCCGTCGAGTCCGAGCACGGGGAGGGCCCGTCCGAGCCGCGACGACGCGTCGGCGATGGCCGCGACGACGGCGTGCGCCTCGGCGCCGTCGACGGTGACGGCGTGGTAGAGCGCGCCGTGCGGCTTGACGTAGCGGAGGTCGGCGCCGGCGTCGAGGAGCGCCGAGAGCTGCCGGGCCACGACGGCCCGCAGATCGGCGGGGTCGATCGCGATGCGGAGGCGGCCGAAACCCGCGAGGTCGGGATACGACGGATGCGCGCCGACCGCGACCCCGAACCGCGCCGCCCGGCCCGTGGCCTCGCGCATGGAGCCCTCGTCTCCCGCGTGGCCGCCGCACGCGACGCTGGCGCTCGAGATGACGGCGAACATCGCCTCGTCGTCGGCCGTCGCGACGCCGTCGACGGTCTCGCCGAGGTCGGCGTTGAGGTCGATCGTGGGCATGCCACCACGGTAGTCCGGCGGGTTGTCGGGCGGTCGGCGCTCACAACTCCGGAAAAACGGTGCGGCGGGCTCGGTGTTGACCTCAACACCGGCCCGAGGCGCCCGGATCTCCGGAGTTGTGAACAGGCGCGGCCGGTGTCGCCCCCCGGCGGCGGGCTCGGTGTTGACCTCAACACCGGCCCGAGGCGCCCGGATCTCCGGAGTTGTGAACAGGCGCGGCCGGTGCCGGCCCCGGCGCCGGGCCGAGGCGCCCAGACCTCCCGGGTCGTCGTCGCCGCCGGTCGGCGCTCACAACTCCGGAAAAACTGTGCGGCCGGGACCGATGTTGACCTCAACACCGGCCCGAGGCGCCCGGATCTCCGGAGTTGTGAACGCGCCGCGGCCCTGCCGATAGCGTGGGGGCATGGCCAGGGCGCGGCAGGAACCGAGCGAGCATCCGCAGGCGCGCCTCGCGGACGGCACGCTGGCCCGCATCCTCCCGTCCGAGTACGCCAACGGGTACGAGCTCATCGTCGACGGCACGCCGCAGTCCCACGTCGACCTCGACGACCCCACCCACCTGCACTTCGAGTACGTCGCGCGGATGGGCGCCGTCATCGACCAGCTCCGGATGCCGCGGCAGCCCCTCACCGCCGTGCACCTGGGCGCCGGGGCCCTGACCATTCCGCGCTACGTCGAGGCGACGAGGCCCGGCTCGCGGCAGCAGGTCATCGAGCTCGAGCCGGCGCTCACCGGGCTCGTGCGGGAGCACCTGCCGCTGCCGAAGGGCGCCGCGATCCGCATCCGCATCGGCGACGCGCGGGAGGGGCTCTCGCGCCTGCCGGCCGCCCTCATCGGGGCCGTCGACCTCCTCGTGTCGGACGTGTATTCGGGCGCGCAGACCCCTGCCCACCTCACGACGATCGAGTTCTACACGGCCGCCGCGCGGCTGCTGGCCCCCGAAGGCGTGCTCCTCATCAACGTCGCCGACGGCGCGGGACTCGCCTTCGCGCGACGGCAGGTCGCGACGGTGCGGGCGGTGCTGCCGCACGTCGTCGTGCTCGCCGAGGTGCAGACGCTCAAGGGACGCCGCTTCGGCAATCTCGTCGTCGCCGCCTCTCCTGCGCCCTTGCCGACCGAGTGGCTCCCGCGGCTCATGGCGGCAGGTCCTCACCCCGCGAAGGTCGCCCAGGGCGCGGAGCTCGACGAGTTCGTGCGCGCCGCCCGCCCCGCGACCGACGCCGACGCGACGCCGTCGCCGAAGCCTGCGGCATCCGTCTTCGAGCGCTGACCGAGGCGCCCGGCCCAGTTGGCGCACCCGGGTGCCCGAACCGCCCCCGCGCGTGGTCGTTTTCACGACGACGGATGCCTCACCCCGGCGTGCCGGGACAGCGCCGCCCGAGGCCCGGGGCACACTGGAACAGCGAACCGGACAGCGCGGAGAGGAGTCGACGGTGAGCTTCATCCACGGATACGACCCCGATACGCTTCGCGAGGAGATCGACCCTCGCCAGTGCAAGGAGCGCCTCGACGAGATCGGCGAGCAGCGCAGTCTTCCGGCCCTCCTCGAGCGGGTCTGGCTGCTCAAGGTGCTCGATCGCCTCGACGATGCGCTCGTGCTCTCGGAGCAGTCGGTGCGGCTCGCCCGCATGGCCGGCACCCGCAAGGATCTGCTGCGCGCGCGCATCCTGCACGCCTCGGTGCTGCAGTTCCGCGGAGCCTACGCGGCCGCCGATCAGGAGCTCACGACGTGCGCGCACGAGGCGGAGGGGCAGGGGTGGAGCGCCATCGCCGCCTTCGCCTACCAGCACCGCGGCAAGACGCACTACGAGGCCGGCGACTTCGATGCGGCGCGGCGCGACTTCAAGCGCGCGCTGTTCCTGCGTCAGGAGGCGGGCGCGTCCGACGATCAGCTCCAGTCGACGCTCCTCGCGGTCGATGCGGCGGATCGCCGCCGGGCCCGCGTGGCCAGTTGACTGTCGCAGGTCTGTTCTAGTCTTCCTCGCATGTCGGACCTGCAACGTGTGCGCCACTGGGCGCAGGCGCTCATCGCCACCCACCTCGACGACACCTGGTCGTTCGGATTCGACAACGCCAAGCGCCGCGCCGGGCTCTGCGACTATTCGCGCAAGCGCATCACCGTCTCGCGCTACCTCTCGGCGCGGTACGACGACGACACCAACCATCAGACGCTGCTTCACGAGGTCGCGCACGCGTTGGCGGGTCCGGATGCCGCGCACGGCCCCCGATGGAAGACCGTCGCCCGAGATCTCGGCTACGTCGGCGGCGTGACTCACCAGGGCGAGACGGCGACCGAGCTCGCTCCGTGGGTCGGGGTCTGCCCCGCGGGCCATACCGCCTACCGCCATCGACGGCCGGCGCGCGCGACGTCGTGCGTGAAGTGCGCGCCGCGGTTCGACCAGCGGCACCTGTTCACATGGACGCGCCGCGAGATCACGCCGGCGACACGCCTCGCGGCGATGACCCCGCGGGATTAGTCGGCGGCGCTGAAGGGGGGCGACGCGGCAGCGGGATCGGCTCGCGGAGGTGGCGAGCCGCGGGGAGCCGGCCGCGCTGATCGTCAGTGCGAAGCTCCGCGAGGAGGCCGCTGTGCCGGCGCGCGGCGGGATGGGCCCGAGGCGCTGAGGTCCCGCGGGAGGCGGCCACGAGGAAGCCGCCGCGCCGGCTGGCCGCCTAGAGGGCGGCGAACGTCCCGTCGCGCAGCACGGGGACGACCCTCGAGGCGTCGACCGCGGCCGCCGCGTGCACCTCGTCGATCCGGTCGGCGAGCTCGCGGCCCGATCCGCTCGCGGTGAGAAGATGCCGCATCGCGCCGCGCAGCGGCCGGAACGCCTCGGCGGCCGCGGCCGCCTCCGGTGAGGAGTGGTCGATGCCTCGGTCTGAGAGGGCGGCGATGATCGCGCCGGCGCCGAAGAGGTCTTCCACGGCGAACCGCAGCGGCGCCCCGGGCTCACGGGAGGTGAGCTCGCCGGCGGCGATGACGGCGACACTCGTGCGGACGCCGCGGCGCTCCTGCTCCGCGAGCACGGCATCGGCGACCGCCGAAGCGTTGCGCAGCGCGCCGAGCAGCACGAGGCCGGAAGCCGCCTCGGCTACCGCGACGCCGTTGATCGAGATTGCGCGGGACGCGGCATCCGTCGCCATCGTCTCGCCCCGCTCGAGCGCCTGGATGACCGTCGACGAGAAGCGCAGCACGTCGACGACGACGACGACGTCGGACGGCGCGAGACGGGCGAGGCCGTCGACGCCCCACTCGAAGCGCACCTGGTACGCGGACTGGGCGAACGGATGCTGCGGCGACGACACCCCGACAGCCTAAGCCGGGGTGCGCAAGCCCCAGAATTGCGGGGCGCGCGGTGCGAGACTGGGCGCATGAGGGTGCTGCTCAAGCTTGTGATCGACTGCGATGCGGATGCCGCGTGGCGGGCCGTCCACTCGCCGCGGGCCGTCGCGGAGCTCTACGGTCCGCTGATGGAGCTCGATCCGCTCGTGCCGAACGGGCTGCCGACGTCGTGGTCGCCCGGCGACGACGTTCCGGTGCAGCTGAGCGCGATGGGGCTCGTGCCCATGGGGCGGCAGCTCATCCACATGAGCGAGCGCGTCACCGAGGATCAGCACGGCACGGTGCGGATCTTCCGCGACAGCGGCATCCCGCTCACCGGGCCGATGTCGAGCCTCGACGTGTGGGACCACCAGATGGCGATTTCGCAGGCGCCGGGCGATCCCTCGCGCACGCTGTGGCGCGACCGGCTCGTGATCGGCGGACCCACCGCTCCCGCCCTCTGGCCCGTGCTGTGGACTGTGTGGCAGTGGCGCGCCGCGCGGATCCGCGCCCTCGCCCCGACGTGGGCGCACGACCCCGAGCCCGACGAGCCTCTCGCCGCCTGAGCTCGGGCGCTGCTGGGCCCTTCGCGCCGAGTTGCCACTCGATGTGGCAAACCGACGCCGAGTTGCGCGATCTTGTGGCAACTCGGCGACATCTGCACGAGGCTCGATCACATCGGCAGGAAAGAGGGACGGACGCCGCGGCCGAAGCCGGGCCGCGGCATCCTCTCCCCCCTCCCCATCCCCGTCTTCCTCCCCCGTCCCTCCACACGCCGAGTTGCCACTCAATGTGGCAAACCGACGCCGAGTTGCGCGATCTTGTGGCAACTCGGCCACATCGGCACGAGGCTCGACGACATCGGCAGGAAAGACGGACGGATGCCGCGGCCGAAGCCGGGCCGCGGCATCCGGCATCCGTCCCCCCTCTACTCCGCGAGGGCCTCGACGGGCGCCACGCGGGTCGCCAGGCGCGTCGGCACGACCGCGGCGACGAGGGTCAGCAGCGCCGTCGCGGCGACGACGATGACGAGCGGCCAGAAGGGAACGGCCGGGGCCACGAAGTTCATGGTCCGCGGGGTCACGGGGTCGATCGGCACCGATCCGAGGAGCGACTGCGCGCCGGCCCAGCCATAGGCGATGCCGAGCACGAGACCCGTGGCGAGCGCCGCGATCGTGATGTGCGCCGCCTCGAGCAGCACGACGCGGCGCACCTGCCGGTTCGAGAGTCCCATTGCGCGCAGCAGGCCGAGCTCGCGGCGCCGCTGCACGACGCCGAGGGTCAGGAGGTTGACGAGCCCGACGCCCGCGATGACCGCCGACACGGCGACGAGGCTCATCATGATCGCGCCGAACGTGTCGATGAGCGTCGACATCTCGGTGGGCAGCACTCCGCCACCCGACATCGTGAGCACGGCCTTCACCGACTCGAGGGCGACGGCGAACATCGTCACGAGCGTGACCCCCATGACGACGCCGATCGCCATGCGGCTCGACCGCTCGGGATAGCGAAGCGCATTCTCCGCCGCGAGCCGCGCCGTCGCCGACGAGCCGAACGCGCGTCCGACGAGCCGCAGGATGGGCGGCATGATCAGCGTCGCGCCGAGAGCGAGCCCCGTGAAGGAGAAGATCCCCCCGACGAACGCGATCACGACGCCGAGGGGCGTGTAGAGCCCCGCGACGATACCGAGCGCGAGGAGTCCGCCGCCGATCGCGAAGAGCACGATCGCGACGACGTTGCGCGCGGTGCGGTGCGCGATCGTCTGGTGGGATGCCTCGACCGAGCCGCCGAGCGCCTGCAACGGCGTCACGGTCAGCACGCGGCGCGAGCCCGCCCAGGCGGCAGCCCACGTCGTGAGCGCGACGATCGCCGCGGGGAGCAGGAGCGCCCCGTGCACGATGGCGTACGACACCCCGCGCAACCCGAGGAGGGCCGTCATCAGCTGCACGCCGGCCGCCGCGAGCGCCGTGCCTGCGACGAGTCCGAGCACGGCGCCGATCACGCCCACGACGAGCCCCTGCCGGGCGACCTCGCCGCGCTGCGACCGTGCCGAGGCGCCGATGAGCCGCAGGAGCGCGATTTGGCGGGTGCGCCCCGCGACCACCGTCGAGAACGTGTTCGCCGTGACGATCGCCGCGACGTACACCGCGACCCCGACGAGCAGCGTCGTGAGGAAGCTCAGCACGAATGCGAGCGTCTCGCTGTCGCCGACGTACGGGTCGGCGCTGAGCATCGCGCCGATGAAGCCCGTGGCCGAGATCAGCACGACGCCGAAGGCGCTCGACAGCGCGGCGACGAGGATGCTCGCCCCCATACCGCGCTCGCGGAGCCACGCGAGGCGAGCGGATGCCTCGGCCCGCGGCATCCGCGTATCCACAGCCACCGCGGTCATGCCGGCACCTCGGCGCTCGCGGTCGCGGCGGTCGCGGTCGCCGCGCGGCCGGCGGCATCCTGGCCGGCCGCACCCCCCGCTGCAGTGACCGCCGTGCCGCGCTCGGCGGCGAGCATGTAGGCCGAGATCTCCTCCGCGGTGAGGCGGGGCTTGTCGGCCGTGATCCGGCCGTCGCCCAGGAAGAGCACGCGGTCGGCGTGGCTCGCCGCGATCGGGTCGTGCGTGACCATCGCGATCGACTGGCCGTGCTCGCGGCTCGCGGTCTGCAGGAGCGTGAGCACCTCCCGGCCCGTCCGCGAGTCGAGGTTGCCCGTCGGCTCGTCGGCGAAGACGAGGTCGGGGGCTGTCGCGAGGGCGCGGGCGATCGCGACGCGCTGCTGCTGCCCTCCGGAGAGCTGATGCGGGCGATGGCGCAGCCGCGAGCCGAGGCCCAGGCTCTCGACGAGCCCGTCGATGCGGGCGCGCTCGAGGGCCGACGGACGACGACCGTCGAGGTCGAAGGGCAGGAGGATGTTGCCGAGCGCGTCGAGCGTCGGCACGAGGTTGAAGGACTGGAAGACGAAGCCGACGCGGCGGCGGCGAAGGATCGTGAGCTCGAGGTCGCCGAGACCGGTGATCTCGGTGTCGCCGATCCACGCGCGCCCGCGGGTCGGCGCGTCGAGGCCCGCCATGATGTGCATGAGCGTCGACTTGCCCGACCCGGAGGGTCCCATGATCGCGGTGAACTCGCCGCGTCGGATGCCGACGCTCACGTCGTCGAGCGCCGTGACCTCGCCCTCGCCCGATCCGTAGCTCTTGGTCAGCTGCTGCACCCGGGCCGCGAGGCCGAGGTCGGTGGATGAGATGTGCATGCTTCGACGCTAGGAATCGGGCACCGGCCGCCGCGTCGGCCGCGAGAGGCATCCGCGTACATCTGGAGGATGATCCCGGGTGCGACGCGAGAGGCACAGCGCGAGGCGAGCGCCGGGAGCGCGAGGCGAGCGCCGGCAGCGCCACCGGCCGGCCAGCGCCCGGCAACGCCGCCGACCGGCCAACGCCGGCAAACCCACCGACCGGCCAACGCCGGCCCACGAAACGACCGCTCAGACCAGCCCGTGCTCGAAGGCGAAGACCACCAACTGCACGCGGTCGCGCAGCCCGAGCTTGGTGAGGATCCGGCTGATGTGCGTCTTGACGGTCGCCTCCGAGAGGAACTCGCGCGCCGCGATCTCGGCGTTGGACAGGCCCCGCGCGGCCAGGGCGAAGATCTCGCGCTCGCGTTCGGTCAGCTCGAGGTAGACGGGCGGCACGGGCTTCGGCGCGGCATCCGTGAAATGGGCGAAAAGGTCGCGGGTCGCGGATGCCGCGATCACGGCCGACCCCGCGTGCACCGTGCGGATCGCGGCGAGCAGGAACTCGGGCTCGGCGTCCTTCAGGAGGAAGCCGCTGGCACCCTGGCGGATCGCGCGCGCCGCGGCCTCGTCGAGATCGAACGTCGTGAGCATGACGATCCGCGGCGGATCGTCGTCGCGCAGCAGCTCCGCCGTCGCGGCGAGGCCGTCGAGCACGGGCATGCGGATGTCCATGAGCACGACGTCGGGTCGGGCGGCCCGCACGACGCCGAGGGCTTCGCGGCCGTCGGATGCCTCGCCCACGACCTCGAGGTCGGCCTGCGAGTCGACCAGCATCCGGATCCCCGCGCGGAACAGCGCCTGATCGTCGACCAGTGCGACGCGGATCACGCCGGCGTCCCGATCGGCACCTCGGCGCGCACGACGAAGGCGCCTTCCGACGACTCGGCCCAGAGCGATCCGCCGGCGAGCTGGGCGCGCTCGCGCATGCCGATGAGGCCGTGCCCCGCGCCGGGCGCGGCATCCGTCCTCGTGCCGTTGCGCACCGAGAGCTCGACGTGGTCGCCCAGCCAGGCGATCCGCACCCCGACGACCCCGCCGTCGCCGTGGCGGAGCGCGTTGGTGAGCGCCTCCTGCAGGATGCGGTAGACGGCGAGCTGCACCGCGGCGGGTGCGTCGCCGGGAGGCGCCGGATCGACGTCGACACGCAGATCAACCCCTGCCGAGCGCACCTGCGCGTAGAGCTCCTCGAGGTCGGCGAGCGTCGGCTGCGGCCCGTCGCCCTCGCTGTGCCGCAGCTGCGACAGCAGCAGCCGCACGTCCGCGAGCGCTGATCGAGCGGTCGACGAGATCGTGCCGAGCGCCGCCGGTGCGACAGCGGGATCGGATGCCGCGGCATACCGCGCCCCGTCGGCCTGGGCGATCACGACCGCGAGCGAATGGGCGACGACGTCGTGCATGTCGCGCGCGATGCGCACGCGTTCCTGCTCCGCGACCGTCTCCGCCTCGGCACGGCGCTGCGCGTCGCGGTTCTCGCGGGCGCGCAGCGCGGTGCGCACGAGCGCCCCGACGGTCCAGGCGAGAAGCAGGGCGAAGGTCGCCGCGATGAGCACGGCGGCGGCCGTCGTGATCGTCGACCATTGGAGCGGCGCCATCGTGACGGGGCCGGCGAAGAGGTAGAGCGTGATGACGCCGGCCCCGACGATGGCCGACGAGAAGCCCAGCCAGAAGACGAGGCGCGACCCGTAGGCGGCGGTGACGTAGAGCACCGCGAAGATCGCGAGGTCGCTGAAACCCGGGGTGCGCCCGAAGCTCATCTGCACGAAGGCCCCGAGCCACGCGAGCCCCAGCGACAGCGCGGGCGAGAGCCGTCGAACGGCGAGAGCGGCTGCGAAGATCACGGTCACGAGCGCCGTGCCGAGGGCGTTGCTGTCGGTCGCGCGGCCGAGCGCGAGCTCGAGCGGCGCGGCGACCGCGGCGAACAGCCCCGCCACGACGACGTCGACCACGATCTGGTAGGGCAGGAGCGGGCGGAACATCGCCCCTCACGCTACGGGAGGACGGATGCCGCGGCATCCGTCGCCCGATGTATCCCGGTCCTCCGGGAGGAGTACGTCGACCTGCGGCAGGGGTACGTCGACCCTGCGCAGGGGTACGCGGTCCGGGATGCCGTGCCGAGGGGCATCCCGGACCGCGGCCGGCACGTGCGGGGTCGCGGCGGAGCCGCGGCCGTGCCGGGTCGGGGCGCGAGGGCAGTGCCCTCGCGAGGTCAGCGGACGAGCGTCGGAGTCAGGCGACGAGGCTCGGGGCGGGGCTCTCCACCGCCGCAGCCGGCTGCGGCGCGTGCGACCGCGTCAGGACGAGGAGAGTGATCCCGGCGGCCGCTGCGACGACGGCGCCCGCGACGGCGAGCGGCACAGAGGTGGCGGGGTCGGGCTCGAGGCCGAGAACCGGAAGGATCGCCGCGGCGCCCACGAGAAGCGTGCCGGCCGCGGCTCCGATGCGCGGAAGGGCCCCCGCGGCGCTCCGGCGCACCACCTCGATGATCGCGCCGACGAAGGTCACGAGCCCGAGGGCCACGATGAGCGGCGCCCACCAGGCCATCACCACGGGAAGCGATGCCGCCGCGATGAGCACGGCCGACAGTCGGGGCGCCCTGACGCGCAGCACGATCCCGACGACCAGGACGGTGAGGTAGATGAAGCACTGAGCCGCGGCCGCGGGAAGAGGCGCGTACTCGCCGACGAGGTTGTCGATCCCGATCCAGAGGAAGAGCGCGGCGAGCATCGCTGCGCCGACGACCCACCACCAGCGGGCGACGGAGTGTCCGAGAGTGTTCATGGCGGATGCCTTTCGATCGGCCCGCTGACCCCGCATAGCCAGGCGTTGTGTTCGTACCCACAGCAGGTCGTCGGGCATGCCGCCCACGACCCGCCACGCGATCGAGCCCGCGACGGCGAGGGATCGCCGTCCGGCCTGTCGCGCATCGGCCTGCTGCTCCCAGAGGTCGGAGTCGATCTCGGCGCGTCGGCGCTCGGCCGCCTCCGTGCCCACGAATCCGGCGTACCAGCAGACCCATTTCCGGGCGACGGATGCCGCGGCCTGTGCCGCGCGGTCGCCTTCGGTATTGCGGCTCGGGACGATCGTGGCGCTCACAGCGCCTCCCAGGCAGCGCGCCCGACGGGGGCGACCTGGCTCGTCTCGGCCCGGTGCACGGCGAGCGCGAGCTGACCCGCGCCCGTCACGCCGTAGAGACGCCGACGCGGGCGGCCCTCGGCCTCGGCGGCCGCGGCATCCTCCCACTCGCTCTCGAGCAGGCCCGCTTTCTCGAGCCTGCCGAGCGCCTTGTAGAGGGTGCCGTGCGCCGTGAGGGTCGACCCGTCGCCCGCGAGCGTCTTCGCGAGCGCGAACCCGTGGAAGTGGTCGTCGCCCGTGCGCCGCAGGCGCAGCGCCGCGTCGAGGATCTCCACCTCGAGGGGAAGCAGGGTGCCCGCGCGTCGTCTCATGATCGAAAGTATGGGCAGATATCTTCCCATTGTCAATAGGAAGATATGCGGATGCCGCGATCCCTCACGTCTGCGCGCTCGTCGGCGCGTAGACCCGCACGGCGTCCGGCACGACGACGCAGTGCAATCGGTAGCCGGCGGGCGCCTGTTCTTCGAGCTCGCCGTCGTGCACGTACACCGACGGCGCACCGTCCGGCGTGCGCACGGCGACGGTGAACTCCCGCACGACGAGGCGCTCGACATCCGAATCCGGCGGCATGAGCCCGACGGCCCGGAGGATCGCGATCGTCCGGCGACCGAAGGCGAGCGAGGCCACTGCACGCAGCCTCGATCCGCGCGCATGATGGATGCGCACGTCGAGGAGGGGGTCGTGGACCGTCTGCCGCTGCATCATGGCGACGCGGTCCGGCGCGTTGCGGCCGACGCTCACGAAGACCGACCACACCTTGGCGCGACGTCCCTCCTGCGCGATGACGACGGGCACGGCATCCCGCAGCGCGCGCCACGTGGCCGCGACGCCGCCGAGCCACTTGCCCATGCGGTCCATGCGGTCTTCGCGCTCGGCGATGACCTGCGGGTAGGTGCCGACCGAGACGGCGTTGAGCACCGTGACGGGCTCCCCCGCGCCGGTAGAGACCTCGGCGGCGGTGACCGGCATGCCTTCACCGGCGACGAGCGCATCGATGGCCGCATCGACCGTGTCGACGCCGATCGATCGGGCGAAGTGGTTGAAGGTCCCACCGGGGAGCACGAGCAGCGGTAGGCCGTGGCGACGCGCCTGATGCGCCATGCGCGACACGGAGCCATCGCCGCCGAGCACGCCCAGGACGGCGGGCGGGTCGTCACCGGCGACGGCGTCGGAGACGACGTCGGCCAGCGTCTCGTCGTCGCGAAGCTCGTGCACGCGTGCGTCGGGAAGACGCTCGGCGATGATGTCGGACGGATCGCGCCGGATGACATCACGACCGGATTGCGGATTGCGCACGATGAACACTCCGGCTCCCGTCGGTCGCGGTGGCAGGGGCGTCGACGGTTCGGGCATGGGGTGAGGCTATCGATCGCGGGGCGAGGCGTCGTCCTCTTGCGCGGGGACGATCGGCCTGTTCTCGTAGAACGTCTGCAGGACGACGGTCGTGCGCGTGCGCACGGCGGCGGCGAGACGGATGTCGCGGATCAGCGCCTCGAGGTCGCGCGGCGTCGCCACCCGCACGAACAGCATGTAGCTCGCGTCGCCCGCGATGGAGTGGCACGCCTCGATCGCCGTCAGGTGCTCGAGAAGCTCCGGCGCGTTGTCCGGCTGCGCGGGGTCGAGCGGCGTGATCTCGATGAACGCGGCGAGCGGCCGACCGACGGCCTCGGCGTCGAGCACCGCGCGGTAGCCGACGATGACTCCCCTCGCCTCGAGTCGCCGCAGCCGTGCCTGCACGGCCGAGACCGAGAGCCCGACGTTCCGGGAGATGTCGCCGAGGGTCGCCCGGCCGTCGCGCGAGACCTCGCGGATGATGCCGGCGTCGACCGGATCGTCGACGCGGGCGGGCGGCATCGCGTCCAACGGGTCTTCCGTGCTCACGAGGGCGAGGCTATCAGCGCCGAACTCCTTTGCCGGAAGTATTCCTGCGCTAGATCGCCTTTGCCGGAAGGATTCCGTAGAATCGGCGAGTCATCCGTTTCCTGATCTTCGATCGGAGGTTTCCATGTCCATCAGCCACATGCACGAAGGTGCGGTGCAGGCGATCGTCGGCGAGCCCGAGGTCGTGGAGGACGCCCTCCGGCAGACCGCCGGCGCGGCGGGCGTCGAGGCGAGCGCCGCATGGCACCGCCTCAAGGACGCGGCGACGACGCTGCAGACGATGCAGGCGCAGGACGGCTCCGTGCCCGACCCTGCCGATCACGCCGAGGCGCGCGTGTGCGTCGAGGTCATCGTGACGGCCATCCGCGAGCTCGCTCCGCGTTTCCCGCACGACGCCGACTACCTCGCCGCGTCGCGCGACGACTTCGAGCGCTGGGCCGACGGCGGCTTCGGCGTGCCCGACTTCCTCGACTCGCTCGCGGCCTTCCAGCCGCAGCAGCACCGGATCGACGGCATCCGTCACCTCGTCGTGTTCCCCATGTACACGCAGAACGGCTCGTCCAACCGCTTCATCGAAGCGCTGATCGTCGAGGTCATCTGGCCGGAGTTCATCGCACAGCTCGAGGCCGGCGACTACGGCAACAAGCTCTTCGTCTCGCTGCGGCTCGTCGACTTCACGCCGGGGTACGACACGAACTCGGCCGTGCTCTTCCCCGAGACGGTCGCGATGCGCGAGATCCCCGCCTTCACGTGGGGCGCGATCTTCCAGGACCGCGAGGCAGCCCGTTACCGCCGCGTCGTGCGCGCGGCATCCGAGATCACGAAGCTCGAGCTGCCCGCCGAGGCGGCCGCGATGCTCGACGACCAGGCGCTCACCGAGCGCACGTTCGTCATGTGGGACATCATCCACGACCGCACACACATGCGCGGCGACCTGCCGTTCGATCCGTTCATGATCAAGCAGCGGATGCCGTACTTCCTCTACTCGCTGGAGGAGCTGCGGTGCGATCTCACGGCCTTCCGCGAGTGCGTCGCGATCGAGCAGCGCCTGCGCGCGCGGCTCGAGTCGGGCGAGGCGCTCACCGACGCCGAGGGCTCGATGCTCGAGCACGCGAAGCTCGTGCAGTACGCGGTGATCTTCGACCGGATCTTCCGCTTCGCGATCACGGGCTCGCGCGTGCGCAACTACGACGGTCTCGGCGGTCAGCTGCTGTTCGCGTGGCTGCACCAGCGCAACGTGCTGCACTGGACCGACACGTCGCTCGCCTTCGACTGGGACGACGTCCCAGCTGCGGTGATGGCGCTCGGCGATGCGATCGACGAGCTGTACTGGCGCTCGATCGACCGCCCGAAGACCGCGCACTGGCTCGCGGCGTACGACCTCGTGCGCGGCACCCTGACGCCGAACCCCGCGTCGGTCTGGGCGCGAGGGCTCTCGGACGAGGTGCTCGCCGGCGCGCCGAAGGGCTACACCGACGCCGTCCTCGACGACGAGTTTCCGCTGTCGATGTTCTACGAGGCGCTCGAGAAGAAGATGCGTCCCGTCATCGAGTCGACCTCCGGCATCCGCGGCACCGACTGACCTCACGCACGCTCGTCGGGGGCGGCGCGCTTCGCTCCCGACGACGTGAGGTCGACGGATGCCTCTCCCCCGCGCTCCTGCACCGGCGTCGCGATCTCGGCGGATCCGCTGTCTCGGTTCGCCTGCCCCGGCGACGCGATCTCGGCGGATGCCTCTCCCCCGCGCGCCTGCGCCGGTGACGGCATCGCCCCGGCGACTTCGGTCTGGTGCGCGGCGTCGCCGGTCTCGCCCGTCTCGTACTCCCGCGACAGGATGCGGTAGGAGCGCGTCGTGAACGCGAGCGCCGCGATGACGACCATGACGAGGCCCGAGATGAGGAACACGAGCGCGATCCCCCGCGCCTCGCCTTCGCCGAGAAGCCATCCCCACGTCTGCTGGCCCTCTTCGGAGTTCATGTACGGGATGATCCAGAACTGCGCGAGGGGTGCGATGAGGAACGCGGTGATGGGCGCTGCCGCCGCCTCGAACGCCTGCGCGAAGCCGAAGACGCGCCCCTGCGTGGCGTACGGCACGACGCGCTGGATGACGGTCTGCTCCGACGCCTCGACGACCGGGATGAGGCACATGTACAGCCAGATGCCGAGCGCGTAGAGCCACCACCACTCCCGGATCGTGAAGAGACTTCCCAGCAGGCCCATGACGATGACGAAGAACAGCATCGTGCGGATGGGGTTCTTGCCGAGGCCGAACTTCGCGACCAGACCGCCGCCGATGATGAATCCCGTCGCCGTGACGCCGAGCACGACGCCCCACCACTCGACGGGGAACAGCGTGAGCCCGTACGGGTCCATGAGCGCCATGTAGACGCCGCCGATGAGGTTGTTGAGCGTCGAGAAGATGATGAGGGCGAACAGCCCCGAGACCGCTCCGACAGCGCGGATGCTCCCGCGGAGGTCGATGAGAGGCATCCGTTCCCCCGACGCCGCCGGCTGCGCCTCGGGGATGCGGATGAAGAGAAGGTGGACGAGCGCCGCCGCCGTCAGGACCAGCGCGATCGCGAGTGTCCAGCCCATTCCGAGGAGGCCGATGGCGAGGCCGCTGAAGATGCTCGTGACCATGAAGGCCATGCCCTGCACGGTGCCGACGAGACCGTTCGCGTTCGCGTGCCGTTCGACGGGCACGAGCAGCGTCACGGTGGTCGAGAGGGCGATGCTGCGGAGGTTCTCGACGACGGCGCCAGCGAGGATGATCGCCGAGAAGATCCAGAACCAGGGCTGGCCGAGGTCGATGAGCGTGGATTCGCCGAGCGCGAGCCACATGGCGCCCGCGATGAGGAAGGCCGCGAGCGTGACGAAGCCGGAGAGCACCATGACCCGGTGCTTGCGGTGGCGGTCGACGACGGTGCCGAAGAGCATCCCGAAGAGGGCGATGAGCAGCATGTAGACGCCGCCGATCACGCCCGTGGCGAGGACCGATTTCGTCTCGAGGTAGGCCCAGAAGGTGAGGGCGAACCAGAGGAAGCTCGTGGTGATGTTGGCGGCGGCCGTGTTGATCAGGACCTGCACGAAGATGCGCATGCCGCCCGGAGGGGCGAGCACGGTCGTGGGCGAGGCGGCCACGTCACCGTTGTCGGAGGCCATGAAGCGAGGGTAACGGCGGGCTCCGACATCCGGAATGCCGGTGGGAGGATGGGCGCATGACGACGTCGCTGACCGGCCGGACCATTCTGCTCGCGGGCGGCACGAGCGCTGTCGGCGCCGTGGTCGCCCGCACCGCGCTCGACCGCGGGGCGCGCGTCGTGGTCGGGGGGCGCGATCCCGGCAAGCTCGCCGCACTGGCCGGCGAGCTGGATGTCGTCACGATGGTGTGCGACCTCACCGACGAGGCGTCGGTGCGCGCCCTCGCGGACGACCTGCACGCCACGTCGGGACCGGTCGACGGCATCCTGCATCTGGTCGGGGGCTGGCGCGGCGGCGGAGGCCTCGCCGGCCAGACCGATGACGACTTCCGCTTCCTCGAGCACGCGCTCACGGCCCTCCGGCACGTCAGCCGGGCCTTCGACGATGACCTCCGCGTGTCCGTCGCCGGGCGGACGGCGATCGTCTCGTCCACGGCGGTCGCCCGGCCTCTCGCCGGCGGCGCGAACTACGCGGCGGTCAAGGCGGCGAGCGAGGCGTGGGCCCGGGCCGTCGCACAGGGCTTCGCGAAGGCCGCCCGGGATGCCGAGCGGCCGCTGGCCGCGGCATCCGTCGTCTTCCGCGTCAAAGCCCTCGAGGGGTTCGAGCAGACCCTCGCCGAGGCGTTCACGGGCCTGTGGGACGCCGACGCGGCCGAGGTCAACGACACCGTCGTCACCCTGACCGCGCCCTGACTCAGGACGAGCGGCGGCGGGGCTCGGGCTCGGCGGCACTCGCCCTGACTCCGGTGCGCCGGCCGTGCGGCTCTGCACCGTGGCGGCGCCCTGGCCCCGGTGCACCGGCCGTGCGGCTCGGCACCGAGGCGGCGCGCGGGCCCCGGTGCGCCGGCCGTGCGGCTCGGCACCGTGCCCTAACTCAGGACGAGCGGCGGCGGTCGCCGCCGCGACCCGCGGAAATCCGGGGCTCGGATGGTCTTCGGCCGCCGCTCATCCTGAGCTAGGCCCGGGGAGGGGCTCCGACGTGGTCGCGAAACCGGCTCGCCTCGATCAGCACGCAGGGTCAGGCATGGCGGAGCTCACCCGGGCGGTTGCCACTCGACGCTGTGCCGTAACTCAGGACGAGCGGCGGCGGTCGCCGCCGCCACCCGCGGAAATCCGCGCCTCGGGTGACCTTCGACCGCCGCTCGTCCTGAGTTCGGCCCGGGGGAAGGCGCCGATAGTCCTGAGTTCGGCACGTCGGGCCTGGCGGAGCTCACCGGGGCGGTTGCCGCCTGACGCTGTGCCCTAACTCAGGACGAGCGGCGGCGGTCGCCGCCGCGACCCACGGAAATCCGCGCCTCGGATGGCCCTCGGCCGCCGCTCGTCCTGAGTTCGGCCCGGGGGAAGGGCGCCGACCGTTCTGAGTTCGGCCCGGGGGAAGGCGCCGACAGTCCTGAGTTCGGCCCGGCGGAAGGCGCCGCTCGCCCCTGAGTTAGGCCCGGGGAGGCCGCCGACGGCGACATGAAGGCCCCGGCTCGACCCGCCGGGCGCGGGGATCCGAACTAGATTGGTAGATCGTGACCACGATCCATGACCGCACGGTGCGGGGCTTCGCCTCGGACAACTACTCCGGGATCCACCCCGACATCCTCGCCGCCATCGCCGCGGCCAACGAGGGGCACCAGGTCGCCTACGGCGAAGACGTCTACACCGCCCGCCTGCAGGAAGTCATGGCCGAGCACTTCGGAGCGGGGGTCGAGGCCTTCCCCGTGTTCAACGGCACGGGGGCCAACGTGACCGGCCTGCAGTCCATGCTCCCCCGCTGGGGCGCCGTCGTGGCCGCCTCGACCGCGCACATCAACACCGACGAGGGCGGCGCGCCGGAGCGGGTCGCGGGCATCAAGATCCTCGGCGTCCCCACCGACGACGGCAAGCTCACACCGGCCCTCATCGACCGCGAGGCGTGGGGCTGGGGCGACGAGCACCGTGCGCAGCCCCTCGTCGTCTCGATCACGCAGTCCACCGAGCTCGGCACGCTCTACACGCCCGACGCGATCCGGGCGATCGCCGATCACATCCACCCCCTCGGCATGTGGCTCCACCTCGACGGTTCGCGCATCGCCAACGCGGCGGCCGCCCTCGACGTGCCGCTGCGGGCGTTCACCCGCGATGCCGGCGTCGACGTCCTGAGCCTCGGCGGCACGAAGAACGGCGCGATGGTCGGCGAGGCGGTCGTGGTGCTGAATCCGGATGCCTCGACCGGCCTGAAATACCTCCGCAAGCTCAACATGCAGCTGTCGTCCAAGATGCGGTTCGTCTCGGCGCAGCTGGTCGCACTCTTCGAGGGCGATCTGTGGCTGCGCAACGCCCAGCACTCCAACGCGATGGCCGCGCGCCTGCGCGCGGGCGTCGAGGCCGGGCTCGCAGACGGGTCGATCCGCGGCGTCGGCTTCACGCAGCAGACCCAGGTCAACGGCGTCTTCGCGACGCTGCCTCCGGGCGTGGCCGACCGCCTGCGCGAGAGCTTCCGTTTCTACGACTGGGATGCCTCGAAGAACGAGGTCCGCTGGATGTGCAGCTTCGACACCACCGAAGAAGACATCGACGCCTTCATCGCCGCGATCGCGCGGGAGACCTCGGCGTAACCACCGCAAGACGAAGAGGGGCCGAACCGCAGCCGGGGGGCGGGGTTCGGCCCTTCTCGTGAGGGTGGCGGGTCAGCCTCGGTGCTGGTCAGCCTCGGTGCTGGCCGGCCTCGGTCTGGACCTCGGTCTCGCCGTGCTCGGCACCGGCGTCGGCGTCGGTCTCGCCGGCCTCGGCCCGGCCCGCCCCGGTCTCGCCGTGCTCGGCACCGGCGCGACCATCGGCGTCGCCCGCCTCGACCACGACCTCATCCGCATCGTGCTCCTGGGCGTCGAGGTTCTCGGACTCGGGGGCCGCGGCATCCGTCATCGACTCCTCGTCGAGCCCGAGCGCACCCTGGTCCGCGGCCGAAGCCTCAGCCGAAGCCTCAGCCGAAGCCTCAGCGGAAGCCGCAGCCGCGTCGAACGTCTCGGGACGGATGAGCTCGCGCACCTCGGCCATGAAGCTCGTGAGCTGGTGCTGCTGCCACCGCAGCTGGCGCGTGCGGTCTTCGGCGTCGCGCAGCACGCCCTGCGAGTGGCTCGTCACGGTCGCGATGATCTTCTGCGCCTTGTCGCGGGCCCGGTCCAGCGTCTCGCGGGCGCGGATGTGGGCGTCGGCCTCGATCTGCGCGGCCTGCGCGCGCATGAGACGGTCGAAGTCGTCGGCCTTCGCCGCGACGCGCTGAGCGTGCTCGAGCGAGGCGGCGACCTGGTCGTTGGCGTCCTGCGTGATCCGCTCGGCGTGTGCGACGGCCTGGTTGTGCAGCACGAGGAACTCCTGCTGCGCGTCGTCCTGGCGGCGGGTCAGCGACTCCTCGAACTCGAGCGCGCGCATGCGCAGCTCCCGCACCGCCTCCTCGGCCTCCTGGCGCGAGAGCGTCGTCTCGCGCGCGACCATCGAGCGCAGCGACGCGGCGCCCTTCTCGGCCTCGCTGCGGATCGCGGCCGCCTCCTGCTCCGCCTGCGACACCTTCTCGGCGGCGTGGGCTGCCTCGCGCTCGAGGCGCGCCTCGTGCGCCGTCAGCTCGGTGTCGATGCGCAGTCGCGCCTGCTGCGCGTCGTGCTGCGCCTGGCTGAGGATGGCCTCGGCCTCTGCCTGCACGTCCTTGCGGCGAGCGGCGATCTCTTCGCGCGCCGCCTCCAGCAGTCGGTCGCCCTGGATGCTGGCGTTGCGGATGATGAGGCTGGCCTGGTCTTCGGCGACCCGCAGGATCTCCTCGAACTGCGGGCGGCTCGAGTCCCCGCCGGCCCCGCCGCCGCTGCCCATGAGCTCGTCGCTCAGGGCCTGCACCTGCGACTCGGCCGTCGCGGCACGCGCGCTCTGCGCGGTCAGCTCGGTCTGAAGACGCTCGATCTCCTCACGGCTGTGCGCCTCGGCGGCGGCCACCTCCGCCTGCACGCGGTCCTGCACCTTGCCCAGGCGCGCATTGGCGGTGTTGAGCGCCGCCTTGAGGCGATCGATCGTTTCGCGGTCCCGCGCCTCGGCGGCCTGCAGCTTCGCCTCGTACTCCGATTCGATGCGTTCGACGGCCTCCATGCTCTGAGCGCTCGCGGTGTCGCTGACATCGCGGTAGCGCTGCTCGAGCAGTGCGATCTCATCGCTCTCGGCGCGCAGTCGCGCCGTGAGGCGGGCCATGGCGGCGTCGACCTCGTCCTTGTCGTAGCCGCGGAACACCGTCGTGAACGAGAGCCCGGCGGCGGGCGACTCGCCGCCGATCATGAGTTCGTCGAACGGCGACGCGTTCTCCAGGCCGGCGTTCCGGGCAGGGACCTGCTGATCGGACATGAGACTCTCCGCTTCTTCGCTTCGTGAGTTCGGGACTCCGGGCAGCGCAGCGGACAGGCCTCGTCGAGCGATCGCCGATCGGGTTCGGCGGTCACTCTGTGGCGAGGTCGTCGCGCAGACTGCCGCGACATCGATGGGGGTTTCGGCGCGGTGTCGCGCCTCGGGTCGGGGGAATCCTACCTGGCGGAACTGAGCACGCGGAACGCCCTGGGAACGCAGGCGGTACGTCCGTCGCGACGCAGGAAGAACCCCCCTGGGGACGCAGGCGGAAGACGCCGGGGGACGGATGCCGCGCCCCGGCGATCAGCGGGCGGCGGGGCGTCCGAGCAGCACGGTCGAAAGGCTCGGGCGCCAGTGCCGCGAGACGTACTCGACGGCCTCGTCGACCCCCAGGGACCGGGTCGAGTTGCCGACGCGCACCCACAGATCCGTCGAGCTGCCGTCCTTCGCCTGCGTGACGAAGACGGGCTTCGGCGACGGCGAGCACGTCACGGCGCACACCACGACCCCGTTCGGACCGGGCCCGAACGCGATGCGCGGCAGACCGGCGGCGTTGCGGCCCAGGAGGTTGGTCAGCAGATCGCGCAGCCACAGCTCGAACCGGTCGGCGTCGGGCGTGCGGAGAGTCGCGAAGTCGCGGTCCAGACCCACCGCCTCGCCCGCATCGTTCGCGCCGATGACGAGGGTTCCGCCGCTGGAGTTGAGGAACGCCGCGAGGGTCTTCGCGATCGCGAGCTCCATGCGCGGGTCCTTGCGGTCCTCCCGCACGTTCCAGCGCGCCGTCTCCTTGAACTCGACGCGGTCGCTCTCGCCCGCGGCGAGGAGCGCGGGGATGTCGACCTCGGGCTCATCACCGTGGAGCACCGACGAGATGCCCGACACGAGCAGGGAGAGCAGGAGGCTCGCGCCGAAGGCGAGGAGCACCGTGGTCGGCATCCACAGCCGCAGTCCGTAGAAGAACCACCCGGCGATGAGGAGTCCCGCACTCAGGCCCAGGAGCGACACGATCGTGAGCGTCGCGAGGGCGAGCCGGAGGCGCCGGCCGAAGAGCCGTCGCATGAGGAGCGCGATGAGATAGGCGAAGGCGAGGGCCGCCGGCAGCGCGATCGCCAGCTCGACCAGCAGCGGGGACTCGGGCACGACGCGGATCAGCGGAGGGCGCCGACGCTGGCGAGCGCAAGGCGGACCAGCGTGCCGCGTCCGCCTTCCATCTCGGCCGCGAGGGTGTCGGATGCCGCTTCCTCCGGCGACATCCACGTCACCTCGAGCGCATCCTGTCGCGGTTCGCACGTTCCCGTCACCGGCACGACGAACGCCAGCGACACGGCGTGCTGCCGGTCGTCGTGGAACGCGCTCAGGCCCGGGATCGGGAAGTACTCGGCCACGGTGAACGGCACCGGCTGCGGAGGGAGGAGCGGGAAGGCCATCGGCCCGAGGTCGTTCTCGAGGTGGCGGAAGAGGGCGTCGCGGACCGTCTCGCCGTACCGGACGCGGCCCGACACGAGCGTGCGGGTGATCTCGCCCAGGGGCGTCGCCCGCAGCAGGATGCCCACCTGGGTCACGGCGCCCATCCCGTCGGTGCGCACCGGGAGCGCTTCGACGTAGAGGATCGGCAGACGCCGGCGCGCCTCGGCGAGCTCGACGTCGCTGAGCCAGCCGGGATTGCTGGTGCTGCCGGCGTTCGGCGATCCGAACCCGCCGTCGCCGAGCGATCTTCCCGGCCCCCCGAACGACGCGCCGATGCCTTCGAGCGGATCGCGGGGCGCGCCCGTGTCGTCGCTCTCGTCGGGGTCGGGGTCTGGCGTGCGGACCGGCATGCCTCCTGTATACCGCACGGCCTCTCGCGAACACCGGATGAGGCCGCTCCGCCGGGTCGCGGCATCCGTCCCCCTCCCGCGCCGCCGGGACCCGGCATCCGTCCCCGCCCTCCCCCGTCCCTCGCCCGCGTCGGTGGGTGCTGGCACGATGGGGGCATGAGCGACGCGCAGGCCGGGACCCCGCACCTCGACCCCGACACGGTGTTGTGGTCGGCGCCGGCGCACGAGCGCGACGGGCGGCCGCTGCTGGTGCTGCTGCACGGCTACGGGGCCGACGAGAACGACCTTTTCGGCCTCGTCCCGTACCTCCCGCCCGAGTTCGTCGTCGCCGCCGTGCGCGCGCCGCTCGCGCCGCCGTGGCCCGCTCCCGGGTATTCCTGGTACCCGATAGAGGGGCTCGACGGGCGCGATGCGGTACGGACGACGGATGCCGCGTCCCGCCTCCTGCATTGGCTCGACTCCGTCGCACCCGCGCCCGCGCAGATCGGGCTGCTCGGCTTCTCGCAGGGTGCGGCCGTCTCGCTGCAGGCGCTGCGGCTCGCGCCCGAGCGCTTCGCCTTCGTCGTCAACCTCTCCGGCTATGCGACTCCCGGCGACCTTCCCGGCGACGGCGCCCTCGCCGAGCGCAAGCCCTCGGTCTTCTGGGGCCGGGGCACGAACGACGACGTCATCCCGGAGTTCCTCGTCACCCACACCGTCGAGTGGCTGCCCGCCCACGCCGAACTGAGCGGGCGCGTGTATCAAGGCCTCACACACAGCGTCTCCGAACCGGAGCTGGCGGACGTGCGGGCCTTCCTCGACAAGCAGCTGGAGTCCCTCACGGCCGAGAGCTGACGCGCCGGCCCGATACCCCTTCCAGCATCGTTTCGCTATGCTGGCCCGGTCCTTGTCCCGAGTGTGAGGAAAGACGTTGACAGAGATCGTCGCGACTGCGCTGTGACCACGCGCTGATCCGTCGACCCTTCCGTCCGTCACCCGGACGACCCTCGACGCGTGTCTGCGCCCCCGATCCGCGCTGACCCGTCGACCTCCGCCGCCTCCGGCTCCGGCATCCGTCCGAGACGCCCGCGCGGCCTCCTCGGTGTCAGTGCATCCACGACACCCAGGAGACTCATGCCCGCCCACACCTTCACCCCTTCCGTCGTCCTCGACGACCTCGCCTTCACCTGGCCCGACGGCACGACGGCACTGTCCGGCCTCTCGGGCGCGTTCGGCTCCGGCCGCACGGGCCTCGTCGGCCGCAACGGTTCCGGAAAGTCGACACTGCTCCGCCTCATCGCCGGCGATCTCGCGCCCGATCGCGGGCAGGTCACGAGAACGACGGATGCCGCGTACCTCCCGCAGCGGCTGACGCTCGACGTCGACCGACCCGTCGCCGAGCTCCTCGGCGTCGCCACCCCGCTCGCCGCGCTCCGCGCGATCGAGGCGGGCGATCCCGACCCGGCCCACTTCGATGCCGTCGGCTCGGACTGGGACATCGAGGCGCGCGCGCACGCCGCGTTGAGCGAGGCGGGATTGTCCCCCGGCCTGCTCGATCGGCGTATCGGGGAGCTCTCCGGCGGGGAAGCGGTGCTCACGGCGATCACCGGCATCCGCCTGCGGGGAGCGGCGATCGCGCTGCTCGACGAACCGACGAACAACCTCGACCGCGAGGCCCGCGCACGCCTGTCCGACATGGTGCGCGCGTGGCGGGGGACGCTCATCGTGGTGAGCCACGACACGGCGCTCCTCGAGCTCATGGACGATACGGCCGAGCTCTACGACAACCAGCTGTCGGTCTTCGGCGGTGCGTACGCGCAGTGGCGGGCGTGGCTGGATGCCGAGCAGGGCGCCGCGCGCCAGGCCGAGCGTGCCGCCGAGCAGCTCGTCAAGCGCGAGAAGCGCGAGCGCATCGAGGCCGAGGCGAAGATCGCCAAGCGCGCCGCGATGGGGCGCAAGGCGCAGCACGAGAAACGCGTGCCACCCATCGTCGCGGGCAATCTGCAACGCGCGGCGCAGGTGTCGGCGGGCAAGCTGCGAAGTGAGAAGGCCGACCGCGAGGCGTCGGCCCGGCGCGCCCTCGACGCCGCCGAGCGGCGCGTCCGCGACGACGACGCGATGCACATCGACCTGCCCGACCCGGATGTGCCGGCGGGCCGGCGCATCGCGACGATCGGCGACGGCACGCGTGCCTGGATCATCCAGGGGCCCGAGCGGGTGGCCCTCGTCGGCCCGAACGGCGCCGGCAAGACGACGCTGCTCGAGCGGCTCGTGCGCTCGGCGGCGGGGTCGGGGCCGCGGTCGGGATCGGGGCCGGGCGCGGGCGACGGGTCGGCCCCGACCTCCGTACCCAACTCAGGACCACAGCCGCGCTCGGGCGCCGACGAGCCCGGAAATCCGCGGCTCGCCGAGAACGGCGACGCTGCGATCCTGAGTTCGGTACGTGCGGAGGCGCACACCGACCGGGTCGGGTACCTCCCGCAGCGGGTCGACGGGTCGGGCCCGACCTCCGTACCCAACTCAGGGCCACAGCCGCGCTCGGGCGCCGACGAGCCCGGAAATCCGCGGCCTGCCGAGAACGGCGACGCTGCCATCCTGAGTTCGGTACGTGCGGAGGCGCACACCGACCGGGTCGGGTACCTCCCGCAGCGGGTCGACGGGCTGCAGGACGAGGCGTCCGTCGTCGCGAACGTCGCCGCCGTGGCCCCCCGCGTCCCCGTGGCGGAGCTGCGCAACCGGCTCGCCCGGTTCCTCATCCGCGGGGATGCCGCGACCCGGCCGGTCTCGACGCTCTCGGGCGGCGAGAGGTTCCGCGTCGCGCTCGCGCGACTGCTGCTCGCCGACCCGCCGCCGCAGCTCCTCGTGCTCGACGAGCCGACGAACAACCTCGACCTCGACACGGTCGACCGCCTCGTCGAGGCGCTGTCGGCCTACCGCGGCGCCGTGCTGGTCGTGAGCCACGACGATGCGTTCCTCCAGCGGCTCGGGGTCGACCTGGTGCTCGAGCTCGGACGGGACGGCACCCTGACCGAGAGCTGACGTCTACCGGTGCGGAGACGATAGGGGCAGGATGGGCGCATGCCCGAGCTCGTTCGTCCCCGCACCGGTCGCGTCATCGGCGGCGTCTGCCTCGCGATCGCGAATCGCTTCGACATGAGCCCCATCGTGATCCGCGTCCTGATGGTCGGCTCGGTCGTCTTCTTCGGCCTGTCGATCTGGCTCTACCTGCTGCTGTGGCTGCTGATCCCGCAGGCCCGCGACTGAAGTTCTGATCCCCGCTCGCGCCAAGGTCAGGGACGGGCAGGCTCGCGCAGCGAGCCGTAGCGCTCCATGCGGTGCCAGCGCAGATGCGTGCCGGCGAGCGCCGTGAAGAGGGACTGCACCACCACGAGATACACCGGGAGGCCGCCCGGGAAGACCCCCGAGAATGGGCGGACGATCAGGAGAAAGTTCTCATCTTCCCGCCCCCGATGTCGGCGGTGTCGGAGAGGATGGAGGGATGGGCGACGTCCTCGCAAGGTTCTCTCCTGCCACGCAGGACTGGTTCCGCGGCGCCTTCGCGAAACCCACGAGCGCGCAGATCGGCGCGTGGGACGCGATCTCGGCCGGCAGGCACGCGCTCGTGGTCGCCCCGACCGGCTCGGGCAAGACGCTCTCGGCGTTCCTGTGGGCGATCGACCGCGTCTTCCGCGAGAAGGCGCCCGAGAAGGCGGCGCCTGCCCCGGCTCGCGGTAAGAAGAAGAAGACGACGGATGCCGCGGCATCCCCCACTCGCATCCTCTACATCTCTCCACTCAAAGCCCTCGGCGTCGACGTCGAGCGCAACCTCCGCTCGCCGCTGGTCGGCATCGGGCAGTCCGGCAGGCGGCTCGGGATCACGGTGCCGGACGTCTCGGTCGGCGTGCGCTCGGGCGACACGACCTCGAGCGACCGCCGCAAGCTCGTCACGGCGCCCCCCGACATCCTCATCACGACCCCCGAGTCGCTGTACCTGATGCTCACGAGCCAGGCGGGGCAGACCCTCGCCGGCGTGCATACGATCATCATCGACGAGGTGCACGCCGTCGCCGCGACCAAGCGCGGGGCACACCTCGCCGTCAGCCTCGAGCGGCTCGACGCGCTGCGCGAGACGCTTCGCCCGGGGTCGCCCCCGGCGCAGCGCATCGGCCTGTCGGCCACCGTCCGCCCGATCGACGAGGTCGCCCGATTCCTGGGCGGCGCCGCCCCCGTCGAGATCGTCGCGCCGAAGGCGACGAAGGCGTTCGACCTGAGCGTCGTCGTGCCCGTCGACGACATGCTGAACCCGCCGCCACCGCCGAGCGCCGAGCCGCAGGTACCCGCGGGAGAGGGCGAAGCCGCCGACGGCGAGAATGGGGACTGGTTCGACACGGGCGCCAGGCCCGCGCCCGAGAGCACCGAGGTGACGGGCTCGCTGTGGCCGCACGTCGAGGAGGCGATCGTCGACCGCATCCTGCAGCACCGCTCGACCATCGTCTTCGTCAACTCGCGCCGGCTCGGCGAGCGGCTGACGGCACGGCTCAACGAGATCTACTCGGAGCGTCTCGGCCTCGACCTTCCGGAGCCCGCCGTCCCCGCCGGGATGATGGCGCAGGCGGGATCGACGGGAGGGGCTGCCCCGGTCCTCGCCAAGGCACACCACGGATCGGTGTCGAAGGAGCAGCGGGCCCTCGTCGAGGAGGAGCTGAAGTCGGGCGTGCTGCGCTGCGTCGTCGCTACCTCGAGCCTCGAGCTCGGCATCGACATGGGTGCCGTCGACCTCGTGATCCAGGTCGAGGCGCCGCCCTCGGCATCCTCCGGCCTTCAGCGCATCGGTCGCGCGGGCCACCAGGTCGGAGAGGTCAGCCGCGCGGCGCTGTTCCCCAAGCACCGCGGCGACGTGCTCCACACCGCGATTGTCACCGAGCGGATGCTCGCCGGCAAGATCGAGGCGATCTCCGTTCCGCAGAACCCGCTCGACATCCTCGCGCAGCAGACGGTCGCCGCGTGCGCCGTCGGGCCGGTCGACGTCGAGGGCTGGTACGAGACGGTCAAGCGCAGCGCGCCGTTCCGCTCGCTGCCCCGTTCGGCGTACGAGGCGACCCTCGACCTGCTCGCGGGCCGCTTCCCGTCCGACGAGTTCGCCGAGCTCCGCCCCCGGGTCGTCTGGGATCGCGACCTCGGGGTGCTGACCGGGCGGCCCGGTGCCCAGCGCATCGCCGTCACGAGCGGCGGCACGATCCCCGACCGCGGACTGTTCGGCGTCTTCGTCGCGGGCGAGTCGACGAACGCGCGCGTCGGCGAGCTCGACGAGGAGATGGTCTACGAGTCGCGCGTCAACGACGTCTTCACCCTCGGCACGACGAGCTGGCGCATCGTGGAGATCACGCACGACCGCGTCAACGTGGTGCCGGCGTTCGGACAGCCCGGAAAGGTGCCGTTCTGGCACGGCGACGGCCTCGGCCGGCCCGCAGAGCTGGGCGAGGCGCTGGGCGCGTTCGCACGGGAGGTGTCGACCGCGGCGCCTGCCGCGGCCGAGGCCCGGCTCCACGAGGCGGGACTCGACGCCAATGCCACCGGCAACCTCATGGCCTACCTCGCCGAGCAGCGCGAGGCGACGGGAACCCTCCCGACCGACAAGAGCCTCACCGTCGAACGGGGCCGTGACGAGGTCGGCGACTGGCGTCTCATCCTTCATTCCCCATACGGCATGCCCGTCCACGCGCCGTGGGCGCTCGCGGTCAACGCGCGCATCCGCGAGCGGCTCGGGGTCGACGGATCGGCCGTCGCGAGCGACGACGGCATCATCGCGCGGATTCCGGATGCCACGGCAGAGCCCCCCGGCGCCGAGCTCTTCGTCTTCGATCCCGACGAGCTCGAGCAGATCGTCACCGAAGAGGTGGGCGGATCGGCGCTGTTCGCCTCCCGCTTCCGCGAGTGCGCCGCACGCGCGCTCCTCATGCCGCGGATGAACCCCAACCGCCGCAGCCCCCTGTGGCAGCAGCGCCAGCGCTCGGCCCAGCTCCTCGAGGTCGCACGGCGGTACCCGACGTTCCCGATCATCCTCGAGACGCTCCGCGAGGTGCTGCAGGACGTCTACGACGTCCCGGCGCTGCTGCGGATCGCGAAGGGCATCGGCGACCGCCGCATCCGGCTCGTCGAGACCGAGCCGTCGCAGCCCTCCCCCTACGCCCGCGATCTGCTCTTCGGCTACGTCGGCGCCTTCATGTACGAGGGCGACTCCCCGCTCGCCGAGCGGCGGGCGGCCGCCCTCTCGGTCGACCCCGCGCTGCTGTCGGAGCTCCTCGGCAAGGTCGAGATGCGCGAGCTCCTCGACCCCGCGATCATCGCCCAGTTCGAGCGCGAGGCGCAGCGCCTCGAGCCCGAGCGGCGGGCTCGCGGCGTCGAGGGGGTCGCCGATCTGCTGCGGATGCTGGGACCGATGGATGCCGCGGAGATCGCGCTTCGCCTGCAGCCCGCCGACGCGCCGGCGACGCCGGACGCGGCAGCCGGGGTGACGGCGGCTGAAGTGGCCGCCGGGGCTGCGGGGGCCGCGGCTGAAGTGGCCGCCGGGGCCGCCGCCGCCGGGGCAGGTGCCGGGGCTGTGGGGGGACGCGTCGATCCGGCGACCGGCGAGTGGTGGGATGACGACGGGCCCGAATCCGACCCCTCCGCGGCACCGCAGCCGGGAGACGACGGCGCCACGCCGAGCGCGGGGTGGTCGGCGCAGCCCTCGGCGACGGAGGCCGAGGCATCCGCTCATCTCACCGCGCTCATCGACGCGCGACGTGCGATCCCGGTGACGATCGCCGGGGCCACGCGGGTCGCGGCGATCGAGGATGCGGGGCGACTGCGCAATGCGCTGGGCGCGGCGCTGCCCGTCGGGATCCCGACGGCGTTCCTCGAGCCGCTCGCCGATCCGCTTGGCGACCTCGTCGCGCGGCACGCCAGGACGCACGGCCCCTTCACCGCCGAGGCCGTCGCCGTGCGGCTCGGGCTCGGCGTGGCCGTCATCCGGCATACGCTCCAGCGCCTGGAGTCGCAGGGGCGTCTGTCGAGCGGCTTCTTCCTGCCCGACCCGCAGACGCAGGCGCAGGAGCGCGGCGACGATCTGGAGTGGTGCGACACCGAGGTGCTGCGGCGGCTGCGGATGCGCTCGCTCGCGGCGATCCGCGGGAGTGTCGAACCGGTCTCGCAGGAGGCGTACGCCCGATTCCTCCCGGTGTGGCAGCATCTGTCCCGGCCCCTCGAGGGGGTCGACGGCGTGGCCGCGGTCATCGAGCAGCTCGCCGGCGTGCCGATCCCGGCCAGCGCGTGGGAGTCGCTCGTGCTGCCCGCGCGGGTCTCGGACTATACGCCCGCGATGCTCGACGAGCTCACGGCGACGGGCGAGGTCATCTGGTCAGGACACGGATCGCTCCCCGGCCGTGACGGGTGGATCGCGCTGCACCCCGCCGACGCCGCGCCGCTCACCCTCGCCCCGCCGAGCGAGGAGATCGCGCACGGCACCCTCGAGGCGCAGCTGCTCGAGGCGCTCGCCGGCGGCGGCGCGTACTTCGCGGCGCAGCTGAAGCAGATCACGGGCGCCGAGAACGAGCAGTCGGTCATCGACGCGCTGTGGAGTCTCACGTGGGCCGGGCGCGTGACGAACGACACCTTCGCGCCGATCCGCACGCTCCTGACCGGCGGGTCTCAGGCCCACCGCGTGACGCGGCGCGCACCGCGGGCCCGCATGTACCGGGGTTCCGCGGCGCGGACGGTCGCGGCATCCGTCCCCCCTCGCCCGCCCGCGATCGGGGGCCGGTGGTCGCTCCTGCCGGCCGCCGAGCTCGACACGACGCTGCGCGCGACGGCGTCGGCGAGCCTGCTGCTCGATCGCTACGGCGTCGTCACGCGCGGCGCGGTGCAGTCCGAGGGGCTCCCCGGCGGGTTCGCGCAGGCGTACCGCGTGCTGGCGGGGTTCGAGGAGGCGGGGCACTGCCGACGCGGATACGTCATCGAGAAGCTCGGAGCGGCGCAGTTCGCGGCATCCGCCACCGTCGACCGGCTGCGGGAGTTCGCGGCGCTCCCCGATCCGGCCCCGCTCAAGGCCGTGACGATGGCGGCGACCGATCCGGCGAACCCCTACGGCGCGGCGCTCGCGTGGCCAGCGCTGGAGGGCGTGAGCCACCGCCCGGGCCGCAAGGCGGGCGGCATCGTCGTGCTCGTCGACGGCGTGCTGACGCTGTACCTCGAGCGCGGCGGCAAGTCGGCGCTCGCATTCACCGACGACGAGGGGCGCCTGGCGTCCGCCGCGCGCGATCTCGCCGCGACGGCGCGTGCGCGCCGGCTCGACACCCTCACGATCGAGCAGGTCAACGGGGCCTTCGTCTACACCGCGCCGACGGGCGCAGCGCTGCGCGAGGCGGGCTTCGTCGAGTCGCCGCGCGGGCTGACCCTGCGACGGCTCACCGCGGGAGACGCCGCGCGAGCGGCCGCGCATGCCTGAGGTCGACATGAGGGGCGGCGCGGGGGTGGGGCGGCGGCTTCACGAGCGTAGGAGAACGCGCCAAGGTAGGACGCCGGTCGGGGTTTTCGTCCTACGCTCGCGCGATCTCCTACCCCCGTGCGGTGCCGGGCAGCGCTCGCCCCAGGGCACCGCCACACGCGGCCGTCGCCGATCCCCGTTCGGAAGGGGAGCGGATGCCTGAGGGCGACACGGTCTACCGCGCCGCACGGCGGCTCGACGAGGCGCTCGCCGGCTCCGAGGTCACGCGATTCGAGCTGCGCGTCCCCCAGGCGGCGACGGTCGACCTGCGAGGCGAGGTCGTGCACAGGGTCGTGTCGCGGGGCAAGCACATCCTCCATCGCATCGGCGATTGGACGCTGCACTCCCACCTCAAGATGGAGGGCGAGTGGCACGTGTACCGGCCGGGCGAGCGCTGGCACGCCCCGGCCTTCAAGGCTCGCGCGGTCATCGCGACGGCGCGGGCGGAGACGGTCGGCTTCGACCTCGCCGAGATCGAGGTCGTGCCCACGCGCGACGAGGGACGCCTGGTCGACTACCTCGGCCCCGATCCGCTGTCCGCCGACTGGGATCCCGCCGAGGCGGCCCGCCGCTACGGCGCCGACACGCGTGCGGCGCATGTCGCGATCCAGGATCAGCGCAACATCGCCGGCTTCGGCAACGAGTACGCCAACGAGATCCTCTTCGTGCGCGGCATCCTTCCCACCCGTCCGGCGAATGAGACGGATGCCGCAGCCGTCGTCGAGCTGGGTGCGCGCATGATCCGTGCCAACCGCGACCGTTCGGGTCGCATCTTCACCGGAGACTCGCGCCCGGGCCGCTCGACCTGGGTGTACCGGAGGGAGGGGCGCCCGTGCCGTCGCTGCGGCACGACCATCGTCGGGGGTGCGCTGGGCGCCGATCCGACCCGCGAGCGCATCGTCTTCTGGTGCCCCAACTGCCAGCGCTGAGCGCCCCGGGCGCTCTTCGACGCGCGGGAGCAGGTGCTTATCCCACGTGCGCGTCCAATCCGCAAGCGTCTAGGTACCGAATACCTCTGTGAGGCCCAATAGGGACAGAGGTCATGCACGGGAATGAATTTCCGGGCATTCGGGTTATTCCTATGCTCGGCGCGAAGGCGCCGCAGGAGGGGACAGTGGGCAAGAACTACATCGACATCGAGAACGACCGCGGCGAGACTCTGCGCTACCGGAAGCACTCCAACGGCCGTGGCTTGATCGCGCACGGCGCCAGGGTGCATCCCAGCGCAATCGTCGAGGCGGGGGCGTATGTCGAACCTGGCGTCCAGATCGCCGCGGGAGCTCACGTCGGACGTGGAGTGTGGGTCGAGACCGACGCGGTCATCGGACCCGACGCCGACATCGCTCCGCACGCGCACATCGGACCCGGAGCCGCCATCGGCGCCGGAGCGAAGATCGGCGTGCGCACGCAGGTCGGACGAGAGGCTCGCGTCGCGGTCGGTTCGCTGATCGGCGACGACGAGACGATCGGAGACGGCGAGCGCGTCGCGACCGACCGGCGAGGACTGCGTCTCGCGGCCTGATCAGCGGCACCGCGCCGGATAGGCCGGCAGCGCCGAGCGCGCCCGACGCGGGTGCGTGCTTCCCGTTCGTGCTCGCGCGGGCGCCGCTGTGCGTCGAGTACGTACGAACTCGCCGAGTCCACACGACACCCGCGCCGACGACGTGTGCTCTCGGCGAGTGCATACGAAGTCGACGGATGCCTCGGCCCCGCGCAGACGGCAGCGCCACCCGCGGCGGGGGTCAGGCGAAGAGGAACAGCACGAACCCGACGAGCGGCAGCGTGCCCTGCAGCAGCGCCGCCCGCAGGTACTTCGTCCCGGTCGTCGTCAGGACGAGCGCCGCCGCGACCATCGAGCCGAGGCTGAAGAGCACGAGGGTGCGGCCCGCGACATCCGCGACCGTCCCTGGTCCGCCCGCCCAGAACAGCACGAGCCCGATGATCGCGCCGATCGCCAGGAAGAGGTTGTAGAACCCCTGGTTGTAGGCCATCGGCTTCGTGGCGTCGGCGGTCGCCTGGTCGGCGACACCGAAGCGCTTCCACACGCGAGGCTGCGTCCATTGCACGCTCTCCATCACGAAGATGTACACGTGCAGAAGGGCTGCGAGAGCCGCGAACACCGTCGCGATGATGGCCACCATGAGCGAACGATATCGCCCGGCTACGCTGACGGCATGGCGAAAGGCGGTGGTTCGCGGGGTGCGCCCCGGCAGCGGAAGAACACGAAGAGGACGGATGCCGCGTCCGCACGACGCGCGAAGACCCCCGTCCGCGCTCCGCGGTCCACGCCCGCACCCGCCCCTGAAGCACCTCCGCCCGAGCCCGGCCTCTTCGTGCTCGGCGCGATCCCCGGCGCGACACCGGGCAAGTGGATCGACACGTGGCGCGAGCGGATGCCGCACGTCGAGCTGGACCTCCGGCCCCTCGCCGTCGCGGATCAGCGCGCCGAACTGCTGTCGGGCGAGATCGACGCGGCGATCGTCCGGCTGCCGCTCGACGCGGAGGGCCTGCACGTCATCCCCCTCTACGACGAGCAGCCGGTCGTCGTCGTGTCGAAGGAGTCCCACCTCACGGCCGCCGACGAGCTCGTGCTCGCCGACCTCGAGGGCGAGGTCGTCATCACTCCCGCCGACGACGTGCTCGGCCTGGTCGTGCCGGGAGCCGTCCCACCGGCGTTCGACCCACCCGAGACGACGGGCGATGCCATCGCGACGGTCGCAGCCGGGGTGGGCGCCGTCGTCGTGCCGATGTCGCTCGCACGGCTGCATCAGCGGAAGGATGCGGCATCCGTCCCCCTCCGCGACGGTCCCGTCTCGCAGGTCGCGCTCGCGTGGCCGGCCGACCGCACGACGGCGCACGTCGAGGCGTTCATCGGCATCGTCCGCGGCCGCACGGCCAATTCATCGCGCGGCTGAGCCCTCGCGTCGCCGACCCGCGGCGCGGCGGCGGGTGATCTCGAGCTCGGCTCACCGCACGGCTGAGCGCTCGCCCGGCGCCGCACTCGCCCGGCGCCGCACTCGCCCGGCGCCGCATCGGGGCAGAACCGACCCGAGTCCGCACCGCCCGCGACACCCTTCCCCCGCCCTTCGCACAAGGCACCGGATGACGCCCGGGCCGCGCGAGCAGCGCCGCGCCGCCTAGAATCTCGGGCATGACGCGTGCCCCGCTGCTGTATGTGTGCGTGCGCCCGCAGAAGGGCGCGGCGGCCGCCGAGTACGAGTCGTTCCGCCGCGCGACGCGGCTCGACGAGGCGCAGCTCGGGCAGCACGACCTCGTGCGCGAGGCACTCCCCGCCGACGTGTTCGACCGGTACAGCGGCTTCCTCGTGGGCGGAAGCCCGTTCAACGCCACCGACCCCGAGTCGACGAAGACCGACGTGCAGCGGCGCCTCGAGCGAGACCTCGCGACGATCGCCGAGCGTGCCGTCGATGCGACGACGGCGGCCCTGTTCACCTGCTACGGCATCGGCGTAGTGACGCGGCATCTCGGCGGCGAGGTGAGCCGGGCCTTTCCCGAAGACACCGGCCCCACCGTCGTCGAGCTGACCGGCGACGCCGCGTCGGACCCCGTCTTCGGCGAGCTCGCGACCCGGTTCTCGGCCCTCACGGCGCACAAGGAGGGCTCAGCGGTCCCGCCGCCCGGCGGCGTGCTGCTCGCGACGAACGACGGATGCCCCGTCCAGGCGTACCGCGTGGGCGACACCCTCTATGCGACGCAGTTCCACCCCGAACCGACCCCGAAGGCGTTCACGGAGCGCATGGCCGTGTACCGCGACGACGGGTACTTCGCCGCGCCCGACTACGAGCGCATCGCGGCACGGGTGCTCGCGGCATCCGTCACGGAACCCGTGCGCCTCCTGCGCGGCTTCGCGCGCCTCTTCGGCCCGGAGGCGCCGACCGTCACGGCGTGAACCAGCGCCCGCCGCGGCGGGAGCGCATCGTGATCACCACGATCGGCGCGACGAGCACGAGGACGGCCACGACGATCGCCGTGATGCCGATCGGCACGCTCGCCGGCTCACCGGTCAGCCGGCCGACGCCGAGCCACACGAGTCCCCACGCGATCGCGAGGCCGGGCGCGAAGCGTCCGCCGCTCAGGATCGGGATGGCGATGCCGATCGCCGCGACGACGATGAGCACACCGATGCCCCAGACATCGGGCATCGACACGTCCAACCCCGCCTGCGTGAGCCACGCGGCGGTGTTGGCGACGCTCGCCAGCGAGACCCACCCGAGGTGCAGGCCGGTCGCTCCGTCGATGAGGATCGCGTCGACGACCCGCTCCCGGCGCACCACGACCGTGCGCTGGAAGGTGACGGCGAGCGCCGCGAGCAGCGCGAAGATCGCGAGCACCGTGAGGGGGAGGTTCGCGAACTGCGCGGTCACGAGCCAGACGCCGTTGAGCACCGCCGTGAGGGCGATCCACCAGCCGATCGCGCGCTGACGCACGTCTGCGCGCTGGCTCGGGAGCGCCTGCCACACCGTGTAGGCGATGAGGAGCAGGTAGATCACGCTCCAGATCCCGAAGGCGGGGCGGGCGGGCGCGAGGAACGACCCGTCGCTGTCGAGGGCGCCGCCCTGCAGGTCTTGCACGGAGGTGCCTCCGAAGGCACCGGTGCCGACGGCGGCGGCGATGAGCATGAAGCAGGTGGCGGCGATGATGCCGATCTGGCGGCCGAGATCGGCGGGACGCGCGGGGTCGGCGGGGCGGGAGGCGGCGGCGAGGCGTGGCGACGAGGGTCTGGTGGTCATGGATCCGAACCTACGAGCAGCGATGTGCGGCGTCGACCCTGTTGACAAGCCCCGGCTCAGTGGGGCGATTCCCCCATGCCGAGCGGCGGATGGAGGAGGAGCGAGATGCGCTCCTCGATGTACGGCTCGAGCGGCACGAAGCCGCCGCGCGGGCTCCAGCGGATGCTCGGCACGCCGGCGGCGAGGGTGAGGGGGCCGGATGCCTCGCCCTCGCCGACTGCGGCGAGATCGATGCGCGTCCAGCCGAGGTGCACCGTCTGCCCCTCCGCGAAGCCGCCGCGTCGCGCGGCCGCCGCGAGCTCGGCGCGGCGCCGCTGCGACTCGGCCGGGTATCCGCGCCGCACCTCCTGATGGGCGCGGATGATGTCGCCCGTCGCGTAGACGTCGTCTTCGGAGAGGAGGATCGCGCCGAGGTGCCACACCCACCCGCGCGAGACGATGCGCGGGGCGCGCGGGATGCCGAGGATCCGCGCGGGCTGCACCAGCTCGCCGAGCCCCTCGCGGGGGATGACCTGCAGTCGTGTGCGGGCGCTGTCGAACAGCGCGAAGAGGTTCACGCGAGGTCGTCCTCGAAGGTCGCCGGTGCGGGGAGCGGCTCGCGGCGCACGATCGTGCCGATGAGGGGGTACAGCAGCACCGACAGCATGCCGGCGCCGACGAGGGCGGAGGCCAGGCCGCTCGAGATGAGCTTCTCGTCGACGCCGATCGCGGTCACGGCGACGATGATCGGGAGCCCGGTCGCGCCGAAGAGCGCGACGGCCGCACGGTCGCGGCGAGACGCCCCCTCGGGTGCCGCGAGAGTCGACGGCAGGCCGCGGATGACGAGCAGCAGCACGAGCACGATCGGCAGGAGCAGGAAGAGCATGGGGTTGTCGAAGAGAGCCTGGAGGTCGAACGTGATGCCGGTGTAGATGAAGAAGATCGGCACGAGGAACCCGAAGGCGACCGCCTCGACCTTGCTCTCGACCGCCTCGCGGTCCTCCTCCTTCGCGTCGCGCATCACGAGCTTCCAGACGACGCCCGCGGTGAAGGCGCCGAGGAGCATGTCGAGGTCGAGGACGATGCTGATCGAGACGAGGACGGCGAGCGCGAACGCGACGAACCTAACCGCGAACTGGCCCGACGTGTGCAGCGACGCGTTGACGGCACGGTGAAGCGCCCCTTGCGGCACGCGGAACGCCCAGAGGACCGTTCCTCCCGCGAGCACGACGAACAGCAGCAGCACGATCGTCGCAAGGCCCGGATCGCGGCCGCCGAGGAAGAGCGAGATGGCGATGAGGGGACCGAACTCGCCGACGGCGCCGATCGCCGAGATCGACTTGCCGAACGGCGTCTTCAGCTCCCCCTCGTCGCGGAGGATCGGCAGAAGCGCGCCGAGCGCCGTCGAGCAGAGAGCCACGCCGACGACGACGGCCCCTTCGCCGGGCGCGATGAGCCACCCGACGCCGATCCCGAGCGCGAGGCTGATGAGCCACCCGCCTGCGGCGCGGCGGCCCGTGCGACCCTGCAGCACCGTCAGCTCGATCTCGGAGCCCGCCATGAAGAAGAGCATCGCGAGCCCGAAGTTCGACAGGATCTCGACGAAGTCCGAGGGGTGGGCCCAGCCCAGCAGCGCGGGCCCGACGAGGATGCCGAGGAGCAGCTCGAACACGACGATGGGCACGCGCACCCAGCGGCCGAGGAACCGCGCCGCGAGGGGCGCGAGCACCGCGAGGACGAAGATGACGAGGATCGTCGTTTGCTGCGTGCTCACGGGATCAGGGTAGCGAGGGGCGCCCGCAAGCGTGAGCCGGCGTTTCCCGACGGTGCGGAGGGGTTCGCCCGGGGCTCCGAGGCTGAGCCTGCGGCCCGCGGGGGTGAGCCGGTGGCCGGCGGGGGTGAGCCGGTGGCCTGCGGGGTGCGCCGGTGGCCTGCGGGGTGCCGCCGGCCACCCGGAGGCGTGAGCCGGCGCCCCGGCGGCCCGGCACCAGCAGGCGCCTGAGCCGCCGGCCACCCGGAGGCGCGAGCCGGCGCCCCGGCGGCCCGGCACCAACAGGCGCCTGAGCCGCCGATGTCAGCGGCGGGTCCGCTCCTCGAGCGCCGCGCGGGCCCGGTCCGCCGTCTTGCCGGCGGAGCGGGCGACGGATGCCGCGTCCTCACGCTGCCCGTCGATGCGCTCGACCTCGGCATCCGCGTCGGCGGCGTCGCGCTCGAACCGCGCGACCTCGGCGCGCAGCTCGTCGAGGCGCTCGTGCAGATGGTCGGCGCGATCGCGGGCCTTGGTGAGCCGACCCTCGATGCGGGCGAGCTCGCGCTCGGCCTCGGATTCGGCGCGCTCGGCTTCGCGCGCGGCCTTCTCGGCCTCCTTGCGTGCACGGCGCTCGGCGAGGTCGTCGCGCGACGCCGGAGGCGGGGCCGCACTGCCGTCCGGCGCCGACCCGCCGAGCGCGTCGGCGAGGTCGACATGCTCGAACCCGGTCGCCTCGAGGGGTCGCACCAACCGGCCGGTCATGACGGCTGCGGCGGCCGCGGCATCCATCACCGCCGCATTGATCGTCTTCTCGACGTCGTCGCGCGCCGCGGCGCCGACCGTCACGCCCCGCTCGCCGGCGAGGGCGACCGCCTGCTTCGACAGGGCCGCGACGAGGGCGCGGCGCTGGCCGCCCAGGCGCGAGAGCTCGGCGGCATCGAGATCGTCCTGCGCTTCGCGGAGCGCGCCTGCGAGGTCGAGTGCATCGCCGAGCTGCCCCTCCCGCCCGAGCAGGCTCACCGCCCACGCCGCGACGGCGGGCTTGGGGAGCTTCTTGATGCGCGCGCCGAGGGGACGATCGGATGCGGCGGCCCTGGCGTTGCGTGCGGCGGTGAACTCCGAGGGCGGCAGTGCATAGAGCTCGACGGCGATCGCGTCGAGCTCGTCGGGCGCGGAGGGCTGCGGCATCCTGATCATTCTGCCGGTCGGGATGCCGGGACGCACCGTCCTTCGCGCGGCGCGCGGGGCGTCAGATCGCGACGATCGGCGCCGGGCGCGGCCCGTGCAGTTCGCGGTGCAGGCGCTCCATGCGATGGTCGAGGGCCGCGGCGGAGTCGGCCGCCTCCTTCAGCTCGGCCAGGAGGCGGTCGGGCACCTGGCTGTCGTACTTGTAGTAGATCTTGTGCTCGAGGCTCGCCCAGAAGTCCATCGCGATCGTGCGGAACTGCACCTCGACGGGCACCTCCACACGGCCCGTCGAGAGGAAGACCGGCACCTCGATGATCGCGTGCAGGCTCTGGTAGCCGTTCGGCTTGGGCTCGGCGATGTAGTCCTTGAGCGTCAGGAGCGTGATGTCGTCCTGGTGCACGAGGAGGTCGAAGAGGCGATACACGTCGGTCACGAAGCTGCAGGTCACCCGGACGCCGGCGATGTCGGTGATGCTCGCCCGGATCGACTCGAAGCCCGGGTCGATCCCTTTGCGCGTGACCTTCTCGACGATGCTGTCGGGCGACTTCAGCCGGCTCGAGACGTGCTCGATCGGGTTGTAGTCGTGCGTGTGCTCGAACTCCTCGCGGAGGATGCCGATCTTCGTCTCGATCTCCTGCATGCCGAAGCGGTACTCGAGGAGGAAGCGCTGCAGCTCGTCGCGGAGCGTGCGCAGCTGAGAGGGAGAGACGGTGACTGACGCGTCTTCCGCGGGTATCGCCATGCCTCCAACGTAGGGATGCCGCCTATACGGCACCTGTGAGACGCCCTCCCCTTTCTCCCCTTCCCCCTTCCCCTCGCGTCCCCCGACTTTTTTCGCGAGAGGGCAGGAATGTGCGCGGGATGCGGCGTGTCACGCGCACTTCTGCCCTCTCGCGCACCCGGGGGCGAGAGTCGCGCACCCGGGGCCGAGAGGGCACGAATGCGCGCGGGATGCGGCGTGTCGCGCGCACTTCTGCCCTCTCGCGCACCCGGGGGCGAGAGTCGCGCACCCGGGGGCGAGGAATGGGGGATGCCTCAGGCCGACGCGATGCGGGCGGCCTGGCGCGCAGCGCCCAGCGCGACGTACTCCCCCGGCTCGGGCACCGCGACGGGGATGCCGAGCACCTCCGGCGCGATGGCGCGGACGGCCTCGGACTGCGCGCCGCCGCCGACGAGGAGCGCGCGCTCGAGCGGCACGCCGAGCCCGCGGAGGGCTTCGAGGCCCGCGCCGAGGCCCGACAGCATCCCCTCGACCGCGGCGCGCGCGAGGTTCTCGCGGGTCGTCGAGGCGAGGGTCATGCCCGTGAGCGACGCCGTCGCGTCGGGGAGGTTCGGCGTGCGCTCGCCCTCGAAGTAGGGCACGAGCGAGAGACCCGCCGCGCCCGGCTGGGCGGCGAGCGCGAGGCGCGAGAGCTCGGCGTGGTCGACGCCCAACACGCGGGCGATGGCGTCGAGCACGCGCGCGGCGTTGAGCGTCGCGACGAGAGGGAGGAAGTGCCCGTCGGCGTCGGCGAAGCCGGCGACGGTGCCCGACGGGTCGATCGTGCGCTTCTCGCTCACCGCGAAGACCGTGCCCGACGTGCCGATCGACACGACGACGTCTCCGGGGCCTGCGCCGAGACCGAGCGCCGCCCCCGCATTGTCGCCCGCGCCGGGGCCCACGCGGCGGCCCGCTTCGTCTTCGACCCACTCCTGCGGTGCGAGCACGCGCGGGAGGATCGCGTCGTGGCCGAGCGCCGCGACGAGCAGCTCACGGTCGTAGCCGCCGGTCTCGGGATTCCAGTAGCCCGTGCCCGAGGCATCCGATCGATCCGTCACGAGCTCTTCGATCACGGGTCCGCGCGGCGACTCACCGGCCGGCCCGAACCCGCGCAGCCGCCACGTGAGCCAGTCGTGCGGGAGCGCGACGGCCGCGACGCGCGCGGCGTTGTCGGGCTCATGGTCGCGCAGCCACCGGAGCTTCGTGATCGTGAACGACGCGACCGGCACGAGGCCCGTGCGCTCGGCGAGCTGCTCGGCGCCGAACTCGGCGATGAGGTCTGCCGCGGCACCGGCGCTGCGCGTGTCGTTCCAGAGAAGGGCGGGACGGATGACGCGTCCGTCCGCATCGAGGGCGACCATGCCGTGCTGCTGCCCGCCGACGGCCCACGCCGCGACGCCGTCGAGTCCGCCGGCCTCGCCGATCGCGGCCTGCAGCGCGACCCACCAGGCGGCCGGGTCGACCTCGGTGCCTTCGGGGTGCGTTGCACGGCCCTGCCTGACGACGGCGCCGGTCGCGGCATCCGTGATCACGACCTTGCACGACTGCGTCGACGAGTCGACTCCCATGACGAGCGTCATCGCCCTATCCCTTCGAGATGTTTCAGCGAGGCAGGGGATTCCGATCGAGACCGGGGGAAATACCCCCGGTCTCGACGCGGATCCCCTGGTTCGACGGGGGAACGGTCAGCCGCGGGCGCCGAGCAGGTGCTCGGTCGCGAGCTGCTGCAGCCGGACGAAGCCGAAGCCCTTGCCGCCCATGTACTGGTCGGCGTCGAAGTCCTCGTACGCCGAGCGGTCGGCGAGGAAGTCCTCGTAGGACTCACCCTCGCCCAGGGTCGGCACCGAGAGCTCGGGCACGCGGGCGGCCTCGAGCGCCTCCTGCACCTCGGGGTCTGCGCGGAAGGCCGCGGCGCGCTCCTTGAGCAGCAGGTAGGTGCGCATGTTCGCCGCTGCCGACTCCCACACGCCCTTCTCGTCCTCGGTGCGCGAGGGCTTGTAGTCGAAGTGGCGGGGGCCGTCGTACGCGGGCACGCCGCCGGGGCCGCCGTTCTCGAGCAGGTCAACCAGCGCGAAGGCGTTGTGCAGATCGCCGTGGCCGAAGACGAGGTCCTGGTCGTACTTGATGCCGCGCTGACCGTTGAGGTCGATGTGGAAGAGCTTGCCGTGGTACAGCGCCTGGGCGATGCCGGCGGCGAAGTTCAGGCCCGCCATCTGCTCGTGGCCGACCTCGGGGTTCAGGCCCACGAGCTCGGGACGCTCGAGCGAGTCGATGAACGCGAGCGCGTGGCCGAGCGTCGGCAGAAGGATGTCGCCGCGGGGCTCGTTGGGCTTCGGCTCGATCGCGAAACGGATGTCGTAGCCCTTGTCGGTGACGTAGTCGCCGAGGAGGTTCACGGCCTCGCGGTAGCGCTCCAGCGCCGCACGGATGTCTTTGGCCGAGTCGTACTCGGCGCCTTCGCGGCCGCCCCACATGACGAACGTCTTGGCGCCGAGCTCCGCGCCGAGGTCGAGCTGGCGGAAGACCTTGCGCAGCGCGAAGCGGCGCACCTGACGGTCGTTCGAGGTGAAGCCGCCGTCCTTGAAGACGGGGGCGGAGAAGAGGTTGGTCGTCACCATCGGGACGATGAGTCCCGTGTCGGCGAGGGCGCCCTTGAGGCGATCGATCTGCGTCTGGCGCTCGGCATCCGTCGAACCGAAGGCGAACAGGTCGTCATCGTGGAAGGTGAGGCCGTAAGCGCCGAGCTCTGCGAGCTTCTCGACCGCGTGGACGACGTCGAGCGGAGGCCGCGTCGGGCCGCCGAACGGGTCGGTGCCGTTGTAGCCGATGGTCCAGAGACCGAACGAGAACTTGTCGGCGCGGGTGGGGGTGGACATGGCGCTCCTTTGCGAACGGCCGAAGTGAATTGTTGTTAAGCACAACGTATAGCAGTTCGGGGCGTGCGTCCACCTCTGAGACGGATGCCGCGGCCCCGCCGTACGCCGATGGGTGCGCCGCTCACCGGGGCGGCGTGTCACCTGACGGGGGGTCGGGCGCCGCGCACCCTAGAGTTTTGGCATGAACGATCCGGTCGGCAGCCGCCAGGCGAACCTCTCGCGGCTGCTGCGCCTGGCCCACTTGGAGGGTCCGCTGTCGCGGGCGACGCTCACGACGGCGACGGGGCTGAACCGCTCCACGATCGGCGATCTCGTGGGCGACCTCGTCTCGCTCGGCATCGCCGAGGAGCGCGCGCCCGACCCCAGTCGCCGCGTCGGCCGGCCCTCTCCGCTGGTCGCGGCGCATCGCCGCGTCGTCGCCGTCGCGGTGAACCCCGAGGTCGACGCCCTGACCCTCGGAGTCGTGGGCCTCGACCGCACCGTGCGGTTCACCGAGCGGATCGAGCAGTCCGGGCTGATGGATCCCGAGCACACCGCCGAGGTCATCGGCGAGCGGATCGCCGCCTGGCGCGAGGGCGACCTCGCCGACGCGGCGATCGCGGGGATCGGGATCGCCGTGCCGGGGCTCGTCCGCGCCTCCGACGGGCTGGTGCGCGACGCCCCGCACCTGCGGTGGACGGATGTCGCGCTCCGCGAGCTCGTCGAGAGCCGGACGGGTCTTCACACGGCCGTGGGGAACGACGCCGCGATGGCGATCGTCGCCGAGCATCTCTTCGGCGCGGCGGCAGGCGTCGACAACGTCGTGTATCTCAACGGCGGAGCGAGCGGCATCGGCGGCGGCCTCATCGTGCAGGGCGTCGCGGTGGGCGGCGCCTCGGGGTACGCGGGCGAGTTCGGTCAGAACCGTCCGGGCATCGCCTCGCAAGCCGACCGTCGCGCCGCGAACGGGGTGCTCGAGGACGAGGTGAGCAGGTCGCGTCTGCTCGCCGTGCTGCAGCGCAGCAACGTCGACGAGCCGACCCTCGCCCGGCTCCTGGGCGAAACGCGGGCGACCGAAGTGCTCGAGGAGGTCGCGCGGCAGCGCCGCATCCTCGCCACGGCGCTGGCCAACGCCGTCAACGTGCTCAATCCGTCGATCGTCGTGCTCGGCGGCTTCCTCGGCATGCTCGCCGAGCACGACCTTCCGGGCTTTACGGCGGCGGTGCTCGCGCAGTCGATGGCCGCCAACGGCGAAGACCTCGAGATCCGTACGGCCGCGCTGGCGGAGGACCGCCTGATCATCGGGGCGGCGGAGGCCGCGTTCCAGGATCTGCTGCGAGACCCCGCCGGCACCGCGCTGCGCTGACCCGCCTGCGGCACCCGCCCGACGCCCCCGCCGAACCGACGCCCCCGAACCCGTGAGCCTCCATCTGACGGCCGAGAGCGCGGGGCGCACCCACGGTCTCGGCGCTCGGATGGAGTCTCAGCGACCGGACGGCGCGGCGCTCAGCGCAGCGGAGGCGCCGTCGTGGCGCGGGGTGCGAGCCGGGTCGGCAGCGTCACGTGGGTCGCGTGCGGCGTCTCGCCCTTCATCAGGAGCAGGAGGAGGCGGGCGGCTTCGGCGCCGAGGGTCTGCATCGGCTGGCGCACCGTCGACAGCGCGGGAGTGGCTTTGGATGCCTCGGGCACGTCGTCGAAGCCGATCACCGAGAGGTGCAGCGGCACGTCCAGGCCGAGCTCGGTGGCGACGCGGATGATCTCGATCGCCGAGAGGTCGTTCGCAGCGAAGATGGCCGTCGGCCGGTCGGGGCCGCCCAGCATCTCCAGCGCGGCGACGCGCACGGCATCCTGGCGGTAGCTTCCGCTGCCGACGAGGTGAGGGTGGACGGGAAGCCCGGCATCCGCCATCGCCCGCCGATACCCCGCATCGCGCGCGATCGAGGAGCGCAGGTCGGGGCGCCCCGCGATGAAGCCGATGCTCGTGTGCCCGAGCTCGATCAGGTAGCGCGTGGCCTGCAGCGCGCCGCCGAAGCTGTCGCACTCGACCGTCGGGAGGTCGGCCGGCCCGGTGTGCGGGTCGATCGCGACCACGGGAACCTCGGTGCCGACGTTGACGACGGTCGGGGTCACCATAATGGCGCCGTCGATGAGGGTTCCCGACAGGCGCGAGATCGAACGACGCTCCCATCCCTCGGCCTCGCCGTGCGACCCCGAATACGCCAGGAGGTCGTACGACGAGTCGCTCAGCGCCTGGCCGACGCCCTTGAGGATCTCGGCGCTGAAGGGCTCGAAGTCCGCCACGAGCACGCCGATCACACCGGTCGAACGGGCCCGCATGCTGCTGGCGATGAGGCTCGACTCGTAGCCCAGCTCGGCGACCACGGCGAGCACGCGGTCGACGGTCTCGCCCGAGACGCCGTAGCGCCCGTTGACCGCTTTCGACACGGTCGACACCGACACGCCCGCCGCCTTCGCGACGTCGGTGATCGTCGGCCGTTGCCTCATGTCGCGAAAGCATAACGGATTGGAAATCGTTTTCGAAAACGTTTGACAGATGATTTGTTGCGTGCGCAGACTTTTTATGTTCGGTCACCCGAGCGCGCGACTCGAATCGCGCTGACCACGCACCCCGGAGCAGAGGTGCTCCTCGAAGAAGAGAACGGGAAATCACATGAAGGGCAACAGGATCCTCGCGGGTTCTGCCGCACTGATCGTCGGCGCGCTCGCGCTCGCCGGTTGCAGTGCCGGCGGGTCCGGCGAAAGCTCAGACGGCACCGTCGAGATGACGCTGTGGCAGAACTCCACGACAGGGCCGGGCCAGCAGTTCTGGAAGGACGCGATCGCGGCCTTCGAGAAGGAGAACCCGAACGTCAAGATCAAGATGCAGTCGATCCAGAACGAGGACCTGGACGGCAAGCTGCAGACGTCGCTGAACGCCGGCGACCCGCCGGACATCTTCCTGCAGCGCGGCGGCGGCAAGATGGCCGCGATGGTGCAGGCGGGCCAGCTGATGGACCTCACCGGCAAGATCGAGGGCGAGGCCAAGGACAACATCTCGGAGGGCTCCTTCAAGGCCGAGACCTATCAGGACAAGATCTGGGCGATGCCGCTGTCGGTGCTGCCCGGCGGCATCTTCTACAGCCAGGACCTCTACAACGCCGCGGGCGTCACCGAGACGCCTACGACGATCGACGAGCTGATCGCCGCGAACGACAAGCTGAAGGCGACCGGCGTCGCACCCCTCGCGCTCGGCGCGAAGGACGCGTGGCCCGCGGCGCACTGGTTCTACTGGTTTGCGCTCCGCGAGTGCACGCCCAAGACGATGGAGGCCACCGGCGACTCGAAGGACTTCAGCGACCCGTGCTGGCTCAAGGCCGCACAGGACGTCGAGGACTTCGCCGCGACCGAGCCGTTCAACGAGGGCTTCCTCACCACCCCGGCACAGCAGGGCGCCGGCAGCTCGGCGGGTCTCGTGGCCAACCACAAGGCCGGCGGCGAGCTCATGGGCGCGTGGGACCCGGGCGTGATCGCTTCGCTGACGCCCGACCAGAAGCCGCTTCCCGACCTCGCCTGGTACCCCTTCCCCGAGGTTCCCGGCGGCAAGGGTGAGCCCGGCGCGATCATGGGCGGCCTCGACGGCTACTCGTGCTCGGCACAGGCTCCGAAGGAGTGCGTCGACTTCCTCAACTTCATCGGGTCGAACGACCAGCAGACCGCCTACTACAAGGCGTTCTCCTCGCCGCCCGTGAACGCCGAGGCGCAGAAGGCCGTCACCGAGCCCTACCTCAAGCAGATCCTCGAGGCCTACAACAAGGCCCCGTACGTCTCGCAGTGGCTCGACACGATCCTCGGCCAGAACGTCGGCAACGCGCTCAACGTGGCCGTCGTCGACATGCTCGCCGGTCAGAGCACGCCCCAGCAGATGATCGACTCGGCCAACCAGGCCGGCGCGAAGGGCTAGGAAGGCTCGCAATGCATATGAGCGAGACACCGAAGACGGACGTTCGCCCGGAGACGGATCTCGCGCAGCGCGCCGGGGGCGGTGGCACCACGCCGCCGCCCTCGGCACCGCCGCGCCGCCGACGCCGAGGTCTCGGATGGTCGGGCCGCCTGGAAGTGGCCGTGCTGGTCGGGCCGGCACTGATCTTCTTCGTCGGCTTCGTCATCTTCCCCGTCGTCATGGCGGCCTACTACGGCTTCTTCAACTGGCACGGCTACGGGCCGGCCACCGACTTCGTCGGGTTCAAGAACTACGTCACGATCCTCACCGATCCCAAGTTCCAGGAGGCGCTCGCCCACAACGGCTTCATCGTCGTGATGTCGCTCGTGCTGCAGGGCCCGGCGGCTCTCCTGCTGGCGCTGCTGCTCAACCGCAAGATGCGCGGGCAGTCGATCATCCGGGTGCTCATCTTCGTGCCCTACGTCATCGCCGAGGTGGTCGTCGGCACAGGCTTCAGCCTCATGCTCGCGACCAACGGAGCGCTCAACGGGCTGCTCGAGAACCTGGGCCTGTCCGGACTCACGCGGGACTGGCTCTCCGACCCGAGCATCGCGATCTGGACGCTCATGGCGATCCTGACCTGGAAGTACGTCGGCTTCGCCACGATCCTCTTCCTCGCGGGCCTGCAGGGCATCCCCGAGGAGCTCTACGAGGCGGCGGCGATCGACGGTGCCACCTACTGGCAGATCCAGCGGCGCATCACGATCCCGCTGCTCGGGCCGACCCTGCGCATCTGGGCGTTCCTCTCGATCATCGGCGCGCTGCAGCTGTTCGACCTCGTCTACATCATCTGGGGACAGTACGTCTCCTCGGTCGCCGGCACCTCCACGATGGCGACCTACATGGTCGCCAACGGTCGCAACGCGGGCAACTTCGGCTACGGCAACGCCGTCGCCGTCGTGATCTTCCTCATCTCCCTCGTCGTCGCCCTCATCTATCAGCGCTTCGTCCTACGCCGCGACACGGCAGGCGCACTCACCGAAAGGAACGCGCGATGACCGCCGCCACCGTGGCGACCGCCCCGCCGACCGCCCGCCGCCGCCGCGCGGCGCTCCCCTCCGGCACCCCCGCCGTCTACTTCGTCGCCCTCGTCGTGATCGCGCTGATGCTCGGGCCCGTCCTGTACATCATCCTCGGCGGGTTCCGGACGAACTCGCAGATCACGGTGAACCCCGCGGGCCTTCCCGACCCCTGGGTGCTCACCAACTACCTCGGCGTCCTGACCGAGAGCACGTTCTGGATCCTCGTGTTCAACTCGACGATCGTGGCGGTCGCCACCACCGTCGGGGTCATCGTGCTCGGTCTCATGGCCAGCTACGTCCTGGCGCGATACCAGTTCGCGGGGCGCGGTGTGCTCTACACCCTCTTCGCCGCGGGGCTCATGTTCCCCATCACGGTGGCGATCACGCCGCTGTACATCGTGGTGCGCAACATGGGGCTCATCAACTCGCTCGGCGGCGTCATCCTTCCCCAGATCGCCTTCGCCCTCCCGGCGACGATCATCATCCTCGTGCCGTTCCTGCGGGCGATTCCGGATGAGATCCAGGAGGCGGCGTTCATCGACGGATGCAGCAGGCTGGGGTTCTTCTGGCGAATGGTGCTTCCCCTTGCCGTTCCGGGAGTCATCACCGTCGGCATCCTGGCTTTCATCGGAAGCTGGAACAGCTACCTGCTGCCGCTGTTCCTCCTCAACGACAACGCGAACTTCACGCTGCCGCTCGGCGTGCAGGCGTTCTCGTCGCAGTACTCGGTCGACACCGCCAAGGTGCTCGCTTTCACGTCGCTGTCGATGATCCCTGCACTGGCGTTCTTCAGCCTCTTCGAGCGGCGCATCGTGGGCGGCCTGACAGGAGCTGTGAAGGGATGAGCCCCATCGAACTGCCGCCCGTCTCGGAGCGGGTGCGGTCGCTGCACGCGCAGATGACCCTCGACGAGAAGCTCGCCCAGCTCGTGGGCTACTGGGTCGATCAGGGCGACGAGCTCGTCGCGCCCATGGCGGGAGAGATGGCCACGTCGACGAAGTACGAGGATGCCTCGGCCCACGGCATCGGCCACCTCACGCGCGTCTACGGCACGAGGCCGGTCGATCCGGTCGAGCGTGCCGCGTGGCTGTGGGCGGAGCAGCGGCGCCTGCGCGAGCAGACGCGGCTCGGCATCCCCGCCATCGTGCACGAGGAATGCCTCACGGGCCTGGCCGCGTGGAAAGCCGCGACCTTCCCGACACCGCTCGCCTGGGGCGCCTCGTTCGATCCGGCGCTCGTCGAGGAGATGGGCCGGCTCATCGGCGGCTCGATGCGGGAGCTCGGCATCCATCAGGGTCTGGCCCCCGTGCTCGACGTGATCCGGGACCCGCGCTGGGGCCGCGTCGACGAGTGCATCGCCGAAGACCCGTACGTCGTGGGCACGATCGGCACGGCGTACGTGCGAGGACTGCAGGATGCCGGCATCCATGCGACCCTCAAGCACTTCGTCGGATACTCGGCGTCGCAGGCCGGACGCAACCATGCGCCCGTGCACGCGGGGCCGCGCGAGCTCGCGGACGTGCTCCTCCCGCCCTTCGAGATGGCGGTGCGCGACGGGGGCGTGCGCTCCGTCATGAACTCGTATGCCGAGATCGACGGCATCCCGGTCGCCGCGTCGGAGGAGTTGCTGACGACTCTCCTGCGCGACCGGTGGGGGTTCGACGGCGTCGTCGTCTCGGACTACTTCTCGGTCGCCTTCCTGCACACGATGCACGCCGTGGCCGAAGACCTCGGCGAGGCCGCCGCGCTGGCGCTGGCCGCCGGGATCGATGTGGAGCTGCCGACAGGCGATGCCTTCGCGGCGCCGCTCGCCGCCGCCGTGCGCTCCGGAGCAGTCGACGAGGCGCTCATCGACCGTTCGGTGCTGCGCGTGCTCGACGAGAAGGAGGAGCTCGGCCTTCTCGACGAGACGTTCGACGCGCCGCCCGCCTCGATCGACCTCGACACGCCGGAGCACCGCGCGGTGGCCCGGCGTCTTGCCGAGGAGTCGATCGTGCTGCTGTCGAACGACGGCGTCCTGCCGCTGGATGCCCGCGCGCTCACGCGCGTCGCGGTCATCGGCCCGAACGCCGACTCGGCCGAGGCGCTCATGGGCTGCTACTCCTTCGTCAACCACGTGCTGGCCCACCACCCCGACGTGCCGCTCGGTCTCGAGCTGCCGAGCGTCGTCGACGCTCTCCGCATCGAGCTGCCCGGCGCCGTGACGGATGTGGTCCGGGGCTGCGACGTGTCGGGCGACGACGCGTCGGGCATCGACGAGGCCGTCGCCGCCGCCCGCGCGGCCGACGTCGCGATCGTCGTGGTCGGCGACCGCGCCGGCCTCTTCGGCCGCGGCACCGTCGGCGAGGGCAACGACGTGGACGACCTCGAACTTCCCGGCCTGCAGCGACTCCTCCTCGAGGAGGTCGTCTCGACCGGGGTGCCCACCGTCATGGTCGTGCTGTCGGGGCGGCCCTATGCGATCGGCTGGTCGGTCGACGGCCCGACGGCGCCTGCCGCCGTCGTGCAGGCCTTCTTCCCCGGCGAGGAGGGCGCGACGGCGATCGCGGCCGTGCTCTCGGGGCGCGAGGCGCCGTCGGGCCGGCTGCCCGTCTCGCTCCCCCGCTCGGCGGGCGCACAGCCGTACAGCTACCTGCACCCGATACTCGGCGGACCGTCCGAGATCACGAGCGCCGACAGCGCGCCGGCCCTCCCGTTCGGTCACGGTCTGAGCTACACCGCCTTCGAGCACTCCGACCTCTCGGCACCCGCGGAGTCGGAGACGGGGGCAGACCTCGCCGTCACCGTCGAGGTGCGAAACGCCGGCGAGCGCGCCGGCGTCGATGTCGTGCAGCTCTACGCCCGCGACACGTATGCCAGCGTCACCCGGCCGGTCGCCCAGCTCGTCGCCTACGCCCGTGTTGCGCTCGAGCCGGGCGAGAGCGCCCTCGTGCGCTTCGACGTGCCGATCGGACGCCTGAGCTTCACCGATCGCACCGGATCGCGCGTCGTGGAGCCGGGAGACATCGAGCTCTGGGTCGGGCCGTCCTGCCAGGACCGCGAGACGTCGACGACCGTCCGCCTGGTCGGCCCCGTCCACGAGATCACGCCGTCGCACGCGCGCACGGTCGGGGTCTCGATCGCCGAGGCCGCCCGGCGCTGACCCGCGGCCGGATCGGGGGCCGCCGCGCGGCGGCGCCGCCCGGCGCTGACCCGCGGTCGGATCGGGGGCCCGCCGCGCGGCGGGCCCCCGGCATCCGTCCCCGCCCTGCCCGCTTCTCAACCGCTGAGCCTCCATCTGAGCGCCGAGACCGTGGGTGGCCCCCGAGCTCTCGGCGCTCAGGTGGAGGCTCACCGGTTCGGCGGGGGGTTCGCGGGGAGGGGTTCGCGGGGGCGGGGCGGCCGGGAATGGAATAGGCCACGGCGTCCCGCGTTCCACCGAACATGACAACAGTGGGAATCATCGGCGCAGGACACATCGGCACGGCACTCGCGCAGGGCCTCACGGCTCGCGGATACGACGTCGTGATCTCGAACTCGCGCGGCCCCGAGACGCTCTCGGACCTCGTCGCAGAGCTCGGACCGAAGGCTCGCGCCGCGACGCCGGAAGAGGCCGCTGCCGCGGGCGACTTCGCGATCGTGACCGTGCCGCTCAAGGCGTACCAGGAGGTGCCGGTCGCGCCCCTCGCGGGCAAGATCGTCCTCGACACCAACAACTACTACTGGGAGCGCGACGGCCGGATGCCCGAGCTCGAGGAAGGCCGGGCCACCACGAGCGGCCTCCTGCAGGAGCACCTGCCCGAGTCGAAGGTCGTCAAGGCCTTCAACCACATCCAGTCCGGCGACATCAACACCGACGGCGCGCCCGCCGGATCCGACGACCGCCGCGCCCTCGCGACGGCGAGCGACTTCCCCGAGGCGACCGCCCTCGCGACCTCTATCTACGACGAATTCGGCTTCGACACGGTCGATGTCGGCCCGCTCGCCGAGAGCTGGCGCGTCGAGCGCGACCGTCCCGCGTACGTCGTGCGACAGAACCGCGACGAGCTGATCGGCAATCTGGCGCGGGCGGAGCGCTGACAGGCCTATCGTGGGCCTATGGGCACGATCTACTACGGCGGGTCTGCGACCCCGATCCACATCGACGATCGGGCACTCGCTCACCTGAAGGTCGTCGTCGCGACCAAGCTGCGACGCGGTGAGAGCTTCACCGTGTCGTGGACGCATCCCGACGACCAGCCGCGCGGGCGCACGACCATCTGGCTGCACCCGTCGATCCCGCTGCGCTTCGTCCTCGACGAGCCGGACTCCGAACCGCTGAGCCGGGAGTGGATCGAGAGCCTCGCGAGCTCGGCGAACTCCTCGGGCGGCATCTCGCTCGTCGCGGAGAACATCGAGAACGAGGCGGACTCGACGCCCGACATCGCGCCTCAGGCCGTCGAGCTCATCGACGACAGCAAGAGCGAAGACGACAGCGAGAACGCCGAGGCCGGCAAGAAGGCCGACGACAGCAAGGGCGAAGACGACAGCGCAGGCTGATCACACCGAGCCGCAGACGGGCCCGACGGAGTTCAGGACTCCTCGGGCCCGTTCTCGTCGGGCTCGGGGACGATCTGCAGGCCGCTCGGGCCGCTCGCGGACTGCATCAGCTCTTCGATCCAGTGGCGGTTGATGCGCGGGTTGCGGCTTCCGAAGAAGTGGAACTGCAGGGGCACAGACGGGTGGATCCAGAAGCTGCGCCGTCCGCTGCCGTCGCCGATCTCGACGTCGAACATGAACGCCTCGGACCGCCGCAGCTTGTTCATCACCACGATGCGCAGGTGCGCCAGCGTCCGATCGTCGATGTCGACCGAGTTCGCCATCGTGTCGTAGATGAACCGGCCCATGCCCTGCTCCTTCTTCCGTCGCTCGCCACGTTAGCGCCCGGTCAGGCGTGGTCGAGAACAACACCGCGAGCGAGGAGAACGGCGTAGACCGACGACGTTACCTCATCCGTCAGCTTCCTCCCGAGTGACGACGGCGGAACGCCGGCGGCATCCTCTCCTCCAGCACGTCCCGACTCGAGAACGGATGCCGCGGCCGCCGCGTGAGCGGAGGACCTCACCGGAGCGGAGGGAGCCTCGCGGCAGAACCACCCTCCCCTCCCACCATCCCCTCCCTTCCCGCGGCGGGCCCCACCCGTCGCGGGCGGGCTCCTCAACCCGATAGGAGAACGGATGCCGCGGCCGCCGTGTGAGCGGAGGGGCTCACCGGAGGAGCCTCGCGGCAGAACCACCCTCCCCTCCCACCATCCCCTCCCTTCCCGCGGCGGGCCCCACCCGTCGCGGGCGGGCTCCTCAACCCGATAGGAGAACGGATGCCTCGGCCGCCGCGTGAGCGGAGGACCTCACCGGAGCGGAGGGAGCCTCGCGGCAGAACCACCCTCCCCTCCCACCATCCCCTCCCTTCCCGCGGGCTGGCCCCGCGCACGCCCCGCGGGCATGCCCCACACTTCCCGCGGGCGGCACCCTCTCCCAACCCCGAGGGACGACGGATGCCTCGGCGGCGCTTGGCCGCGGCATCCGTTGCCTGTACCTTGTTGTTCTAGGTACATAGAGCTGCAAGGTATGGAGGTTCCTCGTGCGCATCGGCAAAGACCTCGTCGCGGCGACCGCGACGCCGCTCGTCCTCGGGATCCTCGCGGACGGCGAGTCGTACGGGTACGCGATCCTCCGGCGCATCAGCGAGCTGTCGGACGGGGAGCTGGAGTGGAGCGACGGGATGCTGTATCCGCTCCTGCACCGACTCGAGCGGCTCGGCCACATCGAGTCGACGTGGGGGGCATCGCCCGGCGGGAGGCCCCGAAAGCACTACCGCCTGAGCCGCAGCGGCGAAGCCGTGTTCGCCGAGCAGCGGCGGCAGTGGGCCGTCGTGAGCCGTGCACTGCAGCAGGTGTGGGACGACCGCGGCGACACGCGCGCGAACCTGGCGCCGGGAGGTGCGTGAGATGGCGGGCCAGGATCGGCGCACGGCGCTCGAGGAGCAGATCGGGCAGTGGCGCGCCTTCGTCGCGCGGCGTGCCGCCATCGCGCCGCGTGACGTCGACGAGCTCGAGGGGCACCTCCGCGACCAGATCGAGGGGCTCGAGGCATCCGGACTCTCCTCCGACGAGGCGTTCCTCGTCGCGGTGCGGCGCATGGGGCGTCTCGACGAGGTGTCACGGGAGTTCGCGCGCGAGCACTCCGACCGCCTGTGGAAGCAGCTCGTCGTGGGCGAGGCGCCGTCCGGACGGCGGCCCGACGGGCTGTTGCCGGCGATCGCGCTCGCGGGCGCCGCCGCGATCGTCATCAAGATCCCGGCGCTGTTCGGGCTCTCGTTCGGCTCCGACGCCGCGTTCTACGCCCTGAACCTCGCGGTGCTCGTGCTGCCGTTCCTCGCCGCCTTCCTCCTCGTACGGCGGCACGCGGCGGTCGGCACGATCGTCGCCGTCGCGGTGCCTTTCCTCCTGGCGGCGGTCGTGGTGAACGCCTACCCCTTCGCGCCCGACGGGTCGACCATCGCGCTCACGGCGATGCACACGGCCGTCGCGCTGTGGATCGTGACGGGCATCGCATACGCGAACGGCGACTGGCGATCCGACCGGGCGCGCATGGACTTCATCCGCTTCTCGGGCGAGTGGTTCATCTACCTCGTGCTCATCGGCCTCGGAGGCGGCGTGCTCGCGGCCCTGACGATGGGGGTCTTCAGCGCGATCGGGCTCGACGCCGCCCACTTCGTGCAGGAGTGGCTCGTGCCGTGCGGCCTGGCCGGCGCCGTCGTCATCGCGGGGTGGCTCGTCGAGGCCAAGCAGAACGTCATCGAGAACATCGCCCCCGTGTTGACGAAGCTGTTCACGCCGCTGTTCACGGTCCTCCTCCTCGCCCTCGTCGTCGCAGGCATCGTCCAGGGGGTATCGGTGGGGGCCGCGCCAGGCGCGGAGGCGTTCGCGCAGCGCGACCTGCTGATCATCTTCGACGTCGTGCTGCTCGTGGTCCTCGGGCTCCTGCTCTACTCGTACTCGGCGAGAGACCCCGAGGCCCCCGCGGGGTGGTTCGACCGGCTGCAGCTGCTCATGCTGATCGCGGCGCTCGCGGTCGATGTGCTCGTGCTCATCGGCATGACGAGCCGCATCAGCGAGTTCGGTGCGAGCCCCAACAAGCTCGCGTCGCTCGGACTCAACGTCATCCTGCTCGTCAACCTCGCCGGTGCCGCGTGGCTGCAGCTGCGGTTCGTCGGGGGCGCGGCATCCTTCGCCCGCGTCGAGAGATGGCAGACGGCCTACGTGCCCGTCTACCTCGGGTGGGCCGCGATCGTGGCCGTCGTCTTCCCCCCGGTCTTCGGCTTCGCCTGAGCGCCTGAGCGCCTGAGCGCCCGCGCGCCCGCGCGCCTGAGCGCCCGCGCGCCCGAGCGCCCGAGCGCCTGATTCGTCTGAGCGGCCTAGCGCCGGAGCGCCCGCGCGGTGACGCACCGGCCGTTCAGCCCTCGGGGATGGGGACGCGGGTGTCGAGCGGGATGACGGGCGCCTTCACGCCGAGGCGCACGTCGTCGTCGCCGATCCGCGCGACGCACTCCCACGGGATGACGCGCGAGCCCCGGTGCATTCGCCGGATGAGGGCATCGATGACGGCCGGACGGTTCACGCGGCCGCGCTCGTAGCCGTAGAACGACAGGCGGCTGTGGGGGCTGACGATGAGCGCGACCAGTTCGAGCTCGCCCTCGTGAGCGCGACGCGCGGGGCCTCGACGGAATCGCAGGTCGACCACGCGGCCGAGCTCCGTGCCGTCGGGCTCGCGCACGCGGCGGCCTAGGAGGTCACTCAGGATCATGGCGCCCTCCCGGGATGCGGGCGATGATGCGGTCGCGCACCCAGCGTTCGACCCACGTGGCCTCGAGGTCGTCGGCGTGGACGCGCAGATCGATCGCGGTGTGGAGCTTGGCGACGAGATCCCAAGGGATGCGGTGCTCCTCCCGGGCCGGCACGCTGCCTCCGAACAGCCGCGGCAGCACCGCGGTGCCCACGAGGATCGCGGTGACGACCGGCGGGTGATCCGGGTCGGGCTGGCCGTCGGGCCCCGACAGCTCGATGTCATCGACGGTGCTCACGGGCACCCCGTCGGCATCGAGCATCTGCCGATCGAGCAGGTGCAGCCGCGCGTCGACCCCGCGGCCGTCGGGATCGCGGTACCACTCGAGCGGATGCCTCGGCACATACGAGCGCGTCATGAGCCCATTCCCGACACGATGAGGAGCGGGATCGCCGCGACCGCGGCGATCAGGATGATCACGAGGTAGGCCACGCCGAGCCCGTTGCGCACGCGGCCGTTGACGGCGTCGCCCATGTAGTCGGGATCGTTGGCCACCACGAGGATCGGGAAGTACGTGAGGGGCAGCGCGACGGCGGAGAAGACCACCGAGAGCTCCGTCACGGCGATGGGGTCGACTCCGGTGAGGAGGATGCCGCCGCCGATCAGCAGGCAGATGATCATCGCGAGGTGGAACCGCGCAGCCTTCACGGGCCGGCGGAACTTGCCCCAGCTCCACCCGAAGAACTGCGCGAGGGTGTAGCCGCTGGACAGCGTCGTCTCCAGCGCCGCCCCGAAGGTCGCCGCGAGGATCCCGACGATGACGAAGGCGAGCGCGAGCTGACCTCCCGCCTGCGAGACGGGGAGCACGATCTGCGACAGCGTCGTGACCTCGATCGCCTGCGGCAGCAGCACGACGGCGGCGCACGCGGCGATCGCGATCGACAGGGTGCCTCCGAGCGGGAAGCCCACGAAGACGTTCACCCGCTCGGTGCCGAGGTCCTTCTTCGTCCACTTCTCCTCGACGGCGCCGGAGGAGAAGAAGAAGACCTCGTAGGGGGTCATGGCGGCGCCGAACAGCGCGACGGCGAAGTACCAGTACGACAGCGGGCTCTCCGCCCCGAGCGTCCAGGGCTGCACGGCCGACGCGCCGAGGCTCCCCCAGTCGGGCTTGAGCAGGAACAGCGCGACGACGAACACGATGAGCGACAGTCCCAGCAGGCCCGCGACGTTCTCCATGATCGAGAACTTGACGCGCCACAGCACGATCCAGACACCGAAGATCGCGACGGGGATCCACATGCCGGGCCCCACGCCCGCGGCCAGCTGGAGTGCGAGGGCGATGCCGCCGATCTCGGCCGTGAGGGTCAGGAGGTTGATGAGGAACGAGGCCGACAGGTTCGCGAATCCCACCCGCGGCCCGAGGCGCTCGCGGATGATCTCGAAGGTGGCGCGCCCGCTCACCGCCGCCACGCGGCCCGACATGTCGGCGTAGAGGCAGATGCCCGCGACGCCGATGAGCACGACCCAGACCAGGCTCAGGCCGTATCGGGCGCCGACGACGGCGTTGGTGACGAGGTCGCCGATGTCGACGAAGCCGCCGATTGCGGTCAGGATGCCGAGGGCCACCGCGAAGATGCGCTTCACGCTCAGCCCCCCTGCTTCTGAAGTGCCTCGAGGCGGTCTGCCGCCTTCTTCAACGCCTCCTCTGCGCCGGGGTCACCGGCCGACGCCGCGTGCATCGCGTCGAGCGCAGAACCCGACGCCTTCAAGAGCTCGGCGCGGTACGAGGCATCCGTCGCATCCGCCGGCTGGTGCAGCCCCGCCTCACGCGTGACGTCGGCGATGTTCTCCTCCATGTCGGTGAGGAGCGCGTACGCGGTCGTGGGGAACATGCGACCGTCGTCGCGCTGTCCCGTGCCCAGCTGAGCCGATCGCGTCGCGCTCAGCGCGTCGGACGCGAGTGAGACGAGAGCCGGGTCGGGCGAGGGTGCCGGCGCACAGCCCGACACCGCGAGGACGACGGCGATCGCGAGGGGAATGGCCCCCCACGACCGGCCGCGCATCCTCACGGCTGACATGTCACAGGCCCTTGCCGCCCGTGACCGGGAGCACCGCCCCCGACACGTACGACGCCGCCTCAGATGCGAGGTAGACATAGGCTCCCGCGAGCTCCGCCGGCTGCCCGGCACGGCCGAGCGGGGTGTCGGAGCCGAAGTTCTCGACCTTGCTCTGATCCCACCCGGTCGCGGGGATGAGGGGCGTCCAGATCGGCCCCGGCGCCACGGCGTTGACGCGGATGCCCTTCGGGCCGAGCTGCTGCGCGAGCGCCTTCACGAACGCGACCTGGGCGGCCTTGGTCATCGCGTAGTCGATGAGCTCCGGGGACGGATCGAACGCCTGGATCGACGAGGTCACGATGATCGACGCACCGGGCTTCAGGTGCGGCACCGCCGCGCGGGCCGAGAAGATCAGGCCGTAGAGGTTGGTGCGGAAGACGCGGTCGAACTCCTCCGTCTCCAGGCTCGCGAGGCTCTCGCGGTCCTTCTGATAGGCGGCATTGAGCACCAGGATGTCGAGGCCGCCGAACTGCGAGACGGTGTCGTCGACGATCGAGGTCGCGAATCGTTCGTCGCGGATGTCGCCGGCGAAACTCACTCCGCGCCTGCCGGCCTCCGCGACGAGGCGGACCGTCTCGTCGCCGTCGTCGATCTCCTCCGGCATGTGCGCGATCGCGACGTCGGCGCCCTCGCGTGCGAACGCGATGGCGACGGCCCGGCCGATCCCCGAGTCCCCGCCCGTGATCAGGGCGCGACGGCCCTCGAGGCGTCCGGAACCCTCGTAGGAGTCCTCACCGTGGTCGGGCGTCGGCCTCATCTCATCGGTCTTTCCGGGCTGCTCCTGGGACTGCGCCGGGAACTCGTCCGGGTGCTTGTCGCGGGGATCGTGCGGCTGGTCGCTCATGCCGTCTCCTTGTCTCGCGGCGGTCCGGGAGGGGCCGCCGATCGAGACGCTAGCCCCGGGCCTCACTCGCGCCCACCGGCTTGACAAGGCGGGGAGGAGTGACGCATACCCGGGGCGCTCGGCCGCATCGCACGCCCCGTGCCGAATGGCAACGGATCGACATCGCGGCCGGCTACTCCGCGCGGCCCAGGTCGTGCACGGCCGGCCCTTCGAGAACCCGGCCGTCGGCGGTGAACCGCGAGCCGTGCAGCGGGCAGTCCCACGTCAGCTCGGCGTCGTTCCACGACACGATGCCCCCGAGGTGGGTGCACACCGCCGACAGACGGCAGGTGACACCCGCGACCGTCGACTCCGCGACGGGGGAGACGCCGGAGCGGACGACCCGCCCCTCCCCCTCCGCCGGCGGAGCGTCGGGCGCGCCGGAGAACCCCGCGCGCGCCCATCCGCCCACAAGATGACCGGCGACCTCGGCGTTGGCGCCGACCGCCTCGCCCGCGCTCGACAGGCTCACGTGCGACGCGCGGAGGCGCTCCGACCAGTCGGGTTCTTCGCCCGTGATCTGACCCGTGATGGCGGTCGCAGCGGCGGCGGCATTCGTCATCCCCCATTTGTTGTATCCCGTCGCGGCGTAGATCCGCCCGCCTCCCCGCGGAAGAGGACCGGCGAACGGGACGTGCGTGACCATGCGGTAGTCCTGCGCAGCCCACCACGTCTCGCGCACGGCGCCCGGGAAGTGCGATGCGACCCACGCGTCGAGGTCTGCCCGCACGGCGCGGACGCTCTCGGAGCGCCCCGTGACGAATCCGCCGCCGCCCGCGATGAGGAGCTCGGCGCCCGAGCCCGTCGGCGCGCTGCGGAGCGAGCGGGCCTCCGGGTCGACCGAGAGGTACATCCCCTGCGGCGGGCGCCTCCCGTCCGGGAGCCGGTAGGCCGCAGCCAGCGAGCGCGACGGGACCAGCTTGGCGAAGAAGAGACCGCGGTCGAGGATGGGCGTGCCGGTGGCGAGCACGACGAGGCGGCCGGTGACATCGCCGGCGCTCGAGCGCACCTGCACGCCGTTCTCCGCGACGTCGACGCCGGTCACACGGGCGCCCTCGACGATCCGGCCGCCGAGGCGCCGGAGCTCTCCGGCGAGGCGCCCGAGCAGCCGCAGAGCGTGCAGCTGCGACTGGTCGGCGAGGCGGATCGCACTCGTCACGGCGAAGGGCAGGTCGAGGTCGGCGCGCGAGCCCTCCACCTCGACGGGCGCACCCGCGGCGGTCATGGCCTCGGCTTCCCGCTGCAGAGCGTCGTCTCCCTCGGGCGTCGTGGCGTAGGTGACGGCCGTGCGGTTCTGGATCACCGCGGCGTCGTCGCCGATGAGGTCTCGCACCCACTCCTGGCCGGCGCGATTGCCGGCGAGGTAGGCACGGGCGACCTCTTCGCCCGCGTGCGAGCGGATGCCCGACACGACCGACCCCTGCAGAAGGCTGAGCTTTCCGGTCGTGTTGCCGGTCGTCACGGCGCCGACTGTGCGCGCCTCCAGCACGACGACCCCTCGGCGCCGGCGCGCGAGCATGAGCGCCGTCGCGAGACCCGTGAGCCCTCCGCCGACCACGACGACGTCGGCGCGCTCGGGGAGGGGATCGCTCGGGATCGCCACCGAGGTGCGCTGCCACAGGGAGCGGGGCGGGTCGGCCGGGAGAGGCGGAGAGGGCACGGTGCACTCGATCCGTCAGCGTGGCGCGAGCCGCGGAGCGAAGTGGGGGATCTCGACGGGGCGTCGAGCCCGGGGCGCCGGCGTCGGAGCCGGCTCTGTCATCGCCGCATCGAGCACCTCGCTCAGCCGCGTGAACCGCGCCCATCCGACGCGTCCGTGCACCCACACGACTTCGAGGAACTGCTCGCTCTGCTCCACGTAGGCGACGACGCTCGCCGGGTCGCCCTCAGGGACGTTCCGATCGCACAGTCGCCAGGCACCTTCGCCGAGGGGCACCAGCTCCAACTGGCGGACGGGCCCCTCGGCCATGAACATCGTCATGGCCTTGCCGCCTCTTCGCTCTGTTGCTCACCCACCGCGTCGTGGCTCATTCGTGCCTGTCCGCGGGGACCTGGTACGACCGCACCGGGACGTAGCCGCGCCCCTGCGGTCGCAAGCGGGCGTCGTAGTCGACGGGGGACCACGCGCGACGGTCTTCGGGGACGTGCCCCGCGTCGAGCGCCTCGCCCCGATGCCGATCGCGAGTCTTCGCCTTGCCCATCTCGTTCACCTCGCCGAGTAGCTCACCGACGCTCCATCGCCCGGGCGTCGCGCTCTGTCACACCAGGGTGCGCCGGTGAGAGAACTCTCACGAGGGGCTTGACATCGGCGTGGCGTGCTCTCTCACGAAGGCCCCGGCAAGGGCCATCCGGCGACCTTCTGACCGCTCCGCGAAAACAACAGCCGGGACGCGAACATCGGGCACCTCGCCACCCCTTTCCGGGGGCCCGGCCGCTGCGCACGCCGGGCCCGGGCGTGGGACGGTAACCCCGGACCCCCCCGCCGGTCAACCCCCTGCGCGTGGAGAGGTTCGGTTCTTACGGTTCAGCCACCGCCTACTTCTCGGCGGGCGCATCAAGGAGGCGACATGCGTGCTGTCATGAGGACGACCATCGGAGGTGCGGCGCTCGCCGCGCTCCTGCTGACGGCGACGGGGTGCGCGCAGGGCACGGGAGGCGCGAACGACTCGGCCGCCCAGTACGACCCCGACGCGAAGCTCAGCGGAACGCTGTCGGTCATGGGCTTCTCGGGCGTCGACGAGGTGGCGACCTCGCGCATGGACCTGACCAAGAAGGACCTGGGCGACGTCGACGTCAAGCTCATCGAAGGCGACCTCGATCTGCAGCAGTTCCTGTCCGCCGTCGCCTCGGGAAAGCCCCCCGAGATCGTGTACGCGAACCGCAACCAGATCGGCTCGCTCGCAGCCCGCGGCGCGATCCTCCCGCTGGATCGCTGCATCGAGGGCGAAGGCATCGACACGAGCCAGTACGTCCCCGCCGCGATCGACCAGGTGACCCTCGACGGCAAGGTCTACGGCATCCCCGAGTTCAACACCGTCCAGCTCACGATGGCGAACCAGCAGCTTCTGGATGCCGCGGGCCTCACGGTCGCGGACGTCAACGGGTCGGACTGGGAGGCCCTCAGCGCCGCCAACGAGAAGCTCACGAAGTCCGACGGCGGCAAGCTCTCGGTCATCGGCTACGACAGCAAGCTGCCGGAATTCCTCCCGCTGTGGGCGAAGGCCAACGGGGCCGACCTCATCTCCGAGGACGGCAAGAAGGCGAACCTGAACGACCCCAAGGTCGTGGAGGCGCTGGAGTGGGCCGTCTCGATCTACGACGCGCAGGGCGGCTTCAGCGCGGTGAAGGCCTACCGGGACTCGGCGGACTTCTTCGGCGAGGGCAACCAGTTCGCGACGGGCGTGCTCGGCGCGATGCCGATGGAGCAGTGGTACGTCAACGTGCTCAACGACGTCTCGCCCGACGCGCCGATGGTCTTCGACACCGTCCACGACAAGCAGGACAAGACGATCGCCTACGCCTCCGGCTCGGCATGGGCGATCCCCGCGGGAAGCAGCAACCCCGAGGCCGCCTGCCGCTGGGCGCGCCTCATGACATCGAAGGACGCGTGGGAGGCAGCCGCCAACGCCCGCATCGAGGCGCGCAGCGCCGAAGGCAAGCCGTTCACGGGCATCCTCACGGGCAACGCCGAGGCCGACAAGATGATCCAGGGCATGGTGACCGAGGGCGGGGAGCCGTGGGACACCGCCGTGAAGAAGATGTACCAGGCCAACGAGAACACGTTCTCGCTGCCGGCGAACCCCGCCGACGCCGAGTTCACGACGGCGATGCAGGATGCGGTGAATTCGGTGCTCAACGGGCAGGCGACTCCGCAGGAGGCCATGGACAAGGCCCAGACGGCCGCGCAGAAGGCCCTCGACGACGCCTGGTCGAAGCTCGACAAGGCCCGGCAGGGGAACGACTGACATGACCGCCGTCGCGCCCGCGACCGCCCTTCCGGTCTCCGATCCGGATCCTGCGCGGCGCCGGGCGCGGCGACGAGCATCCCGGCGGAACACCCTCTCGGCGCTCCTGTTCCTCTCGCCGTGGCTCGTCGGCTTCCTGATCTTCACCCTCTGGCCGCTGATCTACAGTGCGTACCTGTCGCTGACCGACTACGACGTCATCAACGACCCGAACTTCGTGGGTTTCGACAACTACGTCGAGCTCTTCCAGGACCCGAAGATCGCCCAGGCGCTCGGCAACACCTTCTTCTTCACCTTCATCCAGGTGCCGCTCTACGTCGTCGTGTCGCTCGCGCTCGCGCTCCTGCTCAACCGGGCCGGACGCAGTGCGGGGTTCTTCCGCACGATGTTCTTCCTGCCCAAGATGACCCCGCCGGTCGCCGTCGGGATCCTGTTCCTCCTCCTCTTCAACGGGCAGAACGGACTCATCAACACGGTCCTCGGCACGATCGGCATCCACGGCCCGGCATGGACGACCGACCCCGCGTGGGTCAAGCCCGGACTCATCCTCATGAGTCTGTGGACCGTCGGGGCATCCGTCATCATCCTGCTCGCCGCCCTCCAGAACGTTCCGGAGGAGCTGTACGAATCTGCCCGCATCGATGGCGCGGGCTTCTGGCGCCAATCGCTCAGCATCACTCTGCCCATGATCAGCCCGGCCCTCTTCTTCATCGTCGTCGTCAACACGATCGCGGGACTGCAGACCTTCGACGAGGCCTACACTGCCTTCTTCGGGGCAGGGAACACGACGTACAGCAACGACGCAGCGCTCTTCTACGTCATCTACCTCTTCCAGCAGGCCTTCCAGTTCCTTCACATGGGCTACGCATCGGCGATGGCCTGGATCCTCTTCTTCCTCATCATGATCGTCACGGCCGTGCAGCTCATCGTGTCGAGACGGGTCGTCTACTACGAAGGCGAGGCGCCGAAATGAGCCGCGTCCTTCCCAGCGGCACATCGGGCCGCGAGTTCGAGCCCGAGCCGCCGCCGACCGGCCCCGGCGCGACGGACGAAGGGACGACGGATGTCTCGAGTCGTCGTCGCCGCGCAGGCGGTGCCGACGCGGGCACCGTGCGCACCGCGCCCGGCCGATCGGCCCGGCGGAGCCGCCGCATCCGTCGCGCCGTCGTCGTCACAGTGCTGGCACTTCTCACCGTCGTCTTCGCGTACCCGTTCATCTGGCTCGTGAGCGCCTCGTTCAAGCCGCGCGGCGAGGTGTTCGACAACGCGCTCATCCCGAAGACCTTCACGCTCGACAACTACGTGCAGGTGTGGCAGCAGGCACCGGTCGGACTCTGGCTGCTCAACACCGCCATCGTGACGGTGCTCGCGGCCGTGACCGTGACGATCTCGAGCGCGATGGTGGCGTGGGGGTTCGCGTACTTCCGCTTCCGCGGACGCGGGGTGCTGTTCGCCCTCGTCCTCGGGTCGATGATGCTCCCCGGAGCCGTCACGATGATCCCGACCTTCCTCATCTGGAACGGTCTCGGGCTCGTCGGCACGCTGACGCCGCTGTGGGCGGGGAATCTGTTCGGCAGCGCGTTCTACATCTTCCTTCTCCGCCAGTTCATGCTGGGGCTGCCGCGCGAGCTCTTCGAAGCGGCCCGCGTCGACGGGGCATCGCAGTGGGCCGTCTTCTGGCGCATCGCCGTGCCGCTCACCAAGCCCGCCCTCGCGGTCGTCCTCGTCTTCGAGGTGCAGGCCGTGTGGACCGACCTCATGCGCGCCCTCATCTACTTGCGCGACAGCTCGACGTTCACGATCCCCCGTGGCCTCAAGTCGCTCGTGGACGCCTTCGGGTTCGGCGGCGAGTGGCACTGGGAGATCATCGTGACGGCATCCGTCATCGCGACGATCCCGATGATCATCATCTTCTTCCTGGGGCAGAAGCAGATCATCCAGGGCGTCAGCACGAGCGGTCTCAAGGGCTGACCCGAGCCTCAGACGATCGCACCGCCCGGCGGGGTGATCTGCAGCCAGAGGAAGCCGTACGGGTCCAGGTGCACATCGGTCGGCCGATCGGCCTGCAGCGGGATCTCACGGGGGTGCAGGAGATCGGTCAGCACCTCTCCCCCGACCTCGGCGGCCGACGGCAGCGAGACCGTCGCGGGATCCGGCGTCAGGTTGTGCAGGGCCAGCATCCCTCCCTCCTGGTCGGTGCGGAGGATGTGCGCGAAGACTCCCGGGGTGTCGTGCTCGACGAGCTCGACATCGCCCCATCCGATCTCGGGCGTCGTGCGGTAGCGCGCGATGAGCGCGCGGATGAAGTGGAAGAGCGAGCCCTCGTCCATCTGCTGGTTGCGCACGTTCACGTGCTCGGGGCCGAAGCCGCCCGTCGTGACCGATCCGGGCAGCTGAGAGGGCCGCGCCGACGAGAAGCCGCCGTTGCGCTCCGGCGTCCACTGCATGGGCGAGCGGACGGCGGAGCGTCCCGGCAGCTGCGGATTCTCTCCCATGCCGATCTCCTCGCCGTAGTACAGCACCGGTACGCCCGGCAGCGAGAACAGGAGGCTGTACGCGAGGCGGAGACGGCGCGGGTCGCCGTCCAGCATGGGCGCCAGACGCCGCAGGATGCCGCGTCCGTAGATGCGCTGGAAGGGCTCCGGCGCGAGGGCGTCGAACACCTCGTCGCGCTCCTCGTCCGTCAGGAGCTGGAGCGTGAGCTCGTCGTGGTTGCGCAGGAAGTTGCCCCACGAGACCGGCTCCGACGTCTTCGGGCGCGACCTCAGTGCATCGGCGATCGGCGTCGCGTCGCCGCGGACGAACGCGAGGTACACCGCGTCCATGAGGGTGAAGTCGAACTGCGCATCGAGCTCGCCGCCGTCCTGCCCGCCGAAGTACTCGAGCTGCTCGACATGCGGCAGCGCGACCTCTCCGAGAAGCATCGCCTCGCTCGAGCGGCGCCGGATGAACCGCTTCAGGTCGCGGATGAACTCGTGAGGATCGGCCGCGTCGGGCGAGCCCGGCGAAGCGAGGAGGAAGGGCACGGCGTCGATGCGGAACCCGGCGACGCCGAGGGTGAGCCAGAACGCGACGACCTTCGCGATCTCCTCGCGCACCGGCGGGTGCGTCAGGTTGAGGTCGGGCTGGTGCCGGTAGAACGAGTGCATGTAGTACTGCTCGGTCTTCGGCTCCCACTCCCAGATGCTCTGCTCCTCGCCGGGGAACACCATGTTCTTCTGATTGCGGGTGGGCCGGTCCCGCCAGATGTAGTAATCGCGGAATTTCGAATTGCGCGAGCGCTTCGCCTGCACGAACCACGGATGCTTGTCGGACGTGTGATTCACGACGAGGTCCACGATGACGCGGATGCCCCGGCTCCGCGCGGTGCGGATGAACTCCGCCGCATCGCCCAGCGATCCGAGCCTCGGGTCGACGCCGTAGAAGTCCGAGATGTCGTAGCCGTCGTCGCGGTCGGGCGACGGGTAGAACGGCATGAGCCAGACGCACGTGACGCCCAGCTGCTCGAGGTACCCGAGCGACTCGGTGAGGCCCGTGAAGTCGCCGATCCCGTCGCCGTTGCCGTCGCGGAACGTCTCGACGTCGAGGCAGTAGAAGACCGCGTTCCGCCACCACAGGTCACCCATGTCGGCGATCCTCATGCCACCGCCTCCCGCAGCGCCGGCAGCAGCTCGTCCCGGGCGCGCTCGAGGAACGCCGACTGGTCGAGGCCCACATGGTGCAGGTACACCTCGTCGAAGCCGGCCGACGCGACCTCGGCGAGGCGTCCCGCCATCGCGCGCGCATCGGTGTCGATGAGCACCGCCGAGTGCAGCGCCGCCTCATCCCCCGGGTCGGCGAGCCTGTCGAAGTCCTCCGGCTGCTCGAGGTCCCACATGACCTCGCCCGGCACGGTGCCCTGGCGCCACTGCTCCGCGGCGACGCCGAGTCCCTCGTCGAGGCTCGACGCCAGGCAGACGTGCACCTGCACGGCGATCGGACCGGTGCCCCCGGCATCCCGATACGCCCCTGTCACCTCGCGAAGTCCGGCCGGGTCGTGCCCGACCGTCACGAGACCGTCGGCCCAGCCGGCCGCCCACGCAGCCGTCGCCGGTCCGACCGCCGTCGCCTTGAGGGGCGGCGGCACGGCGGGACGCGTCCACACGCGGGCGTCGTGGACGCGCACCGCGCCGTCGTGGTCGACCCGTTCGCCCGCCAGGAGCCTCCGGATGATCTCGACCGACTCGCGGAGGCGCTCCTCGCGGTCTGCCTTCGCCGGCCAGACGTCGCCGGTGATGTGCTCGTTGATCGCCTCGCCGCTGCCGAGCGCAGCCCAGTATCGGCCGGGGAACATCTCCTCCAGCGTCGCGACGCCCTGCGCCACGATCGCCGGGTGATACCGCTGACCCGGGGCCACGACCATGCCGATGGGAAACGATGTGGTCGCCAGCGCCGCGCCGATCCAGCTCCACGAGAGTCCGGACTGCCCCTGCGCCAGGCCCCACGGAGCGAAGTGGTCCGAGCACATCGCCGCATCGAAGCCGGCGGCCTCCGCCTCGCGGACGAGGCTCAGCAGTCGCGACGGTGCGAGCTGCTCGTGGGACGCATGGAAGCCGATGCGCATGCGATCACTCCGACGCCAGAGAGCCGGCGTGATGCGGGGCGCCCACCTCTTTGGACTCGCTCGAACCGCGCTGGCGGAGGTAGATCGAGAAGGCGACCATGCAGCCGACGGCGAGGAACTCGGACTGCCAGTTCTGCAGCGTGCGGTTCCAGAAGTCGGGCGACACGACGTAGTCGGCCCACGACAGCGGCGCCAGGCCGTGCTGGGCCTGCTCCTCGTTGGCGACGACGGTGCCGGCGACCGACTGGCCGAGCCACGACAGCAGGAAGATCGTGCCCATCACCAGCAGGAGCGAATTGGCGTAGAGCCAGCCGCGGATGCCCGGGGCTTTGGCCCAGGTCGGCGAATCGCGCAATGCGTACTGCCCGACGTACTGCTCCCGGTCGCTCTCGACGCCCTGCTCGCCAGGCTTCTTCGACTCGGGCGATCCCTTCTGGACGAGCCAGATGGTGGCGGCGATGAAGAGGAAGAACTGGAGGAACTCGGACTGCCAGTTCTCCGCCAGGTCGACCATGAAATCGGACGAGGTGACGAAGTTGACGTAGGCCACCGTCGCCTCGCCGTGCATGGTGAGCTGCTGGTTCTCCTCGAACCAGCCCGCGACGGATTGCCCCACGACTGCGGCGACGAAGATCGCGAGGAAGAACAGACTCAGTCCGTTGTTGCGCAGGAATTTCACGATCACCTGCCGATGAACGGGATGAAGAAGAAGCTCACGAGCCCGAAGGCGACGATCGCCGCCCACGTCCAGAACATGGCGCGCCGCCCGTAGCGCTCCGGCATGGTCTCTGGCATCCATGGCTCCTTCTGTCGACGCTCCCACGCTAGGCCGATCGTCTCCCCGTGCGGAGGGGCTTGACGGCGCCCTAGCGGCGTGTCTCCCGCCCGGAGCCGACTCGGGCGCCCCCGCGGTCGTGCGGGTGCGTTATCCCACAACCGCTCCCGTGACGCAACCCCTGCGAAGTCCCAGGGAGACCGACGTAGGACTGATCCTGACCGGCCCGCTGTGGCCGCCGAATCGGAAGGGAGTCGCGATGTCAGACACTCGTGACACGCTGCCAACAGGTGGGGAGAGCTTCCCCGCCGGAACCTCGCCGAACACCTACCCCACGACCCCAGGGTCGACCGTCCCCCCTGGCACAGGGACCTCCACGCCAGCCTCCGGCAGCAACGGCGGCATGGAGACGGCCAAGCATGAGGCCGCGAACGTCGCCGGCACGGCGAAGGACGAAGCGGCGCACGTCGCTCGCACCGCGGGCCACGAGGCGAAGCAGGTCGGGCGTGAGGCGCGTACGCAGTTCTCGCACCTTTACGACCAGACCCGCGTCGAGCTCAGCGATCAGGCGGCCCACCGCCAGACGCAGCTCGCACAGGGTCTTCGCTCAGCCAGCGACGAGCTGCACGAAATGGCCTCGTCCACCAGCGACGGCGGAGTCGCGACCGATGTCGTGCGCCAGGCCGCCCAGCGCCTCGGCGGCGCGGCGTCATGGCTCGACGCACGCGATCCCGGCGCCGTCCTCAATGAGGTCAGGCGCTACGCGCGCCGGCGCCCCATGGTGTTCCTCGGCGTCGCGGCTCTGGCCGGTGTCGTCGTCGGGCGCCTCACCCGCTCCCTGGTCGCAGGCGAGCCGGAGTCCGACGGGGCGTCCACGCCGCGTCGCAGCATCGCCGCCTCCTCGGGGCCGTCGTTCCCCACGGGCACGACGAGCTCCTACGGCTCGACCGGCGCCGTCGGCGACACCCCCGTCTACGACGCGTCGTCGGCCGGCCGCTCAGGCGTCGGAACCGGCGCAGGAGTGGGCACGGGCGCGGGCCTCGGAGGCGTGACCGACGCCGCCGACGACCCCAGCGACCCGCTGTTCCGCCACGGGGAGAACGGATGACCAGCCAGACACCGTTCGGGCGCGACGTCTCGGCGTCCGACGCCGCCCCCCTGGGTGAGTCGACGCCGTCCGAACGCCAGGCTGCGAACTCGTCGCTCGGCGAGCTCGTCAGCCAGGTGACCGGCGACATGTCGACCCTGATGCGCAAGGAGCTCGAGCTCGCGAAGGCGGAGCTGCGCGAAACGGCCAAGACCAGCGCGAAGGCGGGAGCCATGCTCGGCGCCGCCGGTTACGCCGGGCACCTGACGATCCTCTTCCTGTCGATCACCGTGTGGTGGTCGCTCGGGTACGTCGTCGGCAACGGGTGGTCGGCTCTGATCGTGACCGTGATCTGGGGAATCGTCGCGGCGGTCCTCTTCGCGGTCGGTCGCAAGAACATGAAGAGGATCGAGGGCGCTCCCCAGACCGTGGAGACGCTGAAGGAGATCCCCGACACGCTGAAGAGGAATGAGGAGAACCGATGAGCAGTCAATCACCGGAAGAGATCCGGGCAGACATCGAGTCGACCCGTCGGGAGCTGGGCCAGGACGTCGACGCCCTCGCCGACAAGGTGACCCCGTCGAAGATCATGGACCGGCAGAAGAACAAGGTCCGCGGCGCCTTCACGAGCGTGCGAGAGCACGTCATGGGCGCAGCCGACGACGCCGGTTCGTCGATCGCGCACGCCGGCGAGGCCACGGCCTCCGGGATCGAGCACGCCGGGCAATCCGTCGCCCATGCAGGGCAGTCGGTCGCACGCAAGGCGAAGGGCAACCCGCTGGCCGCGGGGCTCGTCGCCTTCGGGGCGGGCCTGCTCGTGGCATCCCTCATCCCCGCATCCGACAAGGAGCGCGAGCTCGCCGCCAAGGTCGAGGAGAAGGCGCAGCCTCTCGTCGACCAGGCGAAGGATGTGGCCCGCGAGGTCGGCGAGAACCTGAAGGAGCCGGCACTCGAGGCCGTCGACTCGGTCAAGACGGCGGCACAGGATGCCGCGCAGTCCGTCGGCGACGAGGCGAAGGCGAGCGGCCAGGCGGTCGCCGATCAGACCCGCGATTCGGTCGACACGACGAAGGACGAGCTGAGCTCCGGACCGTCGGGATCATCCGGGTCGGGCACGTCGACGGGGTCGGGCTTCTAGTCGAAGTCTCCTCCCGTCGCGCGACCCAGAGCAGAACAAGGAAAGGAAAGACAACGTGCAGATCGTTGAGAGCATCGACCTCGACGTCCCCGTGACGACGGCGTACAACCAGTGGACGCAGTTCGAGAGCTTCCCGCACTTCCTCAAGGAGGTCGAGTCGATCACCCAGATCGATGAGACCCACAATCACTGGAAGGTCAAGGTCGGCGGTTTCGAGCGCGAGTTCGACGCCGAGATCACCGAGCAGCACCCGGATGAGCGCGTCGCCTGGAAGAGCGTGGGCGGCGACACCGCGCACGCCGGCGTCGTGACGTTCCACCGCCTCGACGACGCGCAGACGCGTGTCACAGTGCAGATCGACTGGGAGCCGAGCGACCTGCTCGAGAAGTTGGGCGCCGTCGTCCACGCTCCCCAGCACGCCGTCAAGAAGGACCTCGACAACTTCAAGGAGTTCATCGAGGGACGCGGCGGCGAGACCGGCGCGTGGCGCGGCGACGTCGAGGCCGGCACGGGTGCCGTCCGCGACGGCGACTCGTCCGGCGTCGCCGGCACCGGCACCGGCACGAGCGCCGGCACCCTGCGCAACGGCGGCTCGGCCACCGGCACGGGCGCCGCAGACGCGACGGGCCTCCCGCCGAGCGGCACCGGTTCCACCGGAGTCTGACCTGACGACGAGCCGGCGCTGCCCCATCGGGCAGCGCCGGCTCGTTGCTGTGTGCGCACCGTCCCGCGCCGCACGTCCGGTGAGACGGCCGGTGGCGCGACGGTCCGTCAGGCGAGCCGCGCCACCACGGCTTCCCACGGGCGGAGGGTCAGCGCGCCTCCGCCGGACAGTCCACTGTCGGGATAGTTGCCCAGGACGAGCCGCGCGCCGGCGAGATCGACGCCGAGGTCGACCGTGCGCTCGTGGCCGCGGAAGTTCGCGGCCACGACGAGCCGCTCGTCGCCGAGGGTCCGTGTGAAGGCGTAGATGTCGGGGTCCTCGGCGAGCAGCAGTGCGAAGTCGCCGAACCGCACGACCGCCTCGTCGTGACGCAGCGCGATGAGGCGTCGGTAGTGATGGAAGACGGATGCCTCCTCCCCCCGCTCGGCCTCGGCGTTGATGCTGCGGTGGTTGGCGTTCACCGCGATCCACGGCGTGCCCGCCGTGAATCCGGCCTGGCGCGAGGCATCCCACTGCACCGGCGTGCGGGCGTTGTCACGGCTGCCCTCCGCGAGGCCCTTGAGCAGCTGGTCGTCGCTCACGTGGCCGAGCGCGCGCGCCTGCGCGACGTACCGGAGCGACTCGATGTCGCGGTAGTCGTCGAACGACGTGAAGTGGGCGTTGGTCATGCCGAGCTCTTCGCCCTGATAGACGTAGGGCGTGCCGCGGTGCAGATGCAGGACGGTCGCGAGCATCGTCGCGGACTCCCGGCGGTACTCGCCGTCGTCGCCGAAACGCGAGACGATGCGCGGCTGATCGTGGTTCTCCCAATAGAGGGAGTTCCACCCGGCGCTCTGCAGACCGGTCTGCCACCGTGCCATCGTCGACTTGAGCTCCCGCAGATCCAGCGGGACGACGTCGAAGCGTCCCGCGGGGCCGTGGTCGAGGCCCATGTGCTCGAAGGTGAAGATCATGTCGAGCTCGTTGCGCGCGGGATCGGTGAGGAGACGCCCGTCCTCGATCGTCGCGCCGGGCGTCTCGCCCACGAGCAGCAGCCCGTGGCGACGGCCGTCGAACACCGCGTGGTGCATCTCCTGCAGGAACTCGTGCAGGCGCGGACCGTTCATGGTGCTGGGGCTCGCGTCGCCGTAGGGACCGACCGAGACGATTCCGTCGGCGAGACCGCCGTCGGGGCCGACCCGCTTGGAGATGAGGTTGATGACGTCCATCCGGAAGCCGTCGACTCCGCGGTCGAGCCACCAGCGCATCATGGCGTAGACGGCCTCGCGCACCTCGGGGTTCTCCCAGTTGAGGTCGGGCTGCTTGCGGCTGAAGAGGTGGAGGTAGTACTCGCCGGTCGCCTCGTCCCAGGCCCAGGTGGGCCCCGAGAAGAACGAGCCCCAATTCGTGGGCTCGGCACCCGCCTCGCCCGCGACCATGCCGCGCCGCGCGGGGCGCCACCAGTACCAGTCGCGCTTGGGGCTGTCCTTCGACGAGCGTGACTCGACGAACCACGGATGCTCGTCGCTGGTGTGGTTGACGACGAGGTCCATGACGACCTTGATGCCGCGGTCGTGGAGCGCCGCGACGACCTCGTCGAAGTCCTCGAGGGTGCCGAAGAGCGGATCGATGTCCTGGTAGTCGCTGATGTCGTAGCCGTTGTCGTCCTGCGGGCTGCGGTACATCGGCGAGAACCACACGACGTCCACGCCGAGCTCGACGAGATGGTCGATGCGCTGCAGCACGCCGCGCAGGTCGCCGATGCCGTCGCCGTCGGAGTCCTGGAACGACCGCGGGTAGATCTGGTAGACGACGGCCCCCGTCCACCAGGGCGCCGTCGCCGGGTCGAGGAGCGGGTTGGTCGAGCTCATGAGATTCCTTCCGCCGTGCGGTGGGTGTACGAGTCGGCCGCTGCCCCTCGGGGCCGCGGATGCTGCGAGTCAGTCGAGGCGCAGGCGCTCGAGCGCCGCCTGGATGGCGACGGCCGCCGCGCCCCGGGCCCACGCCGTGAAGCCGGTGTCGTCGACGTAGAGCTCGATCGGGTCGGCGCGGGGGTCGCGGTCCGCGTCGATCGCGGCGCGGATGCGCGCCTCGGCGACGGCGAACAGGCCCATCCCCTCACCGGCGAGGACCGACGCGGGCTGGAGCGAGAGGTTGGCGGCGAGGGCGACGAAGCGACCCAGCGCGTCGGCCGCGGCATCCACCACCGTCTTCGCGGCGGGATCGCCCGCAGCGGCGAGCGCGAGCGCCTCGTCGTAGCCGACGGGACGCTGGAGGGATGCCGAGATCTGGCCCGCGATCGAGCCCGACGCGAGCATCGCCTCGGCGCAGCCGCGGTGCCCCATGTGGCAGACCGGTCCGTGGGCGCTGAGCGGGAGGTGTCCGCCCAGTCCCAGCCCCGCCTCGCGGGAGTGGACGACCTCGCCGTTCACGACGAGCCCGTAGCCGATGCCCGCGCCGATCGTGATGACCGTGAAACCGGGGATGCCGCGGCCGAGCCCGAACCAGCGCTCGGCCTCGGTGAGCGCGACGATGTCGTTCTCGAGCGTGACGGGGACGCCGACCTCCTCTTCGAGGAGCGAGCCGAAGGGCACGTCCTCCCACCCGAGGAAGGGCGCGAATTCGACGGCGGATCCTCGCACGGAGCCGCCGAGAGAGACGCCGACCCCCGCGAGGCCCTCGGCGCCGAGCTCGTCGATGATGGTGCGGAGTTGGGCGGCGACGACGGCGGGAGCGGTGGATTCGAGCGATCTCGTCGCGGAGTGGATGAGGGCTGCTCGCACGTCGGTCGTCACGACGTGCAGCGCCTCGCCCGTGATCTTGACGCCGACGAACCGGCCGAGGCCCGGCGCGATGTCGAGCGGCCGCACCGGACGGCCGACCGAGCCGTCGGCGGAGTCGTCGAGCTCGACGAGCAGGCCGCGATCGAGGAAGGGCTTCGCGAGCCGCGTGAGGCTCGCCGGCGACAGGCTGAGGCGCGACGTGAGAGCGCTGCGCGAGATCGGTCCGTGAATGAGCACGGCTCGCGCGAGGGCTTTCTCGCTGTCGGTCAGCATCCCGTGGTTCCCGTCCATTCGTTTCATCCTGGCACGAATGACCTCGTTCTCCCCGGGGTCAGTCGAGAAAATTACTTCTTGTCCCGTTAATTAGTTCCATGGTAGAACTAAAGCCATGACGCATCCTGATGCCTCGCTCGACGCCGAGCACTCGCCCCTCTTCACCGGTTCCCGCCCCGCCGTGCTCCACCTCCACCGGGGCGGCACGAGCGTCGTCGTCGACCTCGAGGCCGAAGGCGGCCCTGCGATCGTGCACTGGGGCGAGGAGCTGGTCGATTCGACGGCGGAGTCGCTCGCGGGTCTCGCAGTGGCCGCTCGTCCGCAGCGGGTCTCGGGGAACCTCGACGCCACGCCACGCCTCACCGTCGTCGCGACGGCGGCGGGCGGATGGCTCGGCACGCCCGCCCTCGAGGGCCACCGCTCCGGCGCAGGGTTCAGCGCGCTGTTCGAGGTCGCCGGCGTGCAGAGCAACGGCCACCGCGCCGTCCTCGCGCTCGTCGACGCCGAAGCCCGCCTCGCCGCGCAGGTCGAACTGCGCATCGGGGAGAGCGGCCTCTTCCATCAGCGCCTCACCGTCCGCAACGCCGGCGAGACGGCGTACACCGTGCAGACGCTGCAGCTCGCCTTCCCCGTGCCGTGGGACGCGACAGAGCTCCTCGACACGACGGGGCACCACCTCCGCGAGCGCGCGCCGCAGCGCCACGCCTTCACGTTCGGCAGCCACGTGCGCGAGAGCCGCCGCGGCCGCCCCGGCGCCGACGCCAGCCTCCTTCTGGCCGCGGGGCGCCCGGGCTTCGGGTTCGAGACCGGCCGGGTACACGGCATCCATGTCGCCTGGAGCGGCAACCACCGCCTCCTCGCCGAGCGGACCGTGACGGGCGAGTCCTTCCTCATGGGCGGCGAGCTGCTCTCACCCGGCGAGGCGATCCTCGAGCCCGGCGCCTCGCTCGCGTCGCCGTGGGTCATCGGATCGTGGGGCGACGGTCTCACCGAGCTGTCGCACCGCTTCCACGACGAGTGGCGGAGCCGCCCGCAGCACCCCCGCCGCCCCCGTCCCGTGACGCTCAACACGTGGGAGGCGGTCTACTTCGACCACTCGCTCGAGAAGCTCACCGAGCTGGCGGATGCCGCGGCATCCGTCGGCGTCGAGCGCTTCGTCCTCGACGACGGCTGGTTCGCCGGCCGGCGCGACGACACCCGGGGCCTGGGCGACTGGTACGTCGATGCGACCGTGTGGCCCGATGGGCTGCACCCGCTCATCACGCACGTCCGCTCGCTCGGCATGGAGTTCGGCCTGTGGGTCGAGCCCGAGATGGTCAACCCCGACAGCGAGCTCGCCCGGAGCCACCCCGACTGGATCCTCCGCGGCCGCCTCGCGCTGCCGCCGTCGGCGCGGCAGCAGCAGGTGCTCGACCTCGCCCACCCCGAGGCGTACGCGTACATCGCCGAGCGACTCCACGCGATCCTCGAGGAGCACGAGATCGCGTACCTCAAATGGGACCACAACCGCGACCTCGTCGATGCGGGCTCGGGGCCCGAGGGCGTCGCGCGGGTCCACGCGCACACGCTGGCGGTGTACCGGCTCATCGACGAGCTGAAGGCCGCGCATCCGGGCCTGGAGATCGAGAGCTGCGCGTCGGGCGGCGCGCGGGTCGACCTCGGCATCCTCGATCGCACCGACCGCGTGTGGACGAGCGACAGCCTCGATCCCCTCGAGCGGCTCGCCAATCAGCGCTACACGGCCCTCGTCGTGCCGCCCGAGATGCTGGGCATGCACCTCACGAGCCCCGTCGTCCATTCGTCGGGCCGTGCCGTCGGCCTCGACCTCAGTGCCGCCGTCGCCCTCTTCGGCCACTTCGGCATCGAGTGGGACCTCACATCGGCCGACGACGACACCCGCGCACGGGTCGCCGCCTGGATCGCGGTCGCCAAGCGCATCCGCCCGCTCATCGCGACGGGCCGCACGATCGACGTCGACGGCACCGAGCCGGGGATCGACGTGCGCGGGATCGTGGCGGCGGACGCGGCATCCGCTCTCTTCACCATCACGCAGGCCGAGACCTCCGCGGCATATCCCGCCGGGCGGGTGCGGATGCCGGGCCTCGACGCCGCCCGCCGCTACCGCGTCGCGGTGCTGTCGCCGTCGGGTGAGCACGCCGATGCCGCCCAGTCCGTGCTCGAGTGGACGACCTTCCCGACCGTCATGTCCGGGCGCGAGCTCGCAACGATCGGCGTGCGTCCTCCCGTCCAGCTTCCGCAGCACTCGACCGTCGTCGAGCTGACCGCGGTCTCCTGACTCCTGTCCCCCACGCGCAAGGAGGCGCACCACATGAGAACCCATCCACGCCGGATCGCGAGGCTGGCCGCCGTGCTCGCCATCGCGGGCATCGCGGCGGTCACCGGCGGCTGCGCCGCGAACCCCTCCAACGGGGTGACGACCCTGAGCTTCTTCCAGTTCAAGGGCGAGGCGCTCGAGGACTTCAACCAGATCATCGCCGACTTCGAGGCGGAGAACCCCGACATCAAGGTCGTGCAGAACCAGGTGGCCGACGCCGACACGATCATCCGCACGCTGCTGGTCAAAGACAAGGCGCCCGACGTCATCACCCTCAACGCCAACGGCGGCTTCGGAAAGCTCGCCCAGGCGGGGGTGTTCTACGACTTCTCGAACGAGCCGGTGCTGCAGACGATCAACCCCGCGGTCCAGGAGATCCTCGCGCAGCTGGGCAACAAGAAGGGCGAGGTCAACAGCCTCGGCTATGTCAACAACGCCAACGGCGTGATCTACAACCAGGAGATCTTCCAGCAGCAGGGGCTCGAGGTGCCGCAGACGTGGGACGAGCTCATCGCGGTCTGCGACAAGCTGAAGGCCGCCGGCATCACTCCCTTCTACGGGACGCTCGCCGACTCGTGGACCGCCCTCCCGTCGTTCAACGCCCTCGGCGCCTACGCCGCGCAGGACGGGTTCTTCGACAAGATGCGCGCGGAGGGCGAGAAGGTCGGCCCCGACTCGGAGGTGTCGTTCTCGAAGGACTTCGCCGGCGTCATGGACCAGCAGAAGCAGCTGTTCTCGTACATGCAGGACGGATACCGCGGCAAGACCTACGACGACGGGAACGCCGCCTTCGCGAAGGGCGAAGTCGCGATGCTCCTGCAGGGCATCTGGGCCCTCAGCCCCATCAAGTCGATCAACCCCGACATCAAGGCGGGGATCTTCCCCTATCCCGCGACCGATGACCCCGCTGACCGCAAGCTCGTCTCGGGCGTCGACGTCACGGTCACGATGGGCAAGAACACGCCGCACAGGAAAGAGGCGCTGCGCTTCATCGACTACCTCTTCCGCAAGGACGTCATCGAGAAGTTCGCGGCGTCGCAGAACATGGTGCCGTCGGTCAAAGGCGCGAAGCTCTCGGACGATCCGGCGCTCCAGTCGGTGAAGCCCTACTTCGACGAGGGCAAGATCACCGGCTTCATCGATCACCAGATCCCGCCGAGCATCCCGCTCGCCGCGATCGACCAGCAGTTCCTCTTCAGCGGTGACGCGGAGGCAGCCCTGGCCACCCTCGACAGCGAGTGGGCGAAGGTCGCCGCTCGCACGATCCCCGTGACGGGAGAGTGACATGACGACGCTCACCGAGGCCGTACGCGCCTCGTCGACGCCCGGTTCGACGCGCAAGCGCGCCGCCCGCGTGCGCCGCGAGACCACCCGCGCGCCACGCGCCTACTACTGGATGGTCTGGCCGGCGGTCATCGCCTTCGCCTTCTTCCACACCCTGCCCGTGCTGATCGGGATCTTCTTCAGCTTCACGAACTACCCCGGGTACGGCGACTGGGACTTCATCGGCATCTCCAACTACATCAACCTCTTCAAGGACGACCGCGTCCTGCAGGCGTACGGCTTCTCGTTCCTGTTCGCGATCGTCGCGACCGTGCTCACGAACGCCATCTCGCTCGCGATCGCGCTGGGACTCAACGCCAAGATCAAGGCGCGAAACTTCTGGCGCGGCGTGTACTTCGTGCCGTACGTCCTCGCGATCCTCGTGATCGGCTACGTGTTCCAGTTCTTCTTCTCGAACTCGCTGCCGAAGATCCTGTCGGGGATCCCGCTGTTCGCCGACAACATCCTCACCAACGAGACGTGGGCGTGGACGGCGATCGTGGCCCTGGCCGTGTGGCAGGCGTGCGCCTTCTCGATCATCATCTATCTCTCCGGACTCCAGACGATCCCCGGCGAGCTCTACGAAGCGGCATCCCTCGACGGCGCGTCATCCGCGCGGCAGTTCACCTCGATCACCTTCCCGCTCATCAGCGCGTTCTTCACGATCAACATCGTGCTGAGCCTCAAGGGTTTCCTGCAGGTCTTCGACCCGATCGTCGCCCTCACCAACGGCGGCCCCGGCACGTCGACGGAGTCCGTGACGCTGCTCATCTTCCGGGGCGGCTTCTCGGGCGGCGAGTTCGCCTACCAGACGGCGAACGCCGTGGTGTTCTTCATCGTCATCACGGTCGTCTCGCTCTTCCAGTTCCGGGTCCTTCAGCGCAGAGAGGCCGACTTCTGATGACCACCATGACCAACACCGCCCTGCAGCTCGAGCAGCCCGCCGACGCGATCGAGCCGCGCCGCCGGTTCCTGCGCCGTCGCCCCTCGGAGGACGACGACACCCGCAAGACCAACTGGTGGGCGACCGCGCTCATCGCGGTCTGCTCGCTCACGGTGCTCGTGCCGCTGTACCTCGCGGTCGTCGTCGCGCTCAAGACTCCCGACCAGCTGACCGAGGGCACGGGATTCGAATGGCCGAACCCGGTCAACTGGGGCAACTTCGCCGAGGCCTGGCAGCGCACGAACTTCCCGCAGGCCCTCGCCAACACGGCGTTCATCACCGTCGGGTCGGTCGTCTTCACGCTGCTGACGAGCTCGATCGTCGCCTACGCGCTCGCCCGCAACATGCACCGGCCGTTCTTCAAGGGCGTGTTCTTCTACCTGCTGGCGGCGCTGTTCATCCCGTTCCCGATCATCATGCTGCCGCTGGTCAAGCAGACGGCGATCCTGGGGCTCGACAACCAGGTCGGGATGATCATCCTGTACACCGTCTACGGCCTGTCGCTGAACATCTTCATCTACACGGCCTTCATCCGCTCGATCCCGATCGAGCTCGAGGAGGCCGCCCGGATCGACGGCGCGAGCACGTGGCGCGTCTTCTGGTCGGTGATCTTCCCGCTCCTCATGCCGATGAACGCGACGGTCGGCATCCTCACGTGCGTGTGGGCGTGGAACGACTTCATCATGCCGCTGGTCGTGCTGACCGATCCGTCGGCGCGCACCCTGCCGCTCGCGCAGTACGTCTTCCAGGGGCAGTTCAACACCGACTACACGGTGGCGTTCGCCTCGTACCTCATGGCGATGGCTCCCCTGCTGATCGTCTACATCTTCAGCCAGCGCTGGGTCATCTCCGGCGTCACGCGGGGCTCCATCAAGTAGTACTGCGGCAGGTACAGGCGACGGATGCCGCGACCGGGCGCAGGTCGCGGCATCCGTCGTGTCTGTGTCAGCCGCAGGACTTCGCGGCGTAAGCGACGCGCGTCGTCGCCGGGGCGCCGGAACCCGTGGCGGTGACCTCGAGGCTCCCGGCAGCGGTCTGCGCGAGGCGCGTCGAGAACGCGGCCGAGACGGTCTTGCCGGGGGCGACCGTCGCGAACGACTTCGACCCGAACGGGCTCGTGATCCCGATCGCGAGAGGCGCGGCATCCGTATTGGTGACGGATGCCACGACCGTGACCTTGCCCGCGACGCAGCGAGTCGCGACCGACGCCTCGACGGGCGCGGCGGCTGCCGGCGCCGCGGCGAGCGTTCCCGTCACCTGGATCTCGGGGATCTTGAGGTAGGTCGCCGGCGTCGCGAAGGTCAGGCGCACCGCCGTCGCGACGACGGGCGTGAAGCCCGCCGACGTCTGGGTGCCGTTCGCCGCGATCGCGACGGCCTTCGCGGTCGTGTCGTGCCAGCGCCCGTCGATGCCGCGGTAGGCGACCGAGACCGTCGTGGGCGAGCCCTCGGTGTTGGTGAACGCCACCGACGAGACCTCATAGGCCGTGCCCGTCGCGAGGGTGAAGTCGACCGCGGTGCGCGAGGCGAGCGAGCCCGCCCATGTCGACCACGGCGTGCTCGCCGAGCCGTCGCAGGCGTTCGTCGCGGGGAACGTCTCCCACTCCGTCTGCGAGAAGGTCGCAGAGACGCTCGCACCGGGCACGCGGCAGACGTTGCCGCCCTGCGCCGCGGCGCCCTGGATCTGCACCTCGGAGATCGACTGCCACACGTTCGTCTCGGAGTGCAGCTGCAGGCGGATCCCCGTCGTCGCGGGCAGCCCCGACACATCCAGCGTCGCGACCGGCGCGGTCGTGGCGGTCTGGTCGAGCGTCGCGCTGACCTGGGTGTCGACCCAGGCACCGTTCGCCTTGTACTGCACGGCGACCGTGGAGGGCCACGAGGCCGTGCCGTCGCGGTAGGTGTGCACGAGGATCTTCTGCAGGCGCTGCGCCGAGGCCCAGTCGAAGGCGAGCCAGCTGTCGCGCGGGAAGACGCCGCCGCCGACCCAGTCGTCCCACCCCTTGCCCTTGACGTTCCGATCGACGACGGTGCGGGCGAGATCCTGCCGGCTCGAGGCCGTCACGGTCGCACCAGGTGCGACGTCGGCGACGCCGTAGTCCCACACGTCGACGGTGCGCGTCACACGCCGGCCGGGGCCGAAGTCGGCGTCGGCGGCGAGGAGCCCGGTCACGGTCGTCGTGCCGAGCGCGTCGAACGACGCGTTCCACTGCACTGCGACGTCTCGCACCTGCCCGTCGACCTCGACCTTCAGCGACGGCGGCAGCGCGTCGGCGGGCGCGGATCCGAGCCGGACGGCCTCGGGGATCGAGGCATCCGCGAGCCGCCAGATCTTCGCGCCGAGACCCTTGTCGTCCCAGTACGACCGGTCCCACCCCGAACCCCAGCGCGCGGGGTCTTCCGCCGCGGGATTGCGCATCTCGAGCGCCCCGTCGGCGACGACCGTGATCGGCAGCCAGACGTAGGTCGAGTCGGACTTGCCCTCGTTCCACCGGTCGCCCATGTAGACGTACTGCCCGGGGCCGAGCGTGAGCACGTTCGTCGACTGCGAGCCGAACGTCGTGCGGCGCGCGTCGCCGATCGAGAGGAGACCGTCGCCGCCCTCGGGGAGCGAGTTGTAGGCGACGTTCTCGTACGGGTCGCCGGCCTTCACGCCGCGGATCCAGCTGCCGAGCAGGTCGTCGGCGCTGTAGTACGTCTGCGGATTGGGGGCCCATCCCGTCGCGCCCGAGGCGATCACGTAGTACTTGCCGCCGTGCGCGAACATGGCGGGCGCCTCGAGGTGCCCGCATTCCTTGACGATCTGGAAGTCGACGCCGCGCACGGGGGCGTCGGCGGTGCCGTCGGCGAAGAGGTGCGGATAGCGGCCGCTCTCGGAGTACTGGAACGTGTAGCTTCCGCTCGCACCGAACGAGCCCGCGCGCACCGGGTCGGTGGTGCTCGTGTGCTCGAGGTTCGTGTAGTCGTCGTCGAGCTTCGCGACATAGAGGGAGTAGTTCTCCTCGGACGAGTAGGCGATGTAGGCCGAGCCGTCGGCATCCTGGAACACCGTCATGTCGCGCGCCTGCCCTGGGACCGCGCTCGAGGTGCACGCCCGGTAGTCGGAGCGGTTGTAGAGCCGGTAGGCGCCGGTCATCTTGAAGGGGCCGGCCGGGCTGTCCGCGACCGCGACCGCAGCCATCGAGCGCGCGTACATCGACCCGCCCGGCGACGTGCGCCCGTCGGCGTGCCACCACATGACCCACTTGCCGGTCTCGGCGTTGTGGAGCACCTTGGGCCGCTCGAAGATCGCGGTGTAGGTCCAGTTCTGATCGGTGTTGAGGTAGTACGACAGCGACTGCACGAGGTCGGTCCTGGGCTGACCCGCACCGTCGAGCGTGCCGTAGAGGTCGACGAAGTAGGGGTCGGTCGTCAGTTGCGCGCTGCTGGAGACACCGCGCAGCGCCGTGCCGAGGTTCTCCCAGTTGCGGGTGTCGGTCGAGCGATAGACCGAGACGCCCGGGCTGCCGTAGTAGCCGTTCGTTCGGTCTTCGCCGTACCAGTAGTAGACGGTCTCGCCGTTCTCCTCGGTCGTGACGATCTGCCCGCCGTGCGCCTGGATGTGCCGCCCCTGCGTGTCGTACCAGAACGGCTGGAAGTAGGTCGACGAGCCCGAGCCGGGGTCGGCGATGGGCTCGTAGTCGTCGTAGGCGGGCGCGGGGTCGATGCGCGGCACGCCGTCGGCCGGGTCGGTCACGACGGCGGCGGTGGTCACGGCCGCCGGGGTGACGGCGGTGGTGGCAGGGGCCGGGCTCGCGGCGGAGGCCGCAGCGGGGGCGGAGGCGGCGACGGACGAGACGAGGAGCGCCCCGATCGCCCAGGTCGCAGCGGTGCGGAGGTGGGTCATGGCGGTGTTCCTTCACGGATGGGTGCGGGAGGGGCAGGGGGACGGATGCCGCGACCCGGCCGGTTCGGCACCGGCCGGGTCGCAGCATCCGTCCTCACTTCACGCGCTCAGCCGCACGAGGACGCCTCGAACGCCGTCGTGATGGGGTCGGGAGTCGAGCCCGACGCGTCCTTCGGCAGCGTCAGGGTCATCTCCCCCGCCGGGATCGACGCCTGACGGGTCGACAGGGCGAACGACGTCGACTTGCCGACGGCGAGTCCGTCGATCTGCTTCGTGCCCCACGGCGTCGCGAGCGAGCCGCTGAGCTTCGCATCGCTCTTGTTCGTCACCGTCGCGACCGCCACGACCTTGCCCGCGACACAGCGCGTGGCCACCGAGAGGCCGGCGGGCGGCGTCACGTTCTCGACCGCGAGCCACGAGATGACGGGCTTCTCGGCACCGGCCCCCTCGTTCGTCACGACGTACTCGACGGTCGCCGGGGCGTCCAGCGTGAACGTCAGGTCGGCCGCGAGCGGAGTGTTGGAGCCCGACAGCGGCACGCTGCCCTTGGCGAGCTCGACGCCGCCGACCGACACCGTCTGGTACATCGACCGGCTAAGATTCCACCACTCGGTGAATCCGCCCGTCAGGGTGTACGTGCCGGCGTCGAGGGGCAGCCGGTAGACGAGCTTCGTCGTGTCCTGGTAGAGACCCGTCGAGTACTTGTCGTTGATGTCGGTCGTGCCCTTGACCTTCATGCCGTCGGCGACATAGCCCCACTGGTCGGCCGAGGTCGAGACCTGGTCGATCTTGTCGTTGCGCAGCGTCGGCACCGACTTCTTCACGGCGGCGTACTGCGGCGAATCCGCGCCGTTCGTGCCGGAGTCGATGTAGTAGACCAGGCGCGACGGGATGATCTCGTACGCCGCCACGACCTGCTGGCCGCTCTCGGTGAGGCGTCCGGTGACCGTGAGCTTGGCGTACTCGGCACGGGGCTGGGCGACGGATGCCTCGTCCCACGTGACCGCCGTCGCGGTGCCCGCGACGTCGACCTTCGCGGGTAGCGGCTGCTTCAGACCGAGCGCCCCCTGCACGCCGAGGTCACGCGGCATCGTCTGGACGTAGGCGAGTGCGAGACGGGCGTTGTAGCCGCTCGTGCCGTTCGTGCCGAATTCGAGATCGACGACGCCCGCCGTGTCGAGCGTGACCGACTGCGCGACCGGCGTGGCCGCTCCCGTCGAGACGGCGGTCTTCGTCGACGTCTTCCCCGCGGCCTTGACCGTGGCGTACACGTTGGTCGTGAGACCCGCGCGCGGCGCCTGCACGCCGACGATGTTGTACGTGCCGGCGGGCAGGGTGAGGTGGTACGTGATCGGCTTGTTGTAGTCCGCACCGAGGTAAGACGAGCCCCAGTCCGCCGGAGTGCCGGCGGCGGCGGTGGCGGACGCGGTGGAGTAGCCCCACGTCGTGCCGGCCGTCGTGCCGTCCCACTTCTGGTCGCTCGTGGCGTTGAGCAGGTTCGGGAACGCGCTCTTCACGGCCGAGTAGACCGAGCCGGCCGGGGCGCCCGAGGAGCCCGAGTCGATGAAGTACGTCAGATCGGCCGGGACGACGACGACCGTCGCGCTGAAGCGCTGGTACACGCCCGCGCTCGTCTTGTCGGTCGTGCGCCCCGTCGCCGCGAACGAGGCGAGTTCGGCCGTGCTCTTGGCGGCGTCGACCGAGGAGAGGCTCCACGTGACCTTCGCATCGGCCCCCGCGATCGGCAGCTTCGCCGGGAGCGTGCGCTCGCGCGAGGTGACCGTCACGACGCCGAGGTCGACGACGTCGGCGCTCACGTCCTTGGGTGTGAGGCGGTCGGTCGCCGCCGAGAGCCGCGACGCGAGCGCCGCAGCACCCTCGACGTCGAGCCCGTAGGCGACGGGGTCGGCGACCGCGGCCTTCGCGTCGGCGAGCACCGCGGCGAAGACGGCCCACGAGTCGGTGCTGTAGTCCGACTCGGCGAGGCCCTTCACGGAGTCGACGAGAGCCGAGAGCGCGGTCGTGTCGACCTTCGCCGAGTCGGCGTTGGCCTTCACGACGCCGACGGCGTCGACGTTGATCGCCTGCGTGTTCGCGGTCTTGATGACGACCGTGTGCGCGCCGTTCGCAAGGCCGCGCAGCATGTAGGCCGTGCGTTCGCTGCCCGCGCTGTACGTCGGGGCCGCCACCACGATCTGCACGCCGTCGACCACGACGTCGAGCGTCGGCGTGCCGGAGTTCGTCCCGATGATGTCGAGGCCCGTGCCCGTGAAGGCGTAGGTCAGGGCCGCGCCCTTCGCCGTGCTCTTGGAGGCCGTCCGCTGCCACTCGAACATGCCCTGACCGTTGACATGGCTCCACGCCGCGTCGAAGTCGAGCACCTTCTTCGAGGTGTCCGCCCAGCTCGTCTGATGCATGCCGTCGATGACGTCGGAGTAGTACGGCGTGTAGCCGGCCACAGGAACGACCTGGAGGTTGTCGAACTGCACGAAGCTGAAGCTCGACCCGAGCTGGATCCGGCCCGTCGCCTGCGGCGCGGGATCGGTGTACGTCGCGACCTGCACGCCGTTGACGGATGCCGTGTACACGGCGCCCGCGACGGTGACGGCGATCTTGTTCCACACGCCGGCGCCGGTCTTGAACGAGGCGGCCGCCGGGACGGTGCCGCTGGAGACGGTCGCGCCGAAGCGCATGAAGCTCCAGGCTCCCGCGGGGTCGATCTTGAACTCCGCCGCAGAGACGCTCTGGCCGTTGGCCGTGCCGCCCTGCTCGCGTGCGCCGATGGTCGCGTACTGGGATCCGGATGCTTCGAACAGCACGTCGGCCGAGACGGTGTAGTTCGCCCAGCGGGCGTCGCCGATCGTCGTCTTGGGGTCGCCGCTGTTCCAGGCGCTGCCGGCCATGCCGGGGCCGACCTGCTGACGCAGCACGCGGCCGTGCGCGGCATCCGTCGACGCGACCGACTCGAACGCCCCGTTCGTGTCGTTCGTGTAGCGCGGCGTCGCGCCGTTGTCCTCCCCCTGCACCGCGGGGGTGCCGGCGGGCTTGGCCTTGCCACCGCGCGCGTCGACGAAGGACTCGCCCGAGTCGACGAGCTGCTTCGTGTCGGGGTCGTAGCCCTTGATGTCGCCGAGGCCGGCGTAGTCGAAGTCGTCGGCGTAGAGCGTGCCGTCGTCGGTCACGCCGTTGACGCTGCCCGTCGCATCGGTGTCGAGCACGTCACGGCCGCCATCGGCATCCGTGTACTCCTTCGAGCTCGGCAGCGAGCTGCCGTACCCGGCCTTCGCCACGAGGGTGCCGTCCTGGCGGGCGGTCGCCTGGTCGAGCGAGGTCGCCGTGACGGTCGACCAGGGCTTCACGGTCACCGAGTACGTGCCGGTGCCGTCGGACGCGAGCTCGGCGACGGGCTGCAGGTAGTTCGCGTCATATGCCTCTCCCGCATCGGCGGCCCGCGTCTCCCACACCTCGACGGTCTGGTCGGCGCCGAGGTCGAGGTCTTTCGCCGTGATCCGGTAGGTCTTGGTGAACTTGCTGTCGTTGACGATGACGGTGGAGAAGTCGCTCGCGTCGGGGGCGGCGAGCGTCGTGTACGAGGCGCCGCCGGCGCGGGCGCCGCTCGGCGGGTTGCCCGTGCCCAGCTCGCTGCCCGAAGCCTTCGGGATCGCGCGCCAGATGCCCGCGGTGTTGTCGTCGTTCTCCCACCCGAGCGTGGCGAACTGCGTGAACTGCTCGAGCACGGCGAGGCCGCCGTCGTAGTACATCCACCCCGACCACGGGTCGCGGGCGTTGACCAGCTCCTTCGACGAGTACTGGAACCCGTCGTAGAACGACCCGATGGCGGGCTGGAAGATGTTCATCGTGCGCCGCGAGGCGTTGAACCCCGTCGTGATCCAGTTGCCCATCTCGAGGGCGCTGTTCGTGCCGCCGAACTTCGTGCCGAAGCCGCCCTGCTCGTCGCTGGCGTTGTTGTTCGGCCGGTCGGCGGAGCTCGAGAAGGTCGACTGACCCTCGGAGTTCCACACCTCGCGGTCGAGCTGCTCGGCGATCTTCTTCATGTTGCCGGCGCTGTCGTCGGCGCTGGAGTAGTGGAAGCCGATGATGTCGACGGCGTCGCGCAGCGACGAGTCGGTCGTCGAGGTCATCGCGTTGCCGAGGGCGACCGGCGGCGTGCCGACCGTGTCGCCCGCGATCGTCTGGATGGAGGTGAAGAGCGCCTTCTCCTCCGGCGTCTTGAAGCCGTTGTTGGGGTCGGAGGCGGTCGCACCCTCGTAGCCCTTCGTGTCGCCGCGCACCCAGCCGGCGAAGTCCTTGTAGAGCTGCTGGTCGGGGTTGCCGGTCTCGTTCGCGTCGGGATTGATCGAGTCGACCATGAGGCCGTACTGGCGGTAGGCCGCGAGAACGGTGTTCTTGAACCAGACGTACTGATCGGCGTGGCTCGTGACCCACGTCGGACGGTTCCAGCGCAGCAGGCTCAGGTGGATGTCGCCGTGCGCGACGAGCTGAGCGTCGGCGGCGAGCTGGAAGCCGGGCTCGCGGAGCACGTTGGGGTACTCGTCGCGCGAGCGCATCGTGGCGGCGTTGGGGCCCGTCGAGGTGTTGCGGTCGTTGCCCATCTCGATCTTGACCGTGTTCATGATCGGGTGCTCGCCGCCGAACAGGGTCTCGATGAGCTCCCAGTACTTCTCGGGGTGCTGCGACTTGTAGTCCAGCAGCAGGGCGCTCGTCGAGTTGGCCGACAGCACGCCGAACCCCTTGAACGTGAGTCCGTTGCGGTTCTGCGCCGCCGCCGCGACGTCGGCGCCGTCGATCGTGACGCTCACGGGATCGGCGCCCGCGGCCTGCGCCGCGACCGGCACCGTGAGGGGCGCGGCGATCGCGGCCGCCGTGACGGCGAGGGCCACCGCCGTCCGCATCCGCTGTGATCGCCGTTCGCCCCGGGGACGAGGCATCCTTGCCTGCGACATCTGCGCTCTCCATTCGCATGTGACCTGGGTGCCGCGATCCCGCCTATGGACGCGCCCCGGGCACGGCAACGTGCCCGAGGGCGATTTTTGCGTGTTACCGCGAACTGTGGAACTGATCGAACACATTCGTTCACACTTGAATCATTCCGAACGCAGTTGTAGCCTCAGCGGATGGATGACGCGGCCGACCCTCCTGCCTTCGGCCTCTCGCGGCGCGAGCGCATCCTCGACGAGCTGCGCCGCGCGGGCGCCGTGCGCGTCGCCGACCTCGCGCGCGAACTCGGTGTCGCCGAGCTCACGATCCGGCGCGACATCAGCCACCTCGCCGATCGGGGCCTGCTCACCCGCGTGCACGGCGGGGCGACGCTGCGCAGCCGCCTCGACACGACCGTGCCCGTCGCGGCGGCGGCCGCGGCCCCCATCCGCTACCGCGTGGGCATGGTGACGCCCTCGCTCAGCTACTACTGGCCGCACATCATCGTCGGCGCGCGGGCGGCCGCGACCGAGCTCGGCGTGCAGCTGATCCTCCGCGGCGCGAGCTACTCCGTCGACGACCAGCGGCGCCAGATCGCCTCACTCGTCGAGTCGGGGAGCCTCCACGGACTCATCGCCGCGCCCGAGACGGCGGGGGCCGACGGGCACGCGCTCCTCCAGTGGCTCGAGTCGCTGCCGATCCCCGTCGTGCTCGCCGAGCGCCGGGCCCCCTCGGCGCTCGCACTCACGCGCCTGGAGTGGGTGACGACCGACCACGTCTTCGGCGGCTCGCTCGCCGCCGATCATCTGGCCGCGCTCGGCCATCGCCGCGTCGGGATCATCACGTCGTCGGGCTCGCCGACGTCGTTCCACCTGCGCCGGGGCTGGGACCGCGCCGTCGCCGAGCTTGGCCTGGAATGCCCCGTCGACGTCGACGCGTCGCTCGACGCGATGGACGGCGTCGCACGCGAGGCCCTTATCGCCGACCTCCTCGGCCGCTGCCGGGAGACCGGCACGACCGCTCTCCTCATCCACTCCGACCCGCAGGCCGTGCTGCTTCAGCAGTACGCCCGCGACCACGGCTGGTCGATCCCGCAGGACCTCGCGGTCATCGCCTACGACGACGAGGTCGCCCAGAGCGCAGAACCGCCCATCACGGCCCTGCGCCCGCCGAAGCAGCACGTCGGCCGGCTCGCCGTCGAGACAATGGTCGACCGGCTCGGCGACGGGCCGCGGCGCCCCGTGCAGCGCACGTACGTGCTGCCGGAGCTGCAGCTGCGGGAGTCCACGGCGCCCCCCGGCGTCGGCTGACCGGGGCTCGCCCTGCGGGGGTGCGTCGGGACCCGGCATCCGTCGCCCGCCCGCCCTTCCTGCCCGCCCCCCTTCCCGCCCGCGCCCTCTCCCGCCCCGTGCGCGTCCATCCGACCCGTGCGCGCCCTTTTCGCCCGCCACCGCGTCGGAGATCGCCACAACGTCGGACCCGAAAGACCGATCCGATCCTGCGCTGTGGTTATCTCCGACGTTGTGGCGAAAGCACAGGGACCAGCCGCCAAGGCCCCACGCGGGCCGCACGCCTCAGCGCGCGAGGAGCGTGGCGAGGCGGTCGAGCTGCGAGGCGTCCTCGAGTGCCGAGCCCACAGCAACGACCTTGACCCCGGCGTCGAGGAACTCCGCCGCGTTCGACGCGTCGATGCCGCCGGTGGCGACGAAGCGCGCCTGCGGGAACGGCCCGCGGATATGCCGGAACCACCCTGCCCCGAGCCACGTCGCCGGGAAGGCCTTGAGCCATGTGAGGCCCAGCGACATCGCGAGCTGCACCTCGCTCGGAGTCGCGACCCCGGGAAGGATCGGGATGCCGGAGGCCTGCGCCGCGCGCACGACGGCGGGGTCGAGCCCCGGCGAGACGACGTAGGCTGCGCCCGCCGCTCGCGCGACGGCGACCTGCTCCGCCGCGACGATCGTCCCGGCCCCGACGAGCTTGCCGCGCTCCGCGGCCAGTCTCACGACCTCGCGCAGCGCCCGCTCGTCCTCCTCGGTCTGCAGCGGCACCTCGACGGAGTCGATCCCGAGGTCCCACGCCGTCCTCGAGAGGGCCGCGGAGCGCTCGACGCCCATGCCGCGGAGGATCGCCATGACCGGCGCACCCCCGAAGATCGTCTCGAACTCGTGGTCGGTCATGCGCGGGTCCTCTCGTCGACGGAGTCGCTGGTGGTCTGGAGGGTCAGGGCGGCGCGGCGGTGCCCGCGACGCAGGCGTTCGGCGAGCGGCTCCCGCTCGAGGAGCGCCGACAGGTAGCCGCCGGCGAACGCGTCCCCCGCACCGACGGCCTCGACGACCTCGACCGCGAGCGCGGGCTCGAAGAGCGTCGCACCGCCGGCGAAGACGGCGGCGCCGACGTCGCCGTCCTTCACGACGAGCTCGGGGACGCCGGGGAGAAGAGCGCGGACGGATGCGGCATCCGTCGTCGCCCACAGGAGCTCGGCCTCGTCCCGGCCGACGAACACGATGTCGGCGCGGGCGGCGAGCGCCAGGAGCGCCGGTGCGGCGACCTCGGCGGTCCACAGCGGCGCGCGGTGGTTGACGTCGAAGCTCACGCGCACGCCGGCCGCGCGCGCCCGCTCGATCACCGCCTCGAGGAAGCCGGCGGCCGACGGCGAGATCGCCGCCGTGATCCCCGAAACGTGCAGCACCGCGACGCCGGCGAGGTCGACGGCATCGACGTCCGCCGGCGAGAGGTGCGCCGCCGCCGAGCCTGCTCGGTAGTACCGCACGCCGTGGCCGGGGTCTTTGAAGTACACCCCGGTCGGATGCCGCGCATCGAACACGACCGCCGACACGTCCACGCCCCGCTCGGCGAGCTGCCGCGCGATGCGGTGCCCGAGCGGGTCGTCGCCGAGGCGGCTGAACCAGCGCGCCTCGCCGCCGAACGCCGCGACGTGCGACGCGACGTTGGACTCCGCGCCGCCCGCATCGACGCGGAAGTCCGCCGCGTCGGCGAGGCGCTCCGCCGCGGCGGGCGCGACCATCGCCATCGTCTCGCCGACGGCGAGCAGTGCCCCCGCCCGGGATGCCGTCATCGCGCCGATCACCGCAGGTCGGTGACGGGCGCGGCGTCCATGTCGTCGAAGGCCTGATTCTCGCCCGCCATCGCCCAGATGAACGAGTACGCGGCCGTGCCCACGCCCGAGTGCAGCGACCAGCTCGGGGAGATGATCGCCTGGCGATCGGCGACGACGAGGTGACGCGTCTCCTCGCGCTCACCGAGCAGGTGGATGACGCGCGCGTCTTCGGGGAGGTCGAAATACAGGTAGCACTCCGTACGTCGGTCGTGGGTGTGCGCGGGCATCGTGTTCCACATCGATCCCTCGTGGAGCTCGGTCACGCCCATCACGATCTGGCACGACTTCACGCCGTTCTCGTGGATGTACTGGTTGAGCGTCCGGCGGTTGGAGGTCGCCTGGTCGCCGAGCTCGCGCACCGTGCCCTCGCCGGGGTTGACGAGCGCCGACGGGTAGGCCGTGTGCGCGGGTGCCGAGAAGAGGTAGAACTGCGCGTCACCGTCGGCATCGGCGAAGGTGATCGAACGGATGCCGCGGCCGAGGTACAGGCACGCCCCCTTGACGAGCGTGTACTCCTCGCCGTCGGCGGTGACGGTGCCCGCGCCTCCGACGTTGATGATTCCGAGCTCGCGGTGCTCGAGGAAGTAGTCACTGCGGATCTCGGGGTAGCCGGTCAGCTCGAGCGACGATCCCGCGGGCACGGCGCCGCCGAGCACGATGCGGTCGTGGTGCGTGTAGACGAGGTGGATCTCGCCGGGCACGAACACGTCGGGCACGAGGTAGCGCTCGCGCAGGTCTGCCGTCGTCATGCCGGGGATCTGGTCGGGGTTGGTGGCGTAACGCTGTTCCATGTCGCTCCTGGTCTCGTATGGGGGTTCGGGTGTCAGCGGACGAGCCAGCCGCCGTCGACGGGCACGATGGCGCCCGTGACGTAGGCCGCGGCGTCCGACGCGAGGAAGACGAAGGCTCCCTGCAGGTCTGCGGGCGTGCCCCAGCGGCCCGCAGGGATGCGGGAGACGATGGATGCCTCGCGCTCGGTGTCGGCGCGCAGCGCCGCCGTGTTGTCGGTCGCCATGTAGCCGGGGGCGATCGCGTTGACGGTCACGCCCGAGGCCGCCCACTCGTTCGCCAGCGCCTTCGTCAGGCCCGCGACGGCGTGCTTGGACGCCGTGTACGCCGGCACGAGGATGCCGCCCTGGAAGGAGAGCATCGAGGCGACGTTGATGATGCGGCCGTGGCCCTGCGCGATCATGTGCCGGCCCGCTGCCTGCGAGAGGTGGAAGACCGCGTCGAGGTTGACCGACAGCACGTCGGTCCAGTCCTCGGCGGTGTACTCGGCGGCCGGCGCGCGACGGATCGTGCCGGCGTTGTTGACGAGGATGTCGATGCGTCCGAGCTCGGCGACGACCTCGTCGACCGCCGCAGTCAGGTCGGCGGGGGCGGCGTGGCCGAGGTCGCGGCGAACGCTGTGCACGCGGCGACCGAGGGCCTCGACGGCGGCGATGGTCTCGTCGGGGGCGCCCCGGTCGATGAGCGCGATGTCGGCGCCGGCTTCGGCGAGCGCGACGGCGGCCCCCTGGCCGAGCCCGCGGCTCGACCCCGTGACGAGGGCGACGCGGCCGTCGAGGCGGAACGAGTCGAGGATCATGGGGCGGCCTCCTGCCGATCGGGAACGGATGTCGTGAAGCGGGTGGTGAGCTCGCCGAGGCGCGAGATGCGCACCGTGACGGCGTCGCCGTCGCCGAGCGGCCGGTGCGCCTCCTGCGCCGCGGGGAGCTTCTGGGGGGTGCCGGTCGAGACGACGTCGCCGGGCTCGAGGGTCAGCACCTGACTCAGGTGATGGATGACGAAAGCGACGCTGAAGATCGTCGTCGACGTCGACTGCGAGACCGTGACGACGCCGTCGCGCACGACCTCCACGAGGAGGTCCTGCGGATCCCCCGCCTCGTCGGGCGTGACGACCCACGGCCCGAGCGGCGCGAACCCGTCGGAGCACTTGCCCAGCGCCCACTGGCTCTGCCGGCGCTGCCACGCCCGGTCGGACACGTCGTTGAGGATCGTGTAGCCGCCGACGTGCTCGAGGGCGTCTTCGAGCGAGACGCGCTGCGCACGACGGCCGATGACGATCGCGACCTCACCCTCGTAGTCGACGTCGGTCGCTCCCGGCGGGATCACGACCGCCTCGCGCGGCCCCGCGAGCGTGTTCGGCGTCTTGACGAAGACGTCGGGCCACTCGGGATCGTTCGCGGTGGGATCGGCGCCGTCGGGCACGTGCCCGCGGTAGTTGTACCCGAGACACAGGATCTTGCCCGGCACGACGGGCGCCCGCAGGTCGGCATCGTCGAGGAGCGGAAGGCCCGACCACCCGAGCGCGTCCGTCTCGGCCCGGGCCGCGGTCTCGGCCCGCGCCGCGGTCCCGCCCCGCGCCGCGGTCTCGGCCCGGGCCGCGGTCTCGGCCCGCGCCGCCGCGAGCAGGCCCGCGTCGGCGAGGATCTCCGCGACGCCCGCGCGCGACAGATCGTCCGGGAGCGTCACGACGCGGTCCGCGCCGGCGGCGTCTGTGATGACGGATGCCGCCACCGGCCCGTCGGCGGTGGCGATGGTCACGAGGCGCACGGTGCACCTCCCGGTGTCGAGGCAGATGTCACCAGTACGGCTTCCATCCCGGCAGGGCGCGGCGCGTGAGCGCCTCGAGGTAGAAGTAGTCGCCCCACAGGGTGCCCTCGTCGACGCCGTTGTGCTTCGGGAGGTCGTAGACGCCGTGCAGGATCAGGGCGTCGGAGGCCTCGGGGGGCTCGGGCGCATAGCGCGCCACGAGCGAGTCGAGGATCGCGTTGGCCGCGGCCCCCGCACGCTCGCCGCGGGGCGTGCCGGGCTCGAGCTCGGCGAGCTCGAACAGCCCGCACACGGCGATCGCGGCGGCCGAGCTGTCGCGCGGGGCGTCGCTGCCGTCGTGGTAGACGAGGTCCCAGAACGGAACGACGTCGGCGGGGAGGTGCGCGAGGAAGTAGTCGGCGCAGCGCCACGCGGCCTCGAGGAGGGTCGGGTCGCCGGTCGCCCGGTGGTTCAGGGCGAAGCCGTAGATGCCCCACGCCTGCCCGCGCGCCCAGCACGAGTCGTCGTGGGCGCCCTGCTCGGTCGCGCCGCGCAGCGGCTCGCCGGTCTCGGCATCCCAGTAGAACGTGTGGAAGGTGGAGTCGTCCTCGCGCAGGATGTGCTCGCGCAGCTGCGTCGTGTGGCGGCGCACGGCATCGGCGAAGCGCTCCTCGCCGGTCTGCTCGTAGGCCCACGTGAGGAGCGGCATGTTCATGAGGCTGTCGATGATCGTCCGGCCCCGCTGCGCCGGGTCGGACAGGTCGCCCCACGCCTGGATGATCCCGGCGGGCTCGAGGAAGCGCATCATGAGGTGATCCGCCGCCAGGAGCGCCGCTTCGCGCGCGCTCTCGTCGCCCAGGAGACGCCACGGCGCGACCGACGCGAGCGTGTAGAGGAAGCCGAGGTCGTGGGTGTCGAGGTCTTCGCCGTTGCGCACGCGACGCTCGAAATCCGCCGCGTGGCGGAGCGCGGCATCCCGGAACACATCGTCTCCCGTGAGCTCCCACGCGAGCCACTGCGCACCCGGCCAGAAGCTCGTCGTCCAGCCGCGGTTGCCGCCCTCGGGGAAGATCCCCTGGGCGGGGCGCAGCGGGTAGCGGTCGTCGCGCGTCGTGTCGTCGGGGTAGAGGTCGCCGAACGTCTCGATGTTGCGACGGACGGTGGACAGGGCGCCGGCGAGGGCGGGCTCCGCGGCACGGGCGGTGCGCTCCTGGGTCGGGGGCGTGGACGTCATCGGTCTTCGTGTTCCTTCGTGGGGTGGTCTCGAGCGGAGCTCGTTGTCAGGCGGTCTGCGTGTCGGGGATGGCGAGCACGGGCCGGAGAGCGAATCGGGAGTTCGCCCACACGAGGTAGAGGGCAGCGGATGCCGTGAGCCCCAGTGCGATCGCGGGCAGCGACGTGAAGAGCACCGCCTGGGCCGCCAGGACCACGAGCGACACCGCCGAGAGGTACCAGCGGCGCACCGCGAGCCAGGCCGACGCGCGGAGCACGTCGCGAAGGCGCACGCGCGGGTCCTCCGCGATCGCGACGAAGCCGAGGAGCCCGGTGGCGAGCGCGAGCACGGTCAGCACCGCGAGGAGGGGGACCGCGACGACGCCGAGCGGTGTGCCGGCGAAGGCGCGCACGTCGACGAGGAGCACGACGACGACGGCCGACAGCGTCCCTCCGAGCGGCAGCGACCGGCGCCACGTCGCACGCAGGCCCGCGATGAAGTCCCGCGCGACCGTGACGCTCCCCCGGGCGTGCTCGCGGAACACCGTGAACGCCGCCGTGAGGCCGGGCGCGGCCAGCGGCGCGGCGATCGCGAGGAGCGGCCACGAGCGCGCGGGATCGGTCGTGACCAGGAGCACGACCAGCGGCAGGCAGGCGATCAGGAGGAGGGCGTTCGTCACGAGGCCGAGGTAGACGACGGCGAAGACGTTCGCGTACGACTCGTGCGAGATGCGGCGCAAGGCGTTCATCCCTTCATCCCGCTCGTCGCGATGCCCTCGATGAAGAAGCGCTGACCCAGGAGGAAGATGACCGCGATCGGGATGACCGAGATCGTCAGGCCCGCGAACAGGAGGGCGTAGTTGGTGTCGTAGAGGTTCGAGACGAAGCTCTTGAGCCCCAACTGGATCGTCCACAGGTCGGGGCTGCGCAGGTAGATGAGCGGTCCGAGGTAGTCGTTCCACGTGTTGACGAACGTCAGGAGCGTGAGGCTCGCGAGGGCCGGGATCGACAGCGGCAGCATGATGCGGCGCCAGATGGCGTACTCGCTGAGCCCGTCCAGGCGTGCCGCCTCGGACAGCTCCTCGGGGATCGTCTCGTAGTACTGCTTCATGAGGAACACGCCGAACGCGCCGAAGGCCTGGATGAGGATGATCGCCCACAGGGTGTTCGAGACCTTGAGGTTCGACAGCAGGATGAACTGCGGGATCATGTACGACTGCCACGGCACGGCGATCGTGCCGATGTAGACGAGGAACAGCACGTCGCGCCCCGGGAAGCGCATCTTGGCGAAGCCGTAGGCGGCGAACGACCCGGTCAGCACCTGCAGGAACGTCACCACGACCGCGAGCACGAGCGTGTTGCGGATCCACGTGAGCATGTCGGACTCTGTCCAGATCTCGACGTAGTTGCTCCACACGAAGGTCTCGGGGAACCACTTGATCGGCACCGAGAAGACCTCGTTGGCCGACTTCAGCGAGCTCATGACCATCCAGAAGAACGGCATGAGGAGCGCGACGGCGGCGAGCACGAGGACCGTGTAGCCGACGATCCGGGCGACGCGCCGCGCGGGCGTGAGCGTCTTGCCGTCGACGGGCGGCGGGGACTGCTCCTCCGCGACGTCCTCGAGCTGACGCCGGCTGATGGGGCTTTCGATGGCGGTCATCAGTAGCTCCTCCGCTTGTTCCAGAAGAACTGCACGATCGTGACGACGATGCACAGGAGGAAGAGGGCGACGGCTGCGGCGGACGCGTAGCCGAACTGGCTCTCCTCGAAGCCCTTCTTGTAGATGAACTGCGACAGCACGAGCGTCGCCTGCCCGGGCCCGCCGTTGGTCATGACGAGGATCAGGTCGAAGATCTTGAACGAGTTGATCGTGAGCATCACGGTGACGAAGAACATCGTCGGGCGCAGGCACGGGAGCGTGACGTTGAAGAAGCGCTGGAAGACGTTCGCCCCGTCGACGCGGGCGGCCTCGTGCAGCTCGCGGGGCACCGTCTGCAGGCCCGCGAGGAAGAGGATCATGTAGTAGCCCATGTCGCGCCACGTGCTGACGATGACGACCGCGGGCATCGCCCACTCCGACGAGGTGAGCCATCCCGGAGGGTTCTCGAACCCGATGAAGCGCAGGATCTGGTTGATGGGGCCGTAATCGGGGCTGAAGAGCAGGTTCCACACCACCGCGATCGCGACGATCGAGGTGATGTAGGGGAAGAACGCGGCGGTGCGGAAGAACGCGATGCCGCGCAGCTTGTTGTTGAGCAGCAGCGCGAGGCCCAGCGACACGACGATCGTCAGCGGGATGTGCATGACGGAGTAGTAGAGCGTGTTGAGGACCGAGATGCGGAAGCTGCCGTCGCCGAGGAGGCGCTGGAAGTTCGCGAGGCCGATCCAGTCGGCCTTGCCGAACACGTTCCAGTTCGTGAACGACATGTAGAAGAGCGTCACGACCGGCACGAGGGTGAGCAGAGCGAACCCGAGGAAGTTCGGGAGGATGAAGCTCCAGCCGATCAGCGTGCTGCGCAGGCGCAGCCGGGACCTGCGGCGCCGCCGAGATGCGGGCGGCGGTGATGCGGCGGCGACGTCGTCGGCGACGAGGCTCGTCATGGTGTCCTCCAGAGGGGAAGAGGGGGGATGGTGGGGCGGCCGGGCAACGGATGCCGCGGCCCGGCCGCCCAGAGAGACCTCAGTCGAGGCCGACCTCGTTCTTGACGCGGTCTTCAGCGGTCTTGATCGCGTTGTCGATGTTGTCGGAGCCCGACATCACCGCCGTGTGCAGGTCGCCCAGGATGCCCTGGATCGCGGCCGTCTTGCTCGACGTCGGGTTCTCGGGACGCGTCTCGTGGGTCGAGAAGGCGAACTTCGACAGGTCGTCGGAGGGAGCGCCCTTGACGCCGAAGTACGTCTCGACGACGGCGTCGTTGAGGAGCGCGGGGGTGATGCCGATGGCGGCGAGCGCCTTGGCGGCGTCTTCACCGGCGGCGAACTCGAGGAACTTCTTGGCCGCGCCGACCTTGGCCTTGTCGATGCCGGCGTTGATCGAGAAGCCGGTCGGGTCGCCGAAGGTCACCGGGGTCTTGTCGGTGCCGGTCGTCTTCTCGTCCAGCTGCGGGATCGGCGCGATGCCCCAGTCGAAGGTGTCGGCGTCGCCCGAGGCCTGCTGCGCGATGAGCGTCGCGACGTACCACGTGCCCATCGGCATCATGGCGGCGTTCTGCTTGCCGAACTCGCCCTGGTAGGTGAGCTGGTTGGCGCTCGAGGTGTTGAAGTCGACCTGGTAGCCGGCGTCCTGCAGCGCGAGGACGCGCTCGTAGTAGGGCTTCAGGTAGCCGTAGTCGCCCTTGAGGATGTCGCCGTCCTTCGACTGCGCGTTCGCGAAGCCCTGGACCGTCGACTGCCAGCGGTGCTGGTACGTGCCCTTGGCGGCGCTTCCCGCGCCGGACAGACCCTCGGTCAGCGCCGCAGCGGCCTTGTCGTAGTCGTCCCACGTCCACGAGCCGTCGGGGTAGTCCACGCCGGCCTGGTCGAAGAGCGCCTTGTTGTAGAAGAGCACCCAGGAGTCCTGGCGGTACGGCACGCCGTAGGAGGTGCCGTCGACCTCGTACGACGAGGTGCCACTGATGCCGTCGGGGAGCGTGACGTCGGAGACGTCGAGCAGCTGGCCGCCCTCCTGGAAGGTCGTGACGTACTTGACCTCCTTCTGGGTGATGATGTCGGGGCCGACTCCGGCCGCGAGGTCGGCGGTGACCAGAGTGTTGTAGTTCGCCGGGTCGTACTCCTTGAGCTCGACGGTGACGTCGGGGTTCTTCTCGTGGAAGGCGTCGGCGAGCGTCTGGAATTCGGGCGTGGTCTCGAGGCTCCAGCCGGAGAGGGTCAGGGTCACAGGACCCGAGGACTCCTCGGCGGCCGGGGTGTCGCCCGAGCCGCCGCTGCAGGCGGCGAGCGACAGCGTGGCGACGATGGCGATCCCCGCCGCTGCTGCGAACTTGCGCTTCATTGTGATGCTGCTCCTTTGCGAGTGCAGAATTGCGGACCCTTCCTCGGGTCCTGCGGTCACCGGGTCGACGCTTCGACGATCCGGGGGTCTGGAAGAGACGACATCGTCACGACGCCGTCGGGCCACGCGATGCGGACCTCGTCCGCCTCGCTTTCGAGGCGCGCCGCGGCGAGGTCGGCGGGGGTGCCGGCGAGCTCGACGATGACGGCGACGCGCTCCCCCGCCGCGACGGGGAACGTCACGACGGGAACGCTCGCGCCGGCGCCGAGCGGCGTGGAGTCGGGGCGCACCTCGATGCCCGTCGCGCCGTCGCCGAGGAGGGGACGGATGCCGCTGCTCAGGCGCGCCGTGGAAACGCGGGCCGCGGCACCCTGAGTCGACGCGACGGCGTCTGCGACGGCCCAGCCGCCGACCCGCAGGGTCAGCCCGGCGGGGTCGAAGGCGGGCTCGACATCGTCGACGTCGACGAGGCGCACCTCCCACGGCCCGCGCACGAGCGAGCGCACCGTGAGCCGGCCGGCGACGGCGACCTCGCCCTCGATGCCCGAGCCGTGGCGCACCTGCGAGGTGGCGGGGTCGATGAAGTGGGCCGGCCACGTCGAGGCGGCGACGCCGACCTCGTCATCGATGCGCACGTCGAGAAGTCGCATCGCGGCGCGGTGCGTCGCACGCCCCTCGCCGTCGACGAGGGCGACCGACTGCTCGAGCGGCTCGCGCCATGCGCGACCGTTGGCGAGCGGAGCGGTCGCCGTGGAATAGCCCAGGCGCGCGTAGAGCGGCGAGTCGCCGACGAGGCTGCCCTCGGTCGCGTGATCGGTGCCGTGGTTGACGACGCGCACGATCCCGTCGGCGCCGGTGCCCGAGACGAGCCATCCCGCCGCGCGGACGGCGCGGAGCGAGTCGGCCGCCTCGACCGGGAGAGGCTCGGCGGGAGCGCTCCACACCGGGTGGTCGGCCGGGAGCGAGACGCCGAGGAGGCCCTTCGTCGCCCAGTACGGCGAGGCGGGGCCGGAGTATGCCTGCGCGAGACGCCGCCACTCGCCATGCCACCCCATGCTGAGCAGGTCGCGCGAGTCGGGCACGCCGGCGTCGGCGAAGTGGGCGACGACGCGGTTCGCCGCGTGGCGGAGGGCGCCGAGCGAGGTCGAGGGCACCTCGGCGATCGCGCCCACCCAGAACGGGGCCGCCGCCGCGAAGCGGTAGATGAGGCTGCGGCCCTGGATGAGGGGCGAGCCGTCGGCGCCGACGAGCGCACGCGCGTCGAGGAGGAAGCGGTCCAGCAGCGCGACATCCTTCGCCGTCCGCCCCTGCGCGAGCTCGGCCGCACCCTGCATGCGCGCCCACAGCACGGGGTAGAGGTGCAGCGCCCAGCCGACGTAGTGGTCGTAGGAGCGCTCGTCGCCGTCGGACAGCCAGCCGTCGGGGCGTGCGAAGGAGTCGTGGAGAGCGAGGTCGTCGGCGACGTCCTGCGGCGACCACGGGCCCCCGACCGAGCGGAGGAAGGTCTGCACGACGAGGCGGAACCACAGCCAGTTCGTACGCGGGTACGTCTGGTCTCCGACGGCCGGCGCGAAGTAGGCGACGACGCGCTCCTGCGTCACGGCGTCGAGGCGATCCCAGATCCACGGGCGGGTCAGGTCGAGGATGAGCGCGAGGGAGGCCGCCTCCACCTTCGCCTGCGGGTGCTCGTCGAGCCGCACCCAGCGGTCGGGCGCGTCGGGGTCGACGCCCGTCGCGATCCCCCGCGCGGAGAAGTCGATGAGGTCGTCGACGCCCTGACCGCGCTCACCGGCGATGCGGAAGCCGGCGAGGAGGAAGGTGCGGGCGAATCCCTCGAGGCCGTCGACGGCAGCGCCGTAGCCCCCTTCCGCGCCGGGAGGCGTGATGCGGGCGTGGCCCGGCGAGGCGAAGGCGCGAGCGCCGGCGAGAAGGCGATCGGCGTAGGCGAGCCACTGCGCACGGCTCCAGTCGGGCGTCGAGGCGCCGTCCCGGACTTCGTCGTTGCGCGTCACCGTGGTTCTCCCTTGAATGGCTCGGGCGGACCGCCCTCGCGGCGCCGCTTTCGGAGATTAGCAATCAATATCGGTCATCGCAAGACTTTTCCTTTTCGTTATGATCGTTTATGATCGTTTCAGAGGTGATGGATGCCTCGAACCCCGCTCCCAGACCGTTGCGGGCGACACGACTCGACGAAGAGAGAGCTCATGGTGACGCAGGCGTTCGCGGGTCCCCTCGCGGGCCTCTTCGGGGCCGACAGGGCCACGGCGCTGCGGCGCGGCATCCTCCGCTCGCCGGCGGATTCTCTCCCGGTTCCGACCGCGGAAGACCGCCATGCCTGGGGTGCCGTCGATCCCGTCTCCGCGGAGGACCTCCTCGCGCGGGCCGAGCGCGACCTCGGTTCGCCCTGGCCGCTCCCCCTCGCGAGCCTGGCCGCGCGCGTGCACCGCGACGGCGACCGCGAGGAGTGGGAGTCGCTCGCCTTCGAGCGCCAGCGGCGCCTGAGCCGCGCGACGGCCGCCGCCGCCCTGACGCTCGAGGGCCGCTGGATCGACGAGGTCGCCGACGGCGTCGTGCTCCTGTGCGAGCAGAGCTCATGGTGCTGGCCCGCGCACGACGACACTCTCGCGCGCCACGGCGCCGTCCTCGCGACGGTGGACGACCCGTTCCTCGATCTCGGCGCGGGCGAGGTCGTGGGCCAGCTCGCGTGGATCGACCGCGTCCTCGGCGCGCGGCTCGACGAGCGCTACCCGGGGCTTCGTGCGCGCATCCGGCGCGAGGCGCGCGTGCGCGTCATCGACCCCTTCGTGACGCGGCGCGACTGGCACTGGCTGGGTCTGGACGGCGACGTGCACAACTGGAACCCGTGGATCCACGGCAACGTGCTCGTCGCGGCACTGCAGCTGCTCGACGACCCGCCGGAGGAGGCCCTCCGCGCCGAGGTGACCGACCTCGTCGTGGAAGGCCTCGACCGCTACGTGGCCTCGCTCCCCGACGACGGGGCGATCGACGAGGGCTATTCGTACTGGTGGAACGGCGCCTGCCGGGCGCTCGAGGCCCTCGACGTGCTCGCCTTCGCGACGGACGGGCGGTGGGATGCCGCGGCATCCGTCGAAGCGCTGCGAGAGACCGTGGCGTTCCCGCACCGCTCGCACCTCGGCGGCGATTGGTACCTCAACCTCGCCGACGGCCAGGCCCGGCCGACCCGCGAGCAGCCGTGGCACGCGCTGCACCGCGCGGCCCGCCGCGTCGGCGACGACGACGCGCGCCGCCACGCCGCCGCCCAGCGCCGGCCCGGCGAGCCGCTCGCGACCGAGCGCGAAGGACTCGGCCGCCTGCTGCGCGGCCTCACCGACGACGCCTGGCAGGGCGATACCGCTGCGACCTCGCCGCTGCCGCGCGACACGTGGCTGCCGTCGACGCAGGTGCTCCTCGCGCGCGAGGGCGCCGGCACGGCGGCGGGAGCGGCCCTCGCGATCAAGGGCGGCCACAACGGCGAGCACCACAACCACAACGACGTCGGGTCGTTCGTGGTCGCCGTCGACGGCGTGCCCGTCCTCGTCGATGCGGGGCGCCCGACCTACACGGCCGAGACGTTCGGGCCGCGCCGCTACGACATCTGGACGATGCAGAGCACGTGGCACAACGTGCCCGAGATCCGCGGCGCGGCGCAGCCGGCCGGCGCCGGGTACGCGGCATCCGTCGTCGCATGCGACGTGACCGACGAACGCAGCGCACTCGCGCTCGAGCTCGCGGGCGCCTACGAGGCTCCCGGACTCGTCTCGTGGCGGCGCGAAGCGGCGCTGGAGCGAGGAGCCCGGGGCGCGCGCGTCACGATCGACGACACGTGGGACCTCGAGCCCTGGGGCGCCGGCGACGAGCCGCCGACGACCGTGCGGCTGCTCGTCGCAGGGCGGATCGAGCTGCGGGACGACGGCGCCCGCATCGTCCCGCTCGAGGGCGCGCGCCCCGTCCTCGCGCGCTGGACACCCGCCGTGCCGGCGACGCTCGTGGAGCGCCCACTGACCGATCCCCTGCTCACCGAGGTGTGGGGCGGCGCGCTGACGCGCATCGACCTGCTCGTCACGGAGCACCGAAACCTCCGCGTCACGGTAGAACTGGACGCAGCCACCGAGAAGGACCGACGATGACCGACCAGCCGATCCACGCAGCGCTCGCTCCCGCGCGCCGAGCGCACGTCCTCGCGGCACTGACGCGAGACGGCGTCGTCCGCGTCTCGCAGCTCATCGACGAGCTCGGCGTGACGCCCGTCACGGTGCGCCGCGACCTCGCGCAGATGGAGGAGGAAGGTCTCCTCGTGCGCGTGCACGGCGGGGCGGTCGCCCCGGAGGGCGGCAACGGCCACCGGGTCGAGGCGGCGGCGCCCGACGACGACGAGCGCGCGGTCACCGCGACGTCCGACGCGATCGCGGTGCTCGTGCCCTCGCTCAACTACTACTGGCCGAGCGTCGTGCGCGGCATGGAACGCGAAGCGCGGCGCCGGGGCTTCCGGGTCCTCCTGCGCGGCGCGTCGTACGAGCTGCAGGACGAGCGGCCCGTGCTCGAGCGCCTCGTGCGCTCCGAAGGCGTCAAGGGCCTGATCGTCGCCCCCAACACCGACACGCCGCACGCGCAGGACGTCATCCAGTGGCTCGCGCAGGCGGGCGTGCCGAGCGTGCTGACCGAGCGCGACGCGTTCCTCCTGCCCGACCGCGCGCCCGTCGAATCGGTCACCTCCGACCACGCCCTGGGCGCCGTGCTCGCCGCGCGGCACCTCGCCGACCTCGGCCACCGCAAGGTCGGGCTCGTGCTGTCGCGGGACTCGCCCACGTCGCGCAAGATCGCCGCGGGGTGGCAGGCGGTGTGCGACGAGCTGGGGCTCACGCCGACGCAGCACTTCGAGCACCTGCTCCCCGACCGCAGCAGCCCGGACTTCCGGGACGCCGTCAACGCCTCCCTCGACCGGGCGATGCAGAGTGGGACGACGGCGCTCCTCGTGCACCCCGATGCCGAGGCCATGGCGTTCGTCGACCTCGCGCTCGCCCGCGGCATCTCGGTGCCCGGCGACCTGTCGGTCATCGCGTACGACGACGAGGTGGCCGAGCTGTTCACGCCCGCGCTCACGGCCGTGAGCCCGCCGCGGATGGATGTCGGGGCGGCGGCCGTCGACCTCCTCATCCGCCGGATCCACGAGCCCGATCGCCCCGTGCACCGGGTCATGCTCAACCCCGTCCTGAACGTCCGCGAGTCGACCGCGCCGCCGCGGGGCTGATCTGGTCGCAGGTCGGTTCGTCGACCGGTGAGCGGCTCGCCGCCCCGGCAGAAAGGCTCCACCCCCGTGATCGACCCCCTCGAGTTCTCGCCGTGGGACTTCTGGACCCGCGCCGAGCCGGCCGTCCGCGACCATCAGCGCGAGCGCCTGCGGCTGCTCGGCGCACGTCCGCGCCACGCCTTCGGCGACGGATGCTTCGTCTCCAACCACGCCTCGGTCGACAACGACGAGCTGCAGCTCGACGACCGCACCTACGTCGCCGCGGGGGCCTACCTCACGGGGGCGCTGCGCGCCGGAGCCGACTGCAGCATCAATGCCTACGCCGTGGTCCGCGGAGACGTGCGACTCGGTGACGGAGTGCGCATCGGCGCGCACACGTCGATCCTCGGGTTCAACCACACGATGGACGACCCGGATCTGCCGGTCTTCCGCCAGCCGCTCACGGCCGAGGGCATCCGCGTCGGCGACGACGTGTGGGTCGGCTCCCACGTCGTGATCCTCGACGGCGTCACGGTCGGCGACCACTCCGTGCTCGCGGCCGGCGCCGTCGTGACGAAGGATGTGCCGGCCGGCGCGATCGTCGGCGGCAACCCCGCGAAGCTCCTGCGCTGGCGCATCCCGCCCGCGGGCTCGCCGGAGGCGGCCGCGGGCGATGCGGGGGCGCGCCGAGGAGGCGACCTCGGCGAGCGGCTCACGGATCTCGGCGAGCGCGCGCGAGCTCACGCCGAGGCGATCCTCGAACGCTCCTGGCGCGATGACCTGCAGCTCTTCGTGGATCGCCCCGGCGCCGCGCCGACCGTCCGCGCGCAGGCCGATGCGATCGAGCTCGCCGACCTGCTCCTCGGATCGGCTCCGCCCCAGCTGCCGGCCGACCGGCAGGCCGAGCGCCTGCGAGGCTGGCAGGACGCGCACACCGGACGCGTCGCGCGCCTTCTGCCCGACGGGGCGCTCGCCGCGTCGGCCGCGGGCGACGACCCCGATGTCGCCTACCACGTCCTGTCGGTCGGGTACGCGCTCGACCTCCTCGGCGAGGGCTTCGACCACCCCGTCGGCCTCGTGACGCAGACGTCGGCGGAGGAGCTCGCGGCCTTCCTCGACCGCCTCCCCTGGGCCTCCGACCCGTGGCACGCCGGCCACTGGGTCGACGCCGTCGGGACGGCGCTGCTGTGGGCGCGGCGGCGGGGCGACGGCATCCCTCCTGCCCTCTCCGAGACCCTCTTCGGCTGGCTCCTCACGCACGCCGACCCCGCGACCGGCATGTGGGGACGGATGGGCGCCGACGGGAGCCGCCTCCTCCTCGTCAACGGCTTCTACCGCACCGCGCGAGGCACCTTCGCCCAGTTCGGCGTGCCGCTCGCCCACCCCGAGCGCGTCGTCGACACGGTCCTCGCGCATGTGCGCGACGACCGCTGGTTCCGCCCCGCCCGGCACGATGCCTGCAACGTGCTCGACGTCGCCCAGCCGCTCTGGCTCACTCGCGCGACGGGATACCGCAGCCAAGAGGTCGTCGCCACGGCGCGGCGCCTCCTCGCCGCCGCCCCCGACCGCTGGGTCGACGGCGAGGGCTTCGGCTTCCGCGCCCCGAGCCCCGATGGCGCCGGCGAAGCCTCGCGCCCGGGCCTGAAGGGAACCGAGATGTGGCTCGCGACGATCTGGTACCTCGCCGACCTCGCGGGCGTCGCGGAATGCCTCGGCTACCGCCCGCGGGGCGTCCACCGCCCCGGGCCCGCGCCCCTCGCCTGACCCGCGGCATCCGTCCCCGACCCTCCGGCACCCGGCGCGCACACCACAACGTCGGAGATAACCCGTTCTCCGGACCGAAAGCCCGGATTCCCTCCCGCGAAGTGGCGATCTCCGACATTACGGCGCGCATCACAGCCCAGCCGAGCCGCAGAAGACGACGGATGCCGCGACCCGTCCGGGCCGCGGCATCCGTCGTCTTCGGGGGTGTCAGTTGATGCAGCCGCCCGCGGGGTACGCCGCCTGCAGCGTGGACTGGACCTTCTCACCGTTCACCGTCGCCGAGACCACGACCTGCGCGGAGCCGGCGGGGATCGTGGCGAGGCGCGACGAGAGGGCCGCCGAGGTCTTCTTGCCCACCGCGAGGCCCGAGACCGTCTTCGTTCCGTACGGCGTCGTGATCGCGACGTCGAGCGGGACCGTGTCGTCGTTCCCGACCGTCACGATGAGCGACACCTTGCCGGCGACGCAGCGCGTGGTCGCCGTGGCGCTCGCCTCGAGCGCCGGCACGACCTTCTTCTCGAACGTGACCGTATAGGTCTTGCTCGCGCCCGACGGAGCGGTCACCGTGACGGTCGCGGTCGGCGCGGCCTCGGTCGCCTGCGCGACCTCGACCTTCGCGTCGCGGTCGACCGCGATGGCCGCGACGGTCGGGAGCGCCCCGCCGTCCCACTCGGCCGTGTAGGCCGTCTGCGCCGAGGTGAAGGAGGGCAGCGCCACGCCGTCGGTCGTGATTCGCGCGAGGTCGGCGACCGCCGAGGCGGAGGGTCCGGCGGCGTAGATCTCGACCTCGGAGACGATCAGGTGCGTCGCCGGGTTGGCCGTCAGGACGAACCGCACCGCGTCGGCGTCGACTCCCAGCGGGATGTCGATGATCGGAGCCGGGCTGCTCGCGGGCGTCGCATCGGTGACCGTCGGCCCCGTCGTCCAGGCCCCCGTGCCGGTGCGGTACTCGACCGTGATCGACTGCGCCCAGCTGTTGGTGCCGTCGCGGTAGAAGTACACCTTGGCGTGCTGCACCTTCTCGCGCGCCGCGAGGGTGTAGGTCAGCGTGTCGGTCGTGTTCTTCGTGCCCGACCTCCAGTTCGACCAGCCCTTGTCGCTCGTCACCCCGTTCTTCGTGCGGTCGACGCTGTAGCTCGCGCTCTCGGTGAAGGTCGCCGCCGCCGTGCTGGCCGGTGCGACGTTGCGCTCCGTCGCCGTCGTCAGGATGATCGACAGCTTCGCGGGCACGGTCGGGTTCGCCGGGTCGGTCGTCGTGGCCGTGCCGGGCACCGTCACGACTCCCGTCGAGGCGAGCTTGGCGGCATCCACTCCTGTCCAGTCCCACACGACCGGCACGGCGACGGTCTCGCCGCTCGTGCCCGCCTCGGCGGGGACCGTCGTCGGGGCGGCGGCCTTGACCTGCGCGACCGAGACGCCCGCGTAGGTCGTGAGCGACACCGGCTGCGTGCCGGCGAGCGCGCCCACCTCGACCTCGGCGGTCGCCTGGAACGAGGTGCCGAAGACATCCGTCCCCGACCCCGTCACGGTCTTCGATCCGGTCTGGGACCAGTCGATGCCGGAGGTGTCCCACGTCACCGACGCGGTGCGCTGGACGTTCCCCGCATAGACGAGCGTCACCTGCGCGGGCAGCTGCGGCGCCACGCCGGTCGCCGTCGCGGTACGCACCTCGCGGACGCCCGTGACCGCGACATCCGCCGGCGTCCATCGCTGGTTGCCGCCGCCGTTCGAGGTGTAGAGCCCCACCGAGGCGCCGTCGGCCGTGCTCTGGCCGTTGACGTCGAGCACCTGCTCGCTCGCCACGCTCAGCAGCGAGTACGTCTTGCCGTCGGTCGTGGACGCGATCCACTGCAGGGAGGGATCGGATGCCGCGGCCTCGACCGTCGCGCTCGAGAGCACCGTTCCGCCACCCGAGGTGCCGAGCAGGCGCCCGTCACGGTTCTGCAGCACGAAGCGGTGGCGGTCGGTGCCGGCGCCGTCGAGGGTGCGGACCGTCCAGGCCTGCGTCGTCGCGCCCGCGGTCGTCGTGGCCGAGGTGCGGATCGCGAGCGAGGCCGGATCGGCCGCAAGGGCCTTGCCGCTCTGGACGCCGAGGAGCTGATACGTGTGGCCGTCGCGGAGCACCGGCGCGTCGGCCGAGGTGCCCGAGACCCCCAACACGACGAACGTCGTGACGGACTTGCCCGGGATGCTCACGGTCGCCGACTTGGTGGCGGCGTCGATCGCGACCGGCGCGCCCTGCTTCAGCGCGTTGGCCTCGGGGTCGGACGAAGGCGACTGCGTCGTGACGACCGGGGTGACCGTCGCGCCGGGTGCGATCGTGCCGAACTGCGACAGGTCGATCGTGACGTCGCGGGCGCCGGCCTCGGTGTTGACGTGCACCAGCGTGACGCCGGTGCCGTCGGCGGTGAGCGCAGCGGTCGTCTGGGTGTTGTCGGTCGGGATGATCTTGTCGCCCGGCTTGATGTAGTGCGTGAAGTTGCGCGTCGTGTTGTACTTCGAGTTCGTCAGCACCTTGCAGGTCGGGTCGGCCTCGCCGGCCGCGATGCGGCGCAGCGACTTGCCCTCGGCGTTGCAGTCGAAGTCGATGTAGACGCTTCCCCAGTTGAGGTTCTCGACCTTCTGCATGTTGTAGAGGTCTTCGACCGGCTGCCACAGCACCCAGGCGGAGGGCTCGAGCTCGCGGAGGTCGTCGACGATGCGCCCGGCCATGCCGAGGCCGTTCTCGATGTTGACCTGGTTGAAGCCCGTTCCGTCCCAGTCGCCCTCGACCTCGCTCATCCACAGCGGCTTGTCGGAGCTCTTGGCGATGTCACGCGCCACGAGCCGGTCGCCCGTGCCGTAGGTGTGCACGTTGAGCTGGTCGACCTTCGACTTCGAGGCCGTCGACCACGCGCGCCAGTTCTGCGCGAAGATCGTCGGGTTCGTCTCGTCCATCGCCGAGATCTTGACGTCGGTGGTCGTCCCCGGCTGGGCCAGACGCGCGGCGAGCTTGCCGATCATCTCGTTCTGCGCCGCGGGGCCGATGTGCGCGCCTTCCTGGCGGCTCGCCGAGGTCGGCCAGCCGTTCGTGCCGAGGCGCGTCGACCAGTAGTTCGTGTTCGGCTCGTTGAACGGGTCGAGGGTGTCGAACTGGATGCCGTACTCGTCTTCGAGGTGCTCGACGACGTTGACGAGGTAGGAGGAGAAGTCGTCCATGTCGGCCGAGGCGAGCTGCTCGGCCGTGGCGTTCGTGCCGCCCGAGACGAAGCCGCTCTGCGTGAGAAAGTAGGGCGGCGAGTTGCTGAAGGCCTCCCAGTGCGTGACCTTGTCTTTCAGCGCCTCGATCCACCAGCGCTGCGTCGCGTCGGCGTTCCAGTTGTAGTGCGCGGGGTTCTCGGCATCCCATGCCGCGTTGTACCGCGCGCGGTCGGCGTAGTTCGACGTGATCGGACCCTGCGCGTCGGACAGGCCGGCGTCGGGATTCCACCATCCCTCGACCGCGCCGCCCGGACGCAGATACGGCGGAACATCCGACGCGTTGCCGCCGCCGATGTTGTATCGCGCGATGTTGAGGTTGAGGCCGTCTTCGCCGAAGACCTTGTCGAACAGCTCCTGGCGCACCTGCTCGGGGTAGCCGCCGGTCGCGTTGGCGAACCAGACCAGGCTCGTGCCCCAGCCCTCGAAGGGCTCGGAGGCGTACGCCGGATTCGGCGTGATGCGCACAGGAGTGCCGGCTGCACTCGCCGCGGGGGCGGCGGCTGCGGCCGTGATCGAGGCGGCGATCATGGCGGCGACCGCGGCCGACGCCAATGCTCTTCGTGACGGCATTGTCTTCCATTCCTTGGCGGCGGGCCGACGTCGGCCCCCGGATGGACGCTTCTGGTTCCGAAGCTCCGGTTTTCAGAGCTCGCGTGTTGCGGAGGCCCTGTTCGCAGAGCTTCTGTTTACGGAGCTGCTGTTTACGTAAACAGTTAGCGCAAACATGGGGATCATAGCGAGCGGGCGAAACGCCGCGCAAGAGATGAACAGGACGGATGCCTCGGTCCCAGGCATCCGGATGCCTCGGCCGCCTCGTCCCGATGCCTCGGCCGCGGCATCCGCTCATCCTTCCCCCGCCTCCGCACGGCGCCGAGTTTTCGCCCCACCGCGCCGAGTTGCCACAACTTCGCGCAACTCGACGCCGAGTTGCCACAACAACCGGCAACTCGCGTGCGGCGGGGAGGGACCTCGGGTGGCGGGCGGCGGGGCAGGTGGAAGGACAGGCGTCGGACGGATGCCTCGGCCGCGGCATCCGCTCATCCTTCCCCCGCCTCCGCACGGCGCCGAGTTTTGCCCCACACCACGCCGAGTTGCCACAACTTCGCGCAACTCAACGCCGAGTTGCCACAACAACTGGCAACTCGCGTGCGGCGGGGAGGGACCTCGGGTGGCGGGCGGCGGGGCAGGTGGAAGGACAGGCGTCGGACGGATGCCTCGGCCCCAGGCATCCGCTCATCCCTCGCCCGCCCGCGCCACGCCCAGCGTGCGCGCCGAGCCTTCGCCCCGGAGCACGCCGAATTGCCACAACTTCGCGCAACGCGACGCCGAGTTGCCACAACGACTGGCAACTCGAGAGGCAAGGCTCACGCCGGGGGCGGGCCGGAGCTTGCGCGCACGATGAGCTCCGTCGCGACGAGGTCGGACCGGTCGGCTGGCGAGCCCTCGATGGAGGCGACGAGCGCCTGCAGCGCGGCGGCGCCGACGCGGTCGAAGTGCTGGCGGATCGTCGTGAGCGCGGGCCAGAAGGTCGCCGCCTCGGGCATGTCGTCGAAGCCGACGACGCTCACGTCTCCGGGAACCGACCGACCCGCGGCGTGGAGTGCGTGCATGACGCCGAGTGCCATCTGGTCGTTCGCGGCGAAGACCGCCGTCGCTTCGGGGATCCGCGAGATGAGCTCGCCCGCCGCGCGGCCGGATTCGGCCGACCAATCGCCCACGATCGGCTCCGGCACGGGCGCGCCGTGCGCGCGGAGCGTCTTCTCCCACGAGTCGTGGCGGCGCTGCGCCGAGAAGGATTCGTCGGGTCCGGCGACGTGCCACACGGTGCGGTGCCCGAGATCGAGGAGGTGCTCGGTGGCCAGGCGGGCGCCCTGCGCCTGGTCGGTGTCGATCACGGGGAGGTCGTACTCGGCGCTGGAGTCGAGGACGACGACGGGCATCCCCGAGGGGAGCACGAGCTCGGACTCGTTGAGGCGATGGGCCTCGATGATGATGACGATGCCGTCGACGGACTCTTCGCTCAGCCGGGCGAAGGCGCCCGAGACGCTCCCCTGGGTCGCGGCGTCGAGCGGGATGAGCGTGAGCGAGTATCCGGCAGCGGTCGCCTCGGCGGCGATGGCCTCGAGCGTGCGCATGTTGCCGTACGTCGAGAGCGAGAACATGATCACGCCGATGCTGCGGTAGCGGCCGGCCTTGAGGGCGCGGGCGGCGCCGTTCGGCCGATATCCGAGCCGGCGCATCGCATCGACGACGCGTTCGCGGGTCGCGGCGCGCACCACGTCTTTACCCGTCGCGACGCGCGAGACGGTCTGGGCCGAGACTCCGGCCTCTCGCGCGACATCGAGGATCGACGGCTCACGGCGAGGAGCGGGAGCGTCTGCGCGCGCCGGCGATGCGGCCATCGTGACCTCCATTGTTTACGTTGACATCGTAGCGATCTTCGTGCAAATGTTTGCGTAAACAATTTTCGCCCTCCCCCGAGTACTTCCAGAAGAGGCCGTCGATGACGACAACAGTGGCGCCCCCCGCACTGGCGAGCAGCCCCACGCTGCGCCGTCCTTCGACGGATTGGCGCGGCTGGTGGTTCGTCGGGCCGTTCATGATCGTCTTCGCGCTCGTGTTCCTCGCGCCGCTGGCCTATGCGCTGTACCTGAGCCTGTTCCGCGATCAGCTCGTGGGTGGCACGGCTTTCGTGGGGCTGGACAACTACGCCCAGGCGATCACCGACCCTCAGTTCTGGGAGGCGTTCGGCCGGGTGCTCGTGTTCCTCCTCGTGCAGGTGCCGATCATGCTCGCCCTCGCCCTCGGCGCGGCACTCGCGATCGACAGCGCACGCCTGCGCGGGGCATCCTTCTTCCGGATCGTGCTGTTCCTGCCTTATGCCGTTCCCGCCGTCGTCGCGGTGCTGATGTGGGGGTACATCTACGGCGACCAGTTCGGTCTCACCGCGAACGTCAACGACTTCCTCGGGGTCGAGCTGGTGACGCCCTTCGCCAAGCAGTGGATGCTCGTCGCGATCGGCAACATCGTGACGTGGGAGTTCGTGGGCTACAACATGCTCATCTTCTACTCGGCGCTCAAGACGATCCCGGGTGAGCTGTATGAGGCCGCGTCGATCGACGGTGCGGGGGCGTGGCGCACGGTCTTCTCGATCAAGATCCCGTCGCTGCGCGGCGCGATCGTCATCGCGACGATCTTCTCGATCATCGGCAGCTTCCAGCTCTTCAACGAGCCGAACATCCTGCGCCCGCTCGCCCCGAACGTCATCACGACGTACTACACGCCCAACATGTACGCGTACTACCTGTCGTTCTCCGGTCAGCAGTTCAACTACGCCGCCACCGTCGCCATCATCATGGGCGTCATCACGGCGGTCATCGCCTACGTCGTGCAGTTGCGCGGCTCTCGAGCGGAGGTGCGCTGATGACTGCGACCGTCCCCACGCAAGACACCCGTCGACCTGCTCGGGATGCCTCGAAGCCGGCGCGCCGGCCCGCGCTCGCGCGGACGAATCCCCTCCGTCCGCGCAGCTCGAAGGTGCTGCTGGTCGTGATGGTGCTCTACGCCCTTTACACGCTCGTGCCGCTGGTGTGGCTCGTGATCAACTCGACCAAGACGCAGGGCGGGCTCTTCTCGAGCTTCGGGCTGTGGTTCGGCCCGGACTTCGCACTGTGGCAGAACCTCGTCGACACCCTGACCTACCGCGACGGGATCTTCCTCCGCTGGTTCGGCAACACGCTGCTGTACGTCGTCGTCGGGGCGGGCGGCGCGACGCTGCTTGCGACCCTCGCCGGCTACGGCCTCGCGAAGTACCGCTTCCCCGGTCGCCGGGCGGTCTTCGCGATCGTCCTCGGCGCGATCGCCGTGCCGGGCACGGCGCTCGCGGTGCCGACCTTCCTCCTGTTCAGCGAACTCGGACTGACGAACACCCCGTGGGCCGTCATCATCCCCTCGCTCGTGACGCCGTTCGGGCTCTACCTCATCTGGGTCTACACGGAGGATGCCGTGCCCACTGAGCTGCTCGAAGCTGCCCGCATGGACGGGGCCGGCGAGTTCCGCACGTTCTTCACGATCTCGATCCGGCTCCTCGTCCCCGGCATCGTCACGGTGCTGCTGTTCGCGGTCGTGGCGACCTGGAACAACTACTTCCTGCCGCTCATCATGCTGAGCGACCCGGCCTGGTACCCGCTCACGGTGGGACTCAACCAGTGGGCGGCGCAGTCGATCGGCGCCGGATCGCAGCCGATCTACAACCTCGTGATCATGGGGTCGCTCCTCACGATCATCCCCATCATCGTCGCGTTCCTCCTGCTGCAGCGGTTCTGGCAGTCGGGGCTGAGCGCGGGAAGCGTCAAGCAGTAGCCGGGGACTGCACCCTGACGAACGACAACCCGGTGGGGCCGCGGAACGCGCGGTCCTGTTCACCTGAAAGGGACACAGCAATGACGCACAGTGCACACGCACGCCGCTTCGCCGTCGTCGCGGCGATGACGGCGATCGCCGGAATCGCCCTCGCCGGCTGCGCGGGCTCGAGCTCGAGCGGCTCTTCGGACGCTCCGAAGGACGGCTTCGGCGCCGTCGAGGCCGCGCTCGAGAAGGGCGGCGAGATCACGTACTGGTCGTGGACGCCGCAGGCCGAGGAGCAGGCAGCCGCCTTCGAGAAGGCCTACCCCAACGTCAAGGTCAAGGTCGTCAACGCCGGCACGGGCAACGACGAGTACACCAAGCTTCAGAACGCCATCAAGGCCGGCTCGGGCGCCCCGGACGTCGTGCAGATCGAGTACTACGCCTTCCCCCAGTTCACGCTGACCGATTCGCTCCTCGACCTCTCGGGCTACGGCTTCGGCGACTTCGAGGGCGACTACACCGCCTCCACGTGGGGGTCGGTCACCTCCGGCGACGCGATCTACGGCCTCCCCCAGGACTCGGGCCCCATGGCCCTCTTCTACAACAAGGCCGTGTTCGACCAGTTCGGCATCGCCGTGCCCACGACGTGGGACGAGTACGTCGCCGCCGCGCAGACCCTGCACGCCGCCGACCCGTCGAAGTACATCACCGCCGACCTCGGCGACGCGGGCTTCACGACGAGCATGATCTGGCAGGCCGGTGGCCAGCCGTTCCAGACCGACGGCACCGACGTCACGATCGACCTGCAGGACGAGGGGTCGAAGAAGTGGGCCGACACGTGGAACACGCTCGTCGAGAACCAGCTCGTCGCGCCCATCTCGGCGTGGAGCGACGAGTGGTTCCAGGCGCTCGGCAACGGCACCATCGCGACGCTCGCGACCGGGGCGTGGATGCCCGGCAACCTCGAGTCCGGCGCTCCTGACGGCGCCGGCAACTGGCGCGTCGCCCCCATGCCCACGTACGACGGCAAGCCCGCATCGGCCGAGAACGGCGGCGGCGGGCAGGCCGTGACCAAGCAGAGCGCCAACCCCGCCCTCGCAGCCGGGTTCCTCTGGTGGCTCAACAACAGCGACGACAGCATCTCGATCTTCCTCGAGAGCGGCGGGTTCCCGTCGACGACCTCGCAGCTCGGCTCCGACGAGTTCCTCAGCGCCGAGCCGGAGTACTTCGGCGGCCAGAAGATCAACGAGGTGCTCGCCGCCGCGGCCGACTCGGTCGTTCCCGGCTGGCAGTACCTGCCCTTCCAGGTCTACGGCAACAGCATCTTCGGCGACACCGTCGGACAGGCCTACGAGAACCACTCCGACCTGAACGAGGGTCTGACCACCTGGCAGGACGCGCTCGTCGAGTACGGCAACGCGCAGGGCTTCACGGTCAACAAGTAACCACACGACAAACGCAGAGGGGCGGTCGGTCTCACGCCGGCCGCCCCTTCCGCAAGGAGAGCCCAGTGCCCACCTTCCGCATCGGCGACGATGACTTCCTCCTCGACGACCAGCCGCACCGCATCATCGCGGGCGCGCTGCACTACTTCCGCGTCCACCCCGACCAGTGGGCCGACCGCATCCGCAAGGCCAAGCTCATGGGCCTCAACGCGATCGAGACCTACGTCGCCTGGAACGCCCACGAACCGCGCCGCGGTCAGTGGAACGCGACCGGCTGGAACGACCTCGGCCGCTTCCTCGACCTCGTCGCCGCCGAGGGACTGCACGCCATCGTGCGCCCCGGCCCCTACATCTGCGCCGAATGGCACAACGGCGGCCTTCCGGTGTGGCTCACGGGCATGCCGGGCATCGGCCTGCGCCGCTCCGAGCCCCGGTACATCGCCGAGGTCACGCGCTACCTCGAGCGCGTCTACGAGATCGTCGTGCCCCGCCAGATCGACCGCGGCGGCAACGTGATCCTCGTCCAGATCGAGAACGAGTACGGCGCCTACGGCGACGACGCCGACTACCTCGCCGAGCTCGTCCGCGTCACGCGCGACGCCGGCATCACGGTCCCCCTCACGACCGTCGACCAGCCCGAGCCCGACATGCTGCGAGACGGCAGCCTCGACGAGCTGCACCGCACCGGCTCGTTCGGCTCGCGCGCGACCGAGCGCCTCGCGACGCTCCGCGAGCACCAGCCCACCGGTCCGCTCATGTGCTCGGAGTTCTGGGACGGCTGGTTCGACTGGTGGGGAGGGCTGCACCACACGACAGGGACGGATGACGCGGCCGCCGAGCTCGATGCGCTTCTTGCCAGCGGGGCATCCGTCAACCTCTACATGTTCCACGGCGGCACCAACTTCGGGCTCACCAACGGGGCGAACCACAAGGGCCGTTATCTGCCGATCACGACGTCGTACGACTACGACGCCCCGCTCGACGAGGCGGGCAACCCGACGGCCAAGTTCCACGCGTTCCGCGAGGTCATCGCGCGGTATGCCGAAGTGCCGGCCGAGACCCCCGCGCCGGCCGCCCCCGCGCCCGCGTTCGAGGTCGACCTCGAGCCCGTCTCCGGCGAGGGGATGCGGCAGGGCGGGACGCGGCATCCGTCCCCTCCGTCGTTCGAGGCGCTCGATCACCTCGGGGCGCTCGTGCTGTATGAAGCCGAGCTCCCAGCCGGCGCGTCGCACGACGGCGAGCCGACGATGCTCGAAGTCGATGAGCTGCGCGACCACGCGTGGGTCGCGGTCGACGGGCGCCGCGTCGGAACGCTGTCGCGCACGCGCGGCGAGCGCACGCTCCTCGTCCCGCCCGGGGCGCACCTCGCGCTGCTCGTGGAGGAGCAGGGGCGCGTCAACTACGAGCACCGCCTCGGCGAGGAGAAGGGTCTCATCGAGGCTCCCCGCTACGGCGGCGTGCCCGTCGAGGGCTGGACGGCCACGCCGATCGACCTCGCCGAGCTGGCGTCGGCGGGCACAACGCTCGCGTGGGGGCCTCGCGTCGCGCGCGGCGCGTTCGAGCTCGACGCGGCATCCGACCTGTTCTTCGACACGACGGGCCTCGGCAAGGGCTTCGCGTTCGTGAACGGATTCCTGCTCGGCCGCTACTGGAGCAACGGCCCGCAGCAGACGCTCTTCGTGCCGCATCCGGTGACGCGCGACGGCACGAACGAGGTCGTCGTCATCGAGCTCGACGGTGCCCATCCCGCCGTCGTGCGCTTCGTCGCGGGACCGGAGCTCGGCCCGCTCGAGGAGTAGACCCCGTCCGCGTGCCCGCCCGGCGCCCGGTGCCCGACCCGGCGCCCGGTGCCCGACCCGGCGCCCGGTGGCCGACCCGGCGCCCGGTGCCCGGGGGCGGCCCAGGGCCCGGATGCCCCGCCCCAAGGTCGGAGATCGCCACTTCGTCGGAGCCTGACACGGCGTGTCGCTCCGACGTTGTGGCGATCTCCCGCGTTGTGGCGGGCGGCTCCGGGGCCCTCAGGAGGTCGGCGGGCGAAGCCGCAAGCCCTGCATGCCGCCGTCGACGGCGAGCGCGACTCCGGCCGTCGATCCGGCACGAGGACTCACGAGGTAGGCGACGGCGTCGGCGACCTCCTCCGCCGAGACGAGGCGCCCGTGCGGCTGACGCGCCTCGAGCGCCGCGCGCTCGGCGCCCGGGTCGGGCGCCGAGTCCAGGAGCCGCGCGACCCACGGGGTGTCGGCCGTGCCCGGATTGACGGCGTTCACGCGGATCCCCTCGCGCAGGTGATCGGCGGCCATCGCGAGGGTGAGCGAGAGCACGGCGCCCTTCGTCGCGCTGTAGAGGGCCCGCTGCGGCAGGCCCGCCGTCGCCGCGATCGACGACGTGTTGCAGATCGCCGCGGCCGGCGAACGCCGCAGGTGCGGGAGCGCGGCCCGGCTCACGCGCGCCATGCCGACGACGTTGATGTCGAAGACGCGGTGCCACTCCTGGTCGGAGTTCGCGGCGACATCGCCCTGCGCGCCGACCCCCGCATTGTTGACGAGGATGTCGAGGCGCCCGAACGTCTCGATCACGGCTTCGACCCCCGCGACGACCGAGGCGTCGTCGGTCACGTCGACGGCGAGCGCGAGGTCGGCGTGGGACGCGGCATCCGGATTCACGTCGAAGACCGCGACGCGCGCGCCGTCCTCCTGCAGACGGCGCGCGATCGCGGCACCGAGTCCCGAGGCGCCGCCGGTCACGACGGCGACGAGCTCCTCCAGTGGTGCGGACATTCGTCTCCCTCCCGCCGCGGCTCAGCCCGCGACGACGTTCTGGTGCTGACGGCCGAGTCCGTCGATCTCGAGCTCGACGACGTCGCCGGCCGCAAGGTACGGGAACCGGCCCGAGAGCGCGACGCCCTCGGGGGTGCCGGTGAGAATGACGTCGCCCGGCTCGAGCACGAGGTGACGGCTCAGCTCGAAGACGATCCGGTCGATGCCGAAGATGAGGTCGGACGTGCGCGAGTCCTGCCGGGGCTCGCCGTTGACGCGGCTCTGCAGGCGCACGTCGTCGGCATCGATCTCGTCGGGTGTCGCGAGCCACGGGCCGAGCGGGCAGAAGCCGGGGGCCGACTTGCCCTTCGACCACTGCCCGCCCGAGATGCTCAGCTGCCAGTCGCGCTCCGAGAGGTCGTTCGCGACCGCATATCCCGCGACGTGGGCACGGGCGTCCGCGACCGAGTCGAGGTACGAGGCGCGCGCCCCGATGACGACCGCGAGTTCGACCTCCCAGTCGGTCTTGACGCTCCCGCGCGGGATCGCGACGTCGTCGTCGGGGCCGACGACCGTGTTGGGCGACTTCATGAACATCACCATGTTCTCGGGCGGGGCTGAGCCGGACTCCGCCGCGTGCGCGGCGTAGTTCATGCCGATGCAGTACACGGCGGACGGGCGCGCGATCGGGGCGCCGACGCGGCGGGACGCGGCATCCGTCACCTCCGGAAGCTCGCCCGCTGCCAGGGCGCGCTGCGTGACCGCGACGGGATCGGCCGCCAGGAACGCCCCGTCGACGTCGGTCGCGACCGCGCGGAGGTCGAACGCGCGGTCACCCTCCCACACCACGGGGATCTCGGCGCCGATCGGGCCCAGTCGTGCGAATCTCATGCGGTTCTCCTGCCGGATCGGTGACGTTTCATTCAGGATGCCTCAGCCCGGCGCATCGGCGCGCGCTCAGCGGTCGAGAGCTCGGTGTGGCGGGGTGGCCGCGCGCCGCTGCGCGCGGGCGCGCACGGGCTACCCGCGGAAAGCCGGAATGCCCGTGATGTGCTGCCCGAGCACGAGCGTGTGGACCTCGTCGGTGCCCTCGTAGGTGCGCACCGACTCCAGGTTGTTGGCGTGCCGGAGGGGCGAGTGGTCGAGCGTGATGCCGTTGCCGCCGAGCACGGCGCGCGCCTCGCGCGCGATCTCGATCGCGATGCGCGTGTTGTTGAGCTTCGCCGCCGAGATCATGTGCGGCTCGAGGCGTCCGGCATCCTTCCGCCGCCCCACGTGCAGGGCGAGAAGCTGCGCCTTCTGGATCTCCAGCGCCCAGTTCGCGAGCTTCTGCTGCGTCAGCTGGAACCCCGCGAGCGGGCGGCCGAACTGCATCCGGCCGAGGGCGTACGCCAGGGTCTCGTCGAAGCAGTCGCGGGCCGCGCCGACGGCGCCCCACGCGATGCCGTAGCGCGCCTCGTTGAGGCACGAGAACGCGCCGCCGAGCCCGGTCGCACCCGGCAGCACGGCGGTCTCGGGCAGGCGCACGTCGACGAGGTCGAGGTCGCACTGGATCGACGCGCGCATCGAGAGCTTCTGGCCGATGGGAGTCGCCGTGAAGCCCGGGGTCGCGGTCGGCACGACGAAGCCGCGCACACCCTCGTCGGTGCGCGCCCAGATGATCGCGACGTCGGCGATCGACGCCAGGCCGATCCACCGCTTGGCGCCGTCGAGCACCCACTCGCCGCCCTCGAGGCGCGCCGTCGTGGCCATGCTCGCGGGGTCGGATCCCGCCGTCGGCTCGGTGAGGCCGAAGCATCCGATCGCCTCTCCGCGCGCCATCCGGGGGAGCCACTCCTCCCGCTGCTCCGGCGACCCGTGGCGGTGGATCGCCGTCATCGCGAGCGAGCCCTGCACCGAGACGAAGGTGCGGATGCCGGAATCCCCGGCCTCGAGCTCCTGCATGGCGAGCCCGTACTCGACGGCCGACCGGCCGGCACAGCCGTAGCCCTCGAGATGCATTCCGAGCAGGCCGAGGTCCGCGAGCTCGGGCACGAGGTCGAGCGGGAAGGTCGCGGTGTCGAACCACTCCGCGATGTGCGGACGGATGCGGCGGCCCACGAACGCGCGGACGGTCTCTCGCACCGCGAGCTCGGACTCGGTGAACTCGTCGTCGAGGCCGAGCAGGTCGCTCGCGGAGCGGAGGTCTGGGTCATGGGGGGCGGGCGTCACGGTGACTCCTTCGTCGGCTTGCACTGTCGAGTGTGCAGCACCGGCCGGCGATGTGGGTGGTCCGGGGTACCGTGCCGTGCATGGCGGAGCGGGTCGAGGCGTGGTGGGCGAGGCGGCAGTTCTCGCGCGGCGTCGACGTGCCGTACCCGATCGGCACGTATCGCGAGGCATGGGCGCCGTATCCCATGCTCATCCGGCAGTACCACCCCGACCTCAACGCGGGCATCACCCTCACCCAGATCCCGCCAGCGGCCGACGTGCTGCTGCTCTGGCAGTGCGAGGCCGGGCACAAGTTCGTCGCGACGCCGGCCGAGCAGCGATCGCGGCCGGGAGCGCAGCGTCGCCGGTCGGCGTGGTGCCCCGACTGCCTGACGCTCGCGAAGCCCGCGCCTGTGCGCCCCGCCGGGCAGGCCCGCCCGAAGCCGCGCAAGCCCGCCAAGCCGGTGTGCGACAAGACCCCCCCGATCCCGGTCGGCGAGCCCTTCGTCAGCCAGTGCGCGCCCAAGCCCGCCTCGGCGGTCGAGGCGCGACTGCGCACCGACCTGTTCGCGCGGCTCGGCGTGACGCCCGGCTTCACCGCCGTGCGGGTCGCGAGGCCCTTCTTCGGGCACGTCGAGGTCTGGCCCGACATCCTCCTGCCCGAACTGCGGATCGCCGTCGAGTATGACAGCACGGGCCGGTTCGGCCTGGAGCACGTCGGCGACCGCCAGGACTCCGATCAGCGCAAAGACCGGCTGCTGCGCGCGGCCGGGTGGGAGGTCGTGCGCGTGCGCACCGGCAAGCTCGAGGCGCTCGGCCCGTATGACGTCCAGGTCTCCACGATGGGCCCGCGAGGACTCGACCGGCTCATCGACGCCTTTCGCGACATCCGGGGTCCGCTCTTCGTCGATGCGTACCTCCGCTAGGTGGGAGTACAACGTACGCAATCGGCGCACGGGTGCACGAGAATGGAGCGAGAGATGAACGCCTCCTCGCCCGGGCGTGCGGTTTGCGAAGGGTAGGAGCCCTCCTTGAGTCAGGTGCTTGCGCTCGAGTCGCGTGACGGTCAGGCGGTCGAAGAGACGTGGCGGCAGTTCGTGCCGTCGGCGAAGCTTCATCAGGTCGATCCCCGCACGTTCGAGTTCCAGTGGACGTCGGTCGCCCTCGACGATTTCTCGGTCGTCAAGTACGAGCTCGCGGCATCCGTGCAGTCGGCGATCGAGCCGACCGACGAGATGATGGCGTGCCGCGTCGCCGTGCGCGACGGGTGGGTGCGCACCCCGGGGCGGGAGCTCAACGCCCGCCTTCCGTGGCTCGCAATCGACGGGCCCACGTCCGCGCGCTGGAACGGCCGCGCGCAGGTGCGCGCGTTCGTCTTCCCGCGCGAGTACGCGCAGCAGTACGCCCGCACCGCGAGCGGGGACGATCGCCTCATCCTCAAGATGACGGATGCCTCGCCCCGCACCCCTGCGCTCGCCGAGCACTGGGAGCGCACCTACCACCACGTCATGTCGTCGCTGCTGTCGCTGGCCGCGACGGGCGAGTCCGACCCGCTCCTGGAGGCGGAGCTGCGCCGGCATGCGCTGCGCACGACGCTCGCCGCGTTCCCGACGACCTTCCTCGACGCCCTCGACCGCACGGCGCAGCGGGGCGCGGCGCCTCGCACCGTCCGCCGGGCGATCGCCTACATCGAGCAGCACGCGCGCGAGCCGATCACCGTCGACGACATCGCCGCGGCGGTCAGCATCTCGACGCGCGGGCTGCAGTACGCCTTCAAGCGCGCGCTCGATGTGACCCCGACGGAGTATCTGCGCGGGGTACGGCTCGACGGGGCGCATGCCGATCTGAAGGCGGATGCCTCGGCATCCGTCGCCGACATCGCCCGCCGCTGGGGCTTCGCCGGACCCTCGAAATTCGCCAAGTACTACCGGGAGGCATACGGCCGGAGCCCGCGCGACACCGTGCGGATGGGGTGAGCGGCGCAGGGGCGGGGCGGCCTTGCGGTCTCGACTCGCGGACGTGAGCCGTCAGAACAGCAGGTAGACCGCCGCGACGATCGTGAGGGCGTAGACGACGCGCTCGAACACGGCCTGATTCATGCGATCGGCGAGGAGGCGCCCCGCGAGTCCGCCGAGGAGGACCGCCGGCACGAGCACGAGGTCGATGAGAAGCGTGTGCGCATCGAGCAGCCCGAGGCCGACCGCGAAGGGGAGCTTGGCGATGTTGACGATCGCGAAGAACCAGGCCGCCGTCCCGAGGAAGGCCTTGACCTCGAAGCGCGAGGCGAGGAAGTACATCGACATGACGGGTCCGCCGGCGTTGGCGACCATCGTGGTGAAGCCGCCGAGCGTGCCGTAGCCGATCGACGCGGCGCGGCCGCCCTGGCCGAGGGCGGATGACCCGGCCGTGCGCCGCCGCAGCCAGAAGGTCACCGCCACGACGACGAGGAGGATGACGCCGATCGTCCGGCGCACCCAGTCGTCGTTCGCGAGCGCGAGGAACACCGCCCCCACGATGAGCCCCGCGACGACGGCGGGGGCCAGCCGCGCGAGGGTCTTCCAGTCGGCGTGCCGGCGGTACATCAGCAACGCCAGTGCGTCGCCGACGATGAGCAGGACGAGGAGCGTCGCGGTCGACGTGCGCGCAGGGAGGACCGCCGCGAACAGCGCGACGGCGAGCGTGCCGCCGCCGGGCAGAGCCGTCTTCGACAGGCCGACGACCAGCGCGCCGAGCGCGAGGACGCTCCACATGAGCGGGGTGAGCTCGACCATCTAGACGCGGCGGGCTCGGGTCGGCATGGGTTCCAGGCTAGGGCCGATCCGCGGGCGTGCGCGCCGCGTGTCCTCGCTCGCGATCGGCTGGGATCGGGGTTGGCGGGGCTGGGGTGTGTCGGGGCTCGGGGTGGCGCGGTTCAGGTGTGGCGGGGCTCGGGGTGGCGGGGCTCAGGTGTGGCGGGGCTCGGGGTGGCGCGGTTCAGGGGTGGCGGGGCTCGGGGTGGCGGGGCTCGGGTGTGGCGGGGCTCGGGGTGGCGGGGTTCAGGTGGGGCGGGGTTCGGGGTGGCGGGGCTCGGGGTGGCGGGGCTCGGGGTGGCGGGGTGTCTGATCACGGCCGCCCATAACTCCGGAGTTTCGGGCGGGGTGGGCTGGTTTCCCGGCCATTCGGGTGGGTCGCCGCCGGTTTCTCCGGAGTTGTGAACGCATTCCGCGCTGACTTGCCCTTCACGTGGGCCATTCGGGGTCATTCGGGGTCGCTCGGGCGTGCCGATGCCGAGAGCGCCGTCTCGCGACGGGCAACGGGCGCCGAGGCCGGCGCCTCGCTATGGCCGACGGATGCCGCGGCATCCGTCACCCACTTGCCATTCGTTCGCGCAACTCGACGCCGAATTGCCACATCAACTGGCAACTCGGCGCGGGCGTCGGGGAACGCGAGGCCCGGGAGCCGCGGCGGTCGGGGCGGGAGCGTGCCCTGAGCTGCGGCGGGAGGGATGCCGCGGCCTCGGTTCACAGACTTGCCGGGTGTCCGGGCCGCGCATAACTCCGGAGATCCGGGCCGGGTCGGGCCGGTTTCCCGGCATTTCGGGTGGGTCGCCACCGGTTTCTCCGGAGTTGTGAACGCATTCCGGCGCTGACTCGCCACACGTCGGCCTCCTCCAGAGATCTGACATGGCGGACGGATGCCGCGGCATCCGTCACCCAGTTGCAACTCGTTCGCGCAACTCGACGCCGAATTGCCACATCAACTGGCAACTCGGCGTCGCGGAGCACGGCCAGGCACGCGCCGAACCGCCACCCCGGCCGCGCCGCGCCGCGGCCCGCCGAACCCATGCCGGGCTCAGCGGCCGCCGAACTCCCGGACCTGCTTGCACACGAGCCGGGCGTTCTCGAGGATCTTGAGCTCGAGGTCGAGGGAGGCCTCCTTGTCGTTCGCGCCCGCGACGATGGAGCACTCGTCGTAGTAGCCGGGCGTCGCGGCGCAGTACGCGCGCTCGACGCGCTTGGCGATGTCGACGATCTCGAGCATCCGGGCTCGGGGGAGGACGGCATCCGTCCTCTCCGGAGCGTCGCGAGCGGGCTTCGCGAACCGCGTGACGGTCAGGCTGATCGGCTCGGCGTCGGAGTAGAAGCCCGCGATCGTGACCTCCGACCACGTCCCCGCGTCGGGGTTCGTCACGAGGTTGTTGCCCTGCTGCACCGACAGCGAATAGCCGTAGACGTCCTGCGTATTGAGCACGCGGGTGACGACGACGGCGTTGGCCGCGACATCCGATTCCGTGTCGTAGGCGGGCACGATCGCGAGGCCCATCGCGATCGTCGTCTGGTCGATGCGGGCGAACGAGCGCTCCTCGACGGCGCGCTTGTTCCACAGGCTCGCGTACACGCCCTTGATCGCGCAGCCGACCGACTTCGGCTTGACCTTCTGCTTCACGGCACCGCCGCCGTCGCCGCCGCCGTCGCCGCCATCGTCGATCTCGACCCTGCACGGGCCGATGGGACGGTCGGGCTTGGTCGTGTCGGCCGAGTAGCTGTCGTGCAGGCCCGCGCCGTCGAAGTCGGGCACGTCCTCGGCGTTGGCGCTCGAGCGCACCTTGACCTTCTTGACGCCCGGCAGCACGGCGTCGAGCTTCGCGCGCACGGCTTCGAGCGCGCCCGGCGGGAACGAGGCCGCCATGATGCCGTCGCGGATGTCGGCCGTGCGCCGCGCACGGTCCTTGGGCGAGAGACGGCCCGCCTGCTCGTCGGCAACGAAGGTGTCGATCAGCGCCCGCACGTCGGAGTTCGGCGGATGCTCGATGAAGTCGCGGTAAGCCTGCAGAGGCACGGCGAACCCGTGCGGCACGAGGTCGTAGCCGCAGGTCGCGCTCGGCGTGCCCGGCTGGCCCACGCGGCCGAGCACCGCCCGATGCGCGAGGAAGCCGAGGTTCGCGGCCTTCGAACCGTAGCGGGCGGCGTGCGCGCGGGTCTGCCGGGGCGTGCCGGCGGCGATCTCGTCATAGGAGCGGAGCGCCTCCTCCGGCTCCCACTCCAGCCGGAGGAGCGGGCGCTGCATGCGCTCGGCGAGCTTCGCCGCCACGACCTCGTCGGTCGTCGGCTCGATGACGAAGTCGTCTTTGCCGACCACGAGGTGCACGGGTTGGTCGGCGAAGGGCGCGAGCCGCGGATGCTGCGGGCCCGCGTCGCGCAGTACGGCGTTCGGCGTGCCGCGCTCCTTCGACTTGAGATTGACGTGGGAGTTGGTGTCTTGCACGGCACGCGTCAGCACGCCGGCGACGACCGAGAGGTCGAGGGGCAGCTCGTCGAACACCGGGATGTCGCTCGCGGCGAGATCGTCGCCGTCGACGGGGAAGATCCGCAGGTGCCCCCACGCCTCGCCGGTGTTGAGCGGCACGTACCGGATGCCGCCGAGAATGCGGTCGATCGGGAGCACATCGACGGCGAGGTCGGCGAGTCGATCCGCGACATCCGCGGTCGTCTGCTGCGCGCCGGTCGAGACGAAGGCGAACCGCGCGCCCGCGATGCGCACGCGGTCTTTCACGAGACGCACGGCTTCGACGACGGCTTCTTCGCGGATGACGTCCTGCGGATAGAACTGCACGGCATAGATGAGAGCGGATGCCTCGTCCAGCGCGTAGCTGCGGAGGGTCCCCGCGATGTAGCGCTTGTCGTCGGTGAAGTAGGTCGCCGCGTTGAAGTCGTCGAGCGACTCCGGAACGCCGAAGGTCTCGACGCCGAAGTAGTAGTGCGACTGCGCCGAGACCGGCACGCGGCCGTCGCGCGTGAAGTTGCCGTTGACGAAACGCACGACGGGGGCCTGGACCTGCCGCCGGTCGATGAGGAACCGCGCGGCGCGGCCGTTCGCGACGAGGTCGCTCGCCGGTGTCGAGACGGCACCGAACATGTCGGCCGTGTCGATGCTCTCGATCGCGAGCGGAAGCGCGGTGCGCGTCCCGGCGGGCGGCACGAAAGGGCGCGGCGCGTAACGCTCGTCTGGAAGGAAGGCCGGGTCGGTCGCGTCGGCGCGCGGTCGCGGCAGGAATCCGGTCATGGCATGCCCTCTCTCTGAGCCCCCTCGGCCCGAGAGCCGCCCAGGACCGATGCAACCGGAGTGGCCGGGCGCGGTCAAGGGCCGGGTCGGTCGAGGATCCGTCTGTGGTGGAGGGCGCGGGCGTGGTCGAGGGCGCGGGCGTGGTCGAGGGCGGGCATGGTCGAGGGCGGGCATGGTCGAGGGCGGGCATGGTCGAGGACGGGGGCGTGGTCGAGGGCGGGCGTGGTCGAGGACGGGGGCGTGGTCGAGGGCGGGCGTGGTCGAGGGCGGCGCGTCCGAGCTCCCGGACCGAGCCCGAGCGCCGAGATGCCACATCTACGCGCAACTCGACGCCGAGATGCCACAACAACTGGCAACTCGGGGCAGGCGGCTGGCGGATGCCGAGGCATCTGTCTCGCGACGGACGGACGGATGCCGCGGCATCCGTCACCAATTGCCACATCTACGCGCAACTCGACGCCGAGATGCCACAACAACTGGCAACTCGAGGCAGGGGGGGGCGGACGGAAGCCGAGGCCGGGTGCTCCGAGGGGTGGCCCGACGGGCGGATGCCGAGGCTGGGGTGCTCCGACGGACGGACGGATGCCGCGGCATCCGTCACCAATTGCCACATCTACGCGCAACTCGACGCCGAGATGCCACAACAACTGGCAACTCGCGCACCAGGAGAGCACAGCCGAGCGCCGCGCACCGGCGCGCGCCCCGCGCCGCACACCCGCGCACCGGCGCGCGGGGCTCAGCCGAAGAGGGCCGAACCGACGAACGAGCCGGCCGCGATCCCGCCGGGGACGGCCCAGAGGCCCGACCCGACGTGCGTGATGTACTCCGCCATGCGGTCGGTCGACAGGGCCTTCTGGAGGGTGATGAACTGCTCCGGCCGCCGCTGGTACGACAGGAAGAAGAGGCCGGCGTCGAGGCGCCCGAGGTCGTTGTTGCCGTCGACGTAGTTGTAGCCGCGGCGGAGGATCCGCGTCCCGCCGTTGAGCGACGGGTGCGCGAGGCGCACATGGCTGCGCGCGTCGATGCTCGCCGCGCCCGAGGCATCCGTCGCCCGGAAGTCGGGCTCACTGAACTCGTCGCCGCCCGACAGCGGTGCGCCCTTCGCCTTGTCGCGCCCGATGATGGCGTTCTGCTCCGAGAGCCGCACGCGATCCCACGTCTCGATGAGCATCGCGATCTTGCGGGCGACGAGGTACGAGCCGCCGGCCATCCACGCCGGTTCATCGGATGCCGCGACCCACACGTGCTCGTCGAGCGCGGCCGTGTCGCTCGCGAGGATGTTGGCGGTGCCGTCCTTGAAGCCGAAGAGGTTGCGCGGCGTCGCCTGCGCCGTCGTCGTGCGAGAGGTGCGCCCGAAGCCGAGCTGCGACCACCGCAGCCGCGCGCGGCCGAACGCAATGCGGCTGAGGTTGCGCACGGCGTGCACGGCGACCTGCGGATCGTCGGCGCACGCCTGGATGCACAGGTCGCCTCCGGACCGCGCCGGGTCGAGGTCTTCGCCGAGGAAGGCGGGGAGCCGCTCGAGCGACGCGGGACGCTGCGCCGCGATGCCGTAGCGGTCGACCCCGTCGGCCTCGAACAGCGTGGGGCCGAAGCCGAAGGTGATCGTCAGGCCGCTCGCCGGCAGCCCCAGCGCCTCGCCGGTGTCGTCGGGCGGGGCCTCGGGTGATCCGCCGACGGCGCCCGACTCGCTCACGTCGAGCCCGCGCGTCATGCGGGCGGCCGCGTAGCTCCAGTCCTGAAGCAGCGACACGAGGTCGTCGCGGCCGGTGCCGGCCATCATGTCGAACGACGCGAAATGGAGGTGGTCCTGCACGGGAGTCGTGATGCCGGCCTGATGAGCGCCGGAGAATTCGTAGACGGATGCCGCGGCATCCGTCTGCTCCGTCCGCGCGACAGCCGAGGCCGCCGCGGCACCGCCCGCCGCTCCGACGGCGAGACCCGCCGCGCCGGCGCCGAGCGCGAGGCCGAGGAGGCCGCGACGGGAGAGCCCGGGACCCGGCGAAGCCGACTCAGCGGATGCCGGGGACGCCGCGGGTGACGCCGACTCAGCGGATGCCGGGGACGCCGCGGGTGCCGCCGACTGGCCCGACTCAGCGGACGCCGCCGGCTCCCCCGACGCCGTCGGAGGCGTCGCAGGCGACGGGCCGGCCGGTGCGCCGGCCGAGGGGTCGTACGTCATGTCAGTCGAGGACGGTCGCGGTGAGCTGCGACAACGGCTCGGCGAGGGCGTTGAGGAGGTCGGCGAGCGCGCGGCGCTCTTGATCCGAGACCGTGCGGTAGTCGACGAAGCCCGCTGCGAGGCTGCCGTGAGCGGCGAGCGCGGCCTCGAGGTCGGCGTAGGCGGCGTCGATCTGCGTCACGAGGGCCGAGCCGTCGTCGCCCTTCGCCGTCGCGAGGTCTTCCACGAGCGAGAACGCCGTCTTCGAGCCCTCGACGTTCGCGGCGAAGTCCGAGAGGTCGGTGCCCGACCACCAGTCCTCTTCGCCGGTGATCTTTCCCGTCGCGACCTCGTCGAGCAGCGCGATCGCGCCGTTGGACAGGCCCGCGACGCCCTGGTCTTCGAGCGTCGAGGCGAAGTCGGCCGAGTTCACGTAGTCGTGGAGCTCCTGCACATCGGCGACGAGCTGGTCGCCGTACTCGGCGCGCTGCGCAGGCGTCGACGGGGCCCAGTCCTGCCACGCGGGCGTCTCGCCGTCGGCGTTGAGGGCGTCCTGCGCCGGCACCCAGAGATCCTTCTCGATGCGGTGGAAGCCCGTCCAGGCGATGCCCTCCGCGACCGCGTCGACCTCGCGGTAGTCGAGGCGCGGGTCGAGGTCGCCGAGTGCCTCGGCGATCGGTTCGATGCGCTCGTAGTAGGCGCGCACCTGCGGGAACTGCGTGCGCGCGGCGTCGTCGTCTCCGGCCTTGTACGCGACGACGAGGGCCTGCACCGCGGGGACGAGTTGCCCGACCTGCTCTTCGACGAACTCGGCATAGCCGTCGATCGCGTCCTTGTGCTGGCCCGCGCCCTCCCCCTCGACGGCGACGCGGTCGCCCGTCACGGTGAAGGCCGCGCGTCCGACGCCGTCGCCGGTCATGCCGGGCTTGCACACCGTGTAGTAGTCGCCCGGCTGGGCCACGACGGTGAGGGTGCGGGAGGCGCCCGGCGCGATGTTCTCGGCCTCGCCGACGATGCGCAGGCCGTCCTTCGCGAGGAGGTAGAACTCCGTCACGTCGCTTCCGGCGTTGGTCACCTCGAACGCGAGGGTGCCGCTCTTCGCGGTCGACGCGGAGACGTCGCAGGCGTCGGCGGTGGAGGTGACGGCGATGGTGGCGGATGCCGCGGCATCCGTCTTGGCGACGCATCCGGCCAGCAGAACCGAACCGGCGGCGACCAGGGCGAGCGCGCCGACGAGGCGGGGCGAGATCATGCCGCTCCCTGCGTGGAGGGCTGCGCGGTGGTGGAGCGCCCGGCCGTGGGGTGCGTGGCGCTGGAACGCGCGGCGCTGGAACGCGCGGCGGTGGAGTGCGCGCTGGCCGCAGGGGTGTGTGCGGGCGTGACGGCCTCGCGTGCGGGGCGCGGCGCGCCCTGACGCAGCCCCCGGAGCCAGATGCCGCCGACGATGAGGATGTAGAGCGTCCAGGCGATGACCTGCAGCCACGTCATCTGCGGCATGAAGCCGACCGTCGCCTGCAGGACTGTCGCGAGCGCGCTTCCGGGCGGGATGACCGCCGTGACGTCGAAGGCCCAGCCGAACGGGAAGCCCGCGAGACCGACGGCGACCTCGCCCGTGGTGGGGACGATCGGGGCGGCTGCGGTGAACGGGCCGGGGAGGGCCCCCGCCTCCTGCAGGTCGTGGATGGCGTATGCGAGCACGCCGGCCGCCACGATGATGAGGAAGGCGCCCGTCCACGTGAAGAACACGCGGAGGTTGAGGCGCAGGGCTCCCCGCGCGAGGAGCCAGCCGAGGAGCACGGCGACGCCGAGGCCGAGGAGAGCGCCGAAGAGCGCCTGGGGCGCGTCACCGAACGACTGGACCATCGACCAGAGGAGGAGCGTCGTCTCGACGCCCTCTCGCGCGACCGACACGAAGCCGATCACGACGACCGCCCACAGGCCGCCCGTCGCGAGCGCGCGGTCGACGCCGCCCTCGAGCGACTTCTTCATGGTGCGCGCCGTGCGCTGCATCCAGAAGATCATCCACGTCACCATCGCGACGGCGACGAGCGAAAGGATGCCTCCGATGAGCTCCTGTGCCTGGAAGGTCAGCGCGTACGTGCCGAAGGTGAGGAGCGCGCCGATCGCGAGGGCGAGTGCGACGGCCAGGCCGACACCGACCCACAGTCGGGGCAGCACGTCGCGGCGCCCGAGACGGGTCAGGTAGGCGACGAGGATGCCGACGACGAGCGCGGCTTCGAGGCCTTCGCGAAGGCCGATCAAGAAGGTTGCAAGCACGTGTCTGTCCAGATTCGAGCGACGGATGAACGTGCGCCCCATCGCGCACCGGCCACGATCACCCAGGGCGGGTGAGGGTAGCCTTACCTTCCAAAGGTTAGCCGGTGGGTCGCCGCCCGGCAAACCGTGTTCACTGAGCGACACGACCGCGCTGCGCGGCGGCGCCGGGCCTCGCCCACCGCGGAGGGTGGGGCGGAATCGGCCGCGAGCCCATCCAATAAGGTGAGGCGACGCCGCGTCGGACTCGCCGATCGGCGACGGTGGCCGAGCGGGGATCGCATGCACACATTGCTCCTGCACATCGTCCCGATCGCGATCGCCCTGGCCTTCAGCACCGTGCCGATCCTCGCGGCGCTCGTGATCCTCCTGTCCCCCTTCGGCTCGCGCTCAGCCGTCCCCTTCCTCATCGGCTGGATCGGCGGGATCTTCGGCGTCGCGCTCTTGATGACCGCCCTCGCGCAGTTCCTGCCGGATTCACGCATTCCGCGGCGCGCCGAGCGGACGATCGGATGGCTCGAGATCGCCGTCGGCGCCGCCCTCATCCTCCTCGGGGTCTGGACGATCCTCCGTTCGCGCAGACGGTCGCAGCAGACGATCCCCAAGTGGATGACGTCGATCGAGAAGCTCGGTCCGTGGCCGTCTTTCGGCTTCGGCCTGCTCCTCAACATCCGCCCGAAGGGTCTGCTGCTCGCCATCGCGGCCGGCCTCGCCCTGCGGGCCGACGCGTCGTCGGGGGCCGAAGTCGCCCTGGGGCTCGCGATCTACACGCTCATCGGCGCATCGACCGTCGCCATCCCGATCCTCGCCTCGGTCTTCGCGCGCAAGGAGGTCGAGCCCCGCCTCGTCGCGGCGCGGGAGTGGCTGCTGAGCCACGGCGAGGTGCTGACGAGCATCATTCTGCTGCTCGTCGGCGCGCTCGTGATCGTGGTCGGGGTCCAGCGCCTCTAGCGCCGACCGTCTCCGGGCGTCACCCGTGAGCCTCCACCTGAGCGCCGAGAGCGTGGGTAGCACCCGCGGTGTCGGCGCTCAGATGGAGGCTCACGGTCTGGGGCACCGGGCGGGGCCGGGGCGGGCGGGGCACGGGCGGGCGCAGGGGGCGGGCGGGGCGCGGGCGGGCGCAGGGGGCGGGGGCAGGGCCCGGGGGGACAAGCCCGCGGAGGGGGTTTCGTCAAGGGCCTCCCCGCTCGAGGGGAAGGGGAGGGCGCCGAGACGCGGCATCCGACCGCCGCAAACGAACTGACGACCACGGAATGGGATCCCGTCTCGAAGCAGCCCGTCTTCAAGAGCGCGGCCGTGCGGGTCGAGCGGTGGGAGGGTGCGCGATGAAACTGCCGGTCTATCTGTCGCTGCTCAAGGAAGCGGAGCACACGCTGACTTCTTCCGCGTCGTCGCGGAGGCGCACGGCGACGAGCCCGACATCCACTTCCTCTGCCTCTCCCTCGCCGACCAGAGCGACGACCACTGCGCGCGCCTGCAGCCGATCCTCGATCGGTACGGCGAGGCGCCGGACGACGACGAGCCGGAGCGGCTGCACGTCGCGGGGGTCGCGAAGGCGCGGTCGGGTCCGCTCGGGATGCTCCGTGACCTCCAGGACCTCTACCTGCTCGCGAGCCTCACCGACATCACGTGGACGATGATCAAGCAGGCGGGTCAGGCGCTGCGCGACCGGGAGCTGCTCGCGGTCGTGGCCGAGTGCGACAAGGAGACCTCGGTGCAGCTGCGCTGGCTCAGCACGCGCATGAAGCACGCGGCACCGCAGGTGCTCATCGCGGCGCGCTGACGACGGATGCCGCGACGCCGCCGCGGTCACTTCTTGGCGCGGCCCGGAGGGACGTTGCCCGACGGCGCGGGCGCGGGGGCGGGCTCCGGCGTGGGGGCCGTCGGAGCGGTCGTGGTTGGAGTCGGAGTCGTCGTGGTCGTCGGTGCCGTCGGAGCGGTCGTCGTCGTCGTGGTGGTCGTCGTCGGCGCCGTCGTGGTCGGAGCCGTCGTGGTCGTCGTGGTCGGAGCCGTCGTGGTGGTCGTCGTGCCCGTCGGGACCGTCGTGGCGGTGGCCACGCCTGCAGGCGGGACGTAGCCGTCGGTGCGCACGCGCAGCGAGTCGAACTTCGCCGATCCCGCCGGAACGATCAGGCCGAACCTCCCGTCGGCGAGAGCCGTGTTGTACGCCCGCGAGAGCACGAAGGCTCCGTTGATCTGCAGCGATACCGACGCGCCCTTGACGGTGACCATGAGCGTGTACTTCGTGCCGGCCGTGAGCGCCTTGGCGACCGTCTGGTCGACCGTGCTGCGGCCGCCGGCGACGTGCCCGAAGACGACGGTCTGCGCGGCGAGGTCGAGGACGATGAACTTGTAGTCGCCGGCGCCGTAGTAGTCGTAGACGATGCCCGCGCGCGCACCGGCGCCCAGAGTCACGATCGTGGTGAGCTCGAGCCAGGAGTTGGCCGAGAGCACCTGGCCGACGTTCGCGAGGGCGATGGCGGAGGAGCCTGCGGGAGCGGTGCCCGTCAGGACCCCGGATGCCGCGCCCCACGTGCCGGTGGAGCCGCTCACCATTCCGGGGCCGGTGAACTCGTCGGTCGTGTCGAGCGTGATGGCCGGCGGCACGATCTGCACCGAGATGTTGTCGAACTTGCCGCGGGCGCCGTTCGAGCCGACGCCGACGAAGCCCTTGTTGAGCCCGACGGTGACGCCGTCGATGACGCGCGGGGCGAAGGTGTAGGTGAACGCGCTCGTGCCGTCGAACGAGACGGTCACGGTCGTGCCGTTGACCGCGACGAGCATCGAGTACCACTTGTCGGACTTGACGCCTCCCTGCACCGAGGCCTGCACATCGACCTGCCAGCCCGACGAGGTGCGACGACCCATCACGAGCTTGTTCGTCGACTGGTCGACGCCGGCGAACTTGAAGTCCGTCGGCGAGAAGTAGTCGAAGATGACGTAGGCGTTGGCCTTCCAGCCGCCCGTCGGCTTGGTGAGGAAGATCTGCGCGCTGATCTCGAAGTAGATCGGCAGGTACTCGTCGACGTAGTACACCGAGACCGCGTCGCCGCCGGTGCCCGATGCGGTCACCGTGAGCGTGCCGTTGTCGACCGCGAAGACGCCGGAGTCGGCGAAGAAGTCCTCGGCCGTGCCCGAGCTGAAGGTGGCCGAGCGCAGCACGTCGCGCTTGCCCCCGGGGACGTTGCCCGGCTGCGGGTCGCGCGGTCCGCCCGTCTGGTCCTGCCAGTAGGAGTCCTTCTGCGTCACGAGTCCGATCTCGCCGAACGGCTCGCCGTTGCGCGGGATGTACGCGTCGCCCGACAGCTGCGCGATCGTGAAGTCGGCGCCCTGGGCAGCCGAGAGCTGGTAGAGGAAGTCGAAGAGCGCCGGGGGCACCTGGCGGCTCACCGTGCCGAGGCCGAACGGAGCGAACGGCACGAGGAAGCTGTTGAACTCGCCGACCCAGTCGATCAGTCGGTCGCCGCCCGTGTTGGCGATGAGGACGTCGAGACCGGCGCCCCCGACGGCGCGGTCCTCGTACGACACGTTGGTGTCGGGCGAGGTGTTCTCGCCGCCCGCCGTCGTGAGGACGTCGTCCATGTTCATGAGGTCGTTGCCCCATCCGCCCCATGCGGTGTCGCGTCCCGTGCCGCCCACGATCCAGTCGTTGCCGTGGTCGCCGAACAGCACATCGTCGCCGTCGGTGCGGGTCGCCGTGGCGACGGAGTCGAAGCGGCCCTCGGTGTGGTCGAAGTTCAGCATCCACTCCCCGCCGTTCACGAGGACCTTCCGCATCGGGTTGTACTCGTCGTACAGGGCGAACTCGCCGGTGACCGTGTCGAATCCGAGCAGGGTGCCGTTGTTGAACGGACGTGTGAAGTCGCTGCGGATGCCGCCGACGCCGTACGCGACGGGCAGCGCCTCGGCTCCCGAGATGGCGTCGTCGCCCGATCCGCCGTGGATGAAGTCGCCGTCCCAGCCGCCGAAGAGGATGTCATTGGCGTACTTGGCGTTGTAGAGCGGGTTCAGCGGGTTGCCGTCGACGGCGAACGGGGTGAGGTCGACCCGCTTGGTGAGCTTGCCCGTCGGGAAGATCACCGCGACCTGCACACGACCGGGGGTCGTGATCTCGATCTGGGTCGTCGCGGTCGTCAGGCCGTTGAGCACCTCGGTCTGGCCGTTGCGGCTGGTGAAGATGCGGCCGTCGTCGCCGAGGATGCCGTCGATGCCGGTTCCCCCCGAGATCCAGTCGTGTCCCCAGCCGCCGATGAGGTCGTCGTCGCCGGCGTCGCCGAAGATCACGTCGTTGCCCGCGCCGCCGTAGATCGTGTCGTCGCCCGCCTCGCCGTGCAGCTCGTCGTTGCCGTAGACGTCGCCCGTGAGCGAGCCCGGCACGAGGTCGGGGCCGCCCGGCGTGTAGTCGAGCAGGCGCACCGCACGCGGCAGGAGCTTCACGGCCTCGCCGTAGTTGTCGTAGGTGAAGGCGAGGTACTGGCCCCCCGCGCCGCCGTTTGTGCCGACGAGGCGGAGGATGTCGCCGTTGTCGCCGACGATGTTGTCGGAGTCGCGGCCGTGGAGCGCCGTGTCGTCGTTGCGCCCGGCTTTCGTGCCCGCTCCGCCGAAGAGGAGGTCGGCCGTGTCGGGGCGGCGCTGCTTCGTGTCGAGCGAGAAGAGCGAGGAGCTGCCGCCGATGATGTCGTCGCGGCCGAGGTTGCCGAAGACGACATCCGAGCCGCCGCCGCCCTCGATGTAGTCGTCGCCGTCGGTCGCGGCCTCGACCGACCCGTTCAGCACGAGGTCGCCGTTGGCGTCGCGGCGGGCGCCGACCGTGAGGTCGATCGAGCCGTCGCCCTGGATCGTGTCGTTGCCGAGCTGACCGAAGATCGTGTCGTCTCCCGCGCCGCCGGCGATGTAGTCGTCGCCGTAGCGGTCGGCGGCGGTGGCCGCGTCGTGGTCGAGGATCGTGATCCGGAAGTCGGTCCAGGCCGTCATGCCGCCCGGGTTGTTCTGCCACGTCGCGGTGACGAGGGCGTCGCCCGCGGTCGTGAGCGCGACGCTGTAGATCGTCGTTCCGATCAGGACGCGCAAGCGCGGGTTGGTGTGGATGCCGAAGCTCGTGGTGCGGTCGAGCGAGACGTTGTCGCCGAAGACGAGGTCCTGCTCGCTGCCGCCGTCGACGCGGTCGATGCCGGTGCCGCCGATGAGGACGTCCTGGCCGCCCTCGCCGCGGATCGTGTCGGCGCCGCCGATCGCGTTGTCGGTGACCGTGATGGTGAGGGCGTAGAGCGCGCCGGACTTCATGCCGAGGTCGATGAAGCCGTGGTCGCCGACGACGACGTCGGCGCCGTCGCCCGCGGCGACCGCGTCGCCTGCGGCGCCGCCGAGGACGAGGTCGATGCCCGTGCCCGTCGTGATGACGTCGGCTCCGCCGATCGTCGGATCGGTCGTCGTGATGCGTCCGGCCGGGAGGGCGAGGCCACCCCACAGCGGCGTGGCTGCGCCGACGGTCGCCGTGAACCGGCCGTGGTCGCCGAGCACGATGTTGCGGCCGTTCGACGCCGAGATGATGTCTGCGCCGACCCCGCCGACGATGAAGTCGTCGGCGGTACCCGTCGTGATCGAGTCGGAGCCGCCGAAGGCCGTGTCGATCGACCAGATGCGATCGATGTCGGAGGCATCGGCATCCTGAATCACCCAGTCGATGAGCCCGTGGTCGCCGAAGACGATGCCGCTCTTGTCGGGAGCTCCCGCCGTCTCGGCGCGGTTCGTCGTGATCGTGTCGGCGCCCGCGCCGCCGAGCACGATGTCGGCGCCGACTCCGGTCGTGACGACGTCGTTGCCGCCGATCGTCGGGTCGACCGTCGTGACGAGGCCGAGCGGGCGCACCGCGCCGTCGGTGAAGTCGTCGATGCCGCCGTTGCCGGACTGAGCCCTCACGACTCCCGTGGCGTCGACCCACTGCACGAGGCCGCGGTCGCCGAAGACGATGTCGCCGCCGGTGCCGCCGTGGAGCGTGTCCGCGCCGATGCCGCCGAAGATCACGAGCGGGAGGGTCGAGGTCTGGCCGTTGACCGTGTCGTCGTCGGTGACGCCGGCCGGGAGGATCGCGCCGGCCGCGGGCATCGTGAACGTGCGGGCTGCGGAGCGCGTCACCTCGACCACGACGTGCGCCGCGGTGCCGTCGCGCTGCGGAGCAGTCGCGAACGAGAGCGTGCTGCCGCTGCGGGTCACTTCGGCGGCGCTCAGGAGGCGGCCGTTGACCCATACGCGGTAGGCGAGGACGTCGCCTGCGGGACCGAGGTCGTAGGTGCCGGAGGTCTGCACCGCCCACGAGGTGAGGCGCAGGGCGACGGTGACGACGTCGCCCGGCAGGAGCGAGTCGAACAGGCCCGCGGTGTCCAGGCGCGACGAGACGACGTAGCGTGCCGGGTCGATCGTCGTCGTGACGCCGCCGCGGGTGACGGTGATCGAGCTCACGACGTCGGCGAGGAGCGGCTCGTCGCCGTCGTCGAGGTCGGTGCCGAGGTTCAGGACGTTGTCGTTCGGGCCCTGCGTGTTGAGGACGAAGAAGTCGTCTTCGGCGGCCTGCAGGTCGACCGTGACGTTGTCGTTGCCGAGCCCGGTGTTGAGCCACGTCGTCGTGCGGACGCCGGAGCGGACGTGCGTGCCGTCGATGCGGATCGTGTCGGCGAAGCCGCTCGTCCAGATGCGGATGCCGTCGGCGAAGGTGCCGTCCGCGGCGGCCTTCCACGAGATGCCCGCCGGCGCGAGGCCGACCACGAAGATCTCGCCGTTCGCGGCGAGCGCGGCGTCCCGAACCCGGGCGGGAGCCGGCAGGTCGGTGATGAGGACGTTGGAGTCGCCCGCCGTCGCGCCCTCGTCGCTCAGAAGGAGCGTGTGGCGCCCGGCACCGAGGTCGAGGTTGAGCGTGCCCTGGATCCGGTCGAGGTCGCCCGCGAGGAACTGCGGCTTGTCACCGAGCCCGACATCGGCGCGCGACGAGATGTAGACGCGGTCGTCGCCGGCGCCGAAGGAGACGTTCGTGACGGGGAGCGTGCCGCGGATGTTGAGGACGTCGCTGCCCGAGCCGAGCGAGAGGTTGAGCGTCTCGAGGCCGTGGTAGCGGATGCCGGCGCGTGCCGCGGCGTCGGTCGCGGCATCCGTCGCCGAAGCCCCGATCGCCGTCAGCTGGATCGCGATCGACATCGCGGGGTCTTCGTTGACCTCGCCGCGGAAGCCGATGAAGTAAGTGCCGCCGACGAGCCAGACGTAGACGCTCGCGGCACACTTCGTGGTGTCGTCCGTGCCGCAGCTCATGGACACGCCGGGGTCGGCGCCGGGGGTCGTCGGGAAGAGGAGCTTCTGGAGCGCGAAGCGCACCGCCTCAGCGGAGGTGCCCGCGGCGAAGGTGACCGCGCCGATGCCGGATGCGATGCCGCCCCGGAGCTGCGACAGCATGATGGTGAACGCCGCTCCGGTCGGGGTGACCGAGTAGAGACGGTCGAGCGGACGGCCCGAGGCATCCAGTGCCGTGGTCGGCGTCATGCCGAGGCCCGTGATCGAGTCCTGAGTGAGCCAGCCGAGGTTGGCCGCCCCGTCGCCGAAGTCGTTGACGTTCGCGACGTCGCGGCCCACTCCGCCCTCGAGGACGAGGAGCGCCCGGAGGAGGTCGAGCACGCCCGCCGTCGTGCCGATCGTGAAGACGTCGTCGTCGGTGTTGCCGTAGAGCGGCGCCGTCGGGCTGGTCGGACCGCCGACGATGCGGGTGTGCCCGTCGATCGTCAGCACGACGACGGCGTCATCGCCGGGGCCGGCGTCGAGGGTCGTCGTGCCGGCGTGCGTGGACTGGATCGTGAAGGTGTCGTCGCCGTAGCCGAGGAGGATCGTGAGGTCTTCGAAGTCGGCGTACCGGATGCCGCCGAGGACGGGGCGGCCGGCGAGGCTGTAATCGTCGGCCATGCCGAGCCCCGTGATGCGGCCGCTCGTCAGCACGCCCCTGTCGTTCGCGGGGCTGTCCTCGTTGTGCACGACGAGGGTGTCGACCTGGGCGGGCTCGATGGCGCTGCCCGAGCTCGCCGTGACGGGGAGCGGGTTGCCCGAGGACTCCCCCGGCAAAACGATCGGCAGGTAGCCGTCGAGCTCGAGGGCGACCGGCGGGTTCGGGTCGTCGCCGCCCGATACGAACAGCGGTCCCTGGATGAGGTGCAGGCGGCGGGACGAGTCGGCGAACTCCTGAACGTCGCCGCCGTCGATGACGGTGTCGTCGATCGCGCGGATCGTGACCGTGCGGGCGAGCGACCAGTCGGCCGCCGTGAAGGTCAGGGCGAGCTGGCTGACCCACGAGGAGCCGTTCCAGATCTCGAGCTGCCGGTTGTGGCATCCGTTCGGCAGGCCGCAGTCGGGGCCGCCCATGTCGAGCGTGAACGACGCGATCGCGTCGAGGCGCACCGTGACCGTCTCGCCGGCCGCGGGGGCCATCGTGAGGCGGACGGTGTAGGTGGCGGAGGAGCCGAACTGCGTGCCGGTGGCGCCCTCGACGAGGCGGATGTCGCCGCCGGTCGGCGTGATGACGACGCCCGCGGTGTCGCCGTCGTGGACGAGGACGTTCACGCGGTCGACGACGGCCCCGGGGATGTCGGCGACGTAGACGCGCGTCGTGCCGAGCACGAAGGCTCCCGCACCCCACGGGTCGACGACGGTGATCGTGTCGGCCGTGTTCGAGGCGATCGTCCGGTAGGTGGCCGTGCCGTTCGCGTCGACGATGCGGAGGATCGCGCCGCTCAGGCCGCCCGCGGTCGTCGGCAGCGTCACGCCGCTGAGGGTGACCGTGCGGTTGTCGGCCGAGATGGCCGTGACGGTTCCGACGAGCGCGGCGGTCGTGAGAGGCGCTGTGTAGCCGGTCACGACGAACGTCGCGTCGACGCCGGGCGCGACATCCCACTCGCCCTCGATCTCGATCGCCGTGGCGGTGTTGTTCCAGATGCGGCGCACCTGACCGGCGC